>CAWIJV010000001.1:0-484552 GCA_963836585.1 uncultured bacterium
CGTTCCGCCGCCTCCGCCGGTTTTGCCAGGACCTCCATTACCACCTTTGGAAAGTCCATTTTGAATAATGAAATCGGTAATGGTGGCCGCGCCTTGAGCTAGAGAAAACGGGGATGGAACTACCCCCATCGATAGTCACACCACTGCCCAAAATGGTGAAAGAGGGTCCAAGTGCTGGTAGGCGCGCTGATAAGCTGATTGTCTGTCCGGCAATCGGTGAGCAGTCGATAGTGTCGCCATCTAGGGCTTGTTGAAGAGCGGCATTTAGGCTGCCATCTGCCATACCGCCGTCATTGCTGGTGACTTGGATTATGGTAGCCAGTAGAGGACCTGAGAGTAATAGATTTACGATGACCAAGGGAAGAAGAAAGAATATAGTAAAACGCTTCATGTAACCACTCCTTAAATTTGATTATTTTTACTACTCAACCATAGCAATTTTTTTGTGAGCAACAAAGTAATTTGACTCCATTGTGATCTTTTACTAAAGTTGCAACGAAATTATCTATATTCCAAAGGGAGGCTGTAAACTATTTTGTGTAAATGGGATAAATGGTATAAGCTGAAAATACAGAAATAACCTCCATTTAACAGGATTTTTTATGGCAGAGATAAACAACAACATAGATTTTAGCCAATTGGCAAAAAATTGCAAAAACCTCAAAGATGTCCACACGGTGGTAAAAAGCATGATGAAGGGTGTCATCGAGGGTATTTTGCAGGAGGAGCTAAACCAGCACCTGGGCTACCAGAAGCACTCAAAGGTGGGAAGCAACTCAGGCAAAAGAGAAACGGCACCTCGTCCAAAACGGTACTCAGCACCGCCGGTGAGATTGAAATTGCGATTCCCCGGGATAGGAACGGCGAGTTCAGCCCTCAGCTTGTAAAGTCATACCAAACCGACATAAGTGAGTTCGATGAGAGGATTATCTCGATGTATGCTCGTGGTATGACAACTCGAGACATCCAGGCCCATGTACAGGAGATTTACGGCGCTGAGATATCTCCAACAATGGTCTCAATGATCACGGACAAAGTCTTGCATGTTGCCCACGAGTGGCAGCAAAGGCCGCTTGCATCGGTGTACGTGATCACCTACTTCGATGCTATTTTTTATAAAGTTCGTGATGGCGGGAAGATAGTCTCCAAAGCAGCATACACCTGCCTTGGCGTTGATATAAATGGCAATAAGGACATTCTTGGATTATGGATTGGGTCAAGCGAGGGAGCGACCTATTGGCTTTCAATTATGAATGAGCTCAAGGCACGCGGGGTCAAAGACATTTTTATTGCCTGCATTGACGGACTCAAGGGTATGGGCGATGCGATAGAAACGGCTTTCCCTCGCACTGAAATACAGCGATGCGTTATTCACATGATGCGCAATTCTTTTAAATATGTTGCGCACAAGAATAGTAAGCAATTCATTGCGGATTTGAAATTAGTTTACACGGCGGCATCAGAGTCAGAAGCACGCTACTACCTTGGTCTGCTTGAGCAAAAATGGGGGACGAAATACCCGCTGGCAGTAAAGCCTTGGGTTGAGCAATGGGCGCACGTTTCGACGTATTTTAAGTACCCGGCTGAGCTGCGACGACTTATTTATACGACCAATGCCGTTGAAGCACTCCATCGCCAGTTCCGTAAAGTGAGCAAAAATAGAACCGTTCTTGCCACTGATGAGTCGCTGTTTAAGCTGCTGTTTTTGGCTGCGCGGGACATTCAAAAAAAGTGGTTGTTCCCTGTTCGTGGTTGGACAGAAATCGCAACACAACTGCACGTCTTTTTTAATGAAAGGGTTACGGCAAATTAGTGAGTTGAAATAAAACTATTTACACAAAATAGTTGACAGACCCTCCAAAGGAGTTCTCATGAACAAGATTTACGGATTTTTAAGTGTCGCTTTTATTGCTCTCAATATTAATGCCGGCAGAATACAGCTTAGAGATTGGAACGTTTGTTGAGGTGTCGGATAAGATAACGATCTTCAATGATTTGGCGGAATCTAGCAGTAGTAGAAGAAGAAATTGGTTGGATTGATGGAGTTGTTACGCAGAAGCGTGTTTTGGAAGCCGCACAAGGAATTGAGATGGAGGTAAATCATGGCGTTATGCAAAAAGATACTCAAACTTTACAAGTTGTAGTAAATGGAAATAAACATGCGCTAAAATTTGCTACGTATTTTCATTCACAAGCAGAGGGGCTTCCCCGTGAGACATTTACGGAATTCAGATACAAGATTTCAGATATCTTGGCAGGAAGAAAAGATGCAAAAGGATTAACGGTGCATGATCTTCAATAGTTTTTTTAGAGTCAGAAAGCTCGGGCACAATGCTTGAGCTTTTTTTTATGCCGATTTGCCTGGCTCGATACCCTCACAACTACGGTAGAGCAGCAGCATTAAAAGT
Organism: uncultured bacterium; assembly: GCA_963836585.1. Lineage (GTDB taxonomy): Bacteria > Babelota > Babeliae > Babelales > Vermiphilaceae > BTUB01. The sequence goes on from CAWIJV010000001.1 coordinate 2,409, forward strand.
GAAGTCGTGACAAAATATCATGGGTTGCGAGTGAAATTTCAGTTCGTGACAAAACTTCACGAACTGAACCGTCGACAAGTTGTCGACAGTTTGGCGACAACTGAGTTTTCAACCAATTATTAAGAAGCAGGGCCCTTTTTGGGGGCGGGATAGGTGATCTGAGTTCCGCGCACTTTGGCCCACGGAGTTAAGGTGTGAGGTTTGGCTGAGGTGAGTGAATAGATATCTTCAACGAAGATATCATGAACCAATAATGCATCACCCACCAGTGATCTGTGGCAGCGCCAGGGGACCGCTTCAGCGCACATGATTGCAACTTTTTTATGATGCGCTTGCTCGATCAGTTTTTGTAATGCGTCTTGAAATTCTTCCGTTTGCATATAATCAGCATAGCCGCGAAATGATGCATTGTGCCAGCCCATGTTGGGCGAATCCGCATGTGTGTGCCGTAATCCACCCAAATTTTTTTCATGACAATAGCCAATATGATGGTTGCGTAACGCATCCGCTAATTCTGCTTCATTAAACTGAGGATTATGGCGCGATTTGGGGATGGTGCGAATATCAACCAATTCGGTGATGCCATACTGTTTGAGAACCTCTATAAATTCTTGAATGGGGCGTGTTGAGTGGCCGATCGTGTAGACGGCAGTCTGTTTTTTTGGCATAGTTTTTACCTTTATATTATTGAAGATTTTGCTATGCTAGCACTTGTTGTTTTTAATGGTAAAAAAAAGAGATGATAATGGAAAAGAGTTTTTTAGTATTAATGATTTTAGTTTGTGTTCCTTATTATGCGGCAGCCTGTCAAAAGTGGCCGTATCTTGCTTCTCCGGCATTTAAAGAGCAGCGACAGAAAAAAGTTGTCGAAATGGTTGCCGGATGCGATACGGTGATAGAAATTGGCGGTGCCGGCGCTCCTATGAGCGGTTTTTTACCTAAAGATAAAAAAGTAATTGTGATCGATCCGGAAATCAGACGCAAAGAAGAGGGCAATATTACGCACGTGCCAAAACCGTTTGAAAAGTGGGATGGCAAGTTTGATAGCAACAATTATGCGGTGGTGATTTTGGGGCTGCAGCTGGTGATGCCGGATGGTGCCTGGAAAAAATTGCATACGCTCATTGATGGCTCAGCGATCACCGTGATTGAATATGCAGCGCAAAATAGAGAAGCGCGCAAGCAATTTAAAGATATTAGCGCGAGTGTTACTAAATCCTGGCAGGCGCCGCTTGAGCTGGAAATTACCGGCCATGAGTTGGCGAAGTTTAAAGGCACTGTGTTTAATCATCGCATATTGCATTGCGCGAAATAAAAAATAAGGAGATAGGTATGCCATACAAAGTAGGTAAAAAGACAAAGACCAAAGGGTATCCGATTTTAAAATTTGAGAATGGTAAATGGAGCGTGATTGCCCATTCATCAACACGAGAAAAGGCCGAGGCAAGTATTCGGGCACGGCACATGGGTGCCCACAAAAAAGGCTAGATTTAACGGCAAAGATGGCTAAACTCATTAATAGTATTCACCTTTTAACGTTATAGACTATATGGCTATCAAAACATTGTTAGGGTTTGTAGTAATGAGCATGGCAACGGGCAGTTTTTGTATGCAACCGCCGGAAAAAGTTACCGAGCAGCAAACTGCTTTTGAAAAGCAAGTTGCAAAAGCTTTGAGCGCTAAGTCTAAGAAACCCAAAAAAAGAGTGGAGATAGTAAACGTCCGTTTACCACTTCCTTATAAGGTTGAGGCATTCAGCCAACTATCGGTTGAAGATAAAAAGATCTGGCTCGATCTTTTTGCTCCTGAGGATACTGTTCGCGCCTTGGATTATCCTCGCGCCCGTTTGTAAAACTATCATTACCACTTGACGGTATTTGAGGATGCTTTCATAGCGGCATCTTTTACCATGCAACGGTCATAGTTAAGAAGATCCCACTCGTTGCAGTAACAGTAGTTGCCATTAGGATCAGACATTAAAAAGACCGGTTTATCATCGGCCACTTTATCGCGCGGGCCACATTTGTGAGAGCACCAGCATTGGCAACTTTTGGTCACCTTGCAATTATATTCGCTGGGGCAAATAGTATCATTTGCTTTTTTGTATGGCGCGTCATCAGCATGAGCTAAAAGAGCGGTAGAGAGCAAAAAAATAGCATACAAGATCATAATAGTTCCCCTTTTTTAAAATTCCTTCTACTGTTTAGTCTGCCGTGTGTGCGCTGCCCAATGCAATAGTCTATAAAAAAATCTCTATTTGTATAAAATATAAAATGCGATTTTTGCATGTCTAAAGCGATTGCATCTTGTTATTGCCAAAGTGAATAAAGTGGGGTATTTTTATTGAAATACTAAACCTTTTTTGCCATCGGGGGCAGCATGAATATGCGTGGTCTTTTTCTATCAATGTTACTGGTTTGCAACGGGGCTATTTGGGCCGATGAAGCGGTAGCCAAAACTCATGTCTACAAGCAGGAGTTTCAACTGGTCAAAGAGAATCCTGTTTTTGAAAATCTGTTTGATGAGGATGTGAATCATATATCTCATGAATTTGAGCGCGCTATTCACAATTCTAAGCATATGCCAAGTATATGGCAGCGCCTTGGATGCTTTATGTTTCTATTATATGATACGATCGTAATTACTCCTGAGATGATGCCTGAGCTATATGCGTTTGTAGAATCATTTGCTCAAAAATCAGGAATGCCTACGCCTAAAATTTTTATTAGTTTAAATGAACATGTATTCAATGCATTCGCTGCAAAATTTATTAACAGTGTTGGCGGAATTTTAATTGAACAAAAGCTGCTGAATGAGCTTGCTGATAATCAATTGAAAGCGGTTATCGCGCATGAACTGGGCCATATAAAGCATAATCATATAAATAAAAATATTGCCTTACTTATTCCATCCTTGGCTGCATCTTTATATGTGGTAAATAAGGGCATTAATTGTGTAAGAAATTATATAGGAATTGATAGATGGCGATATAAATTCTTAGAATTTGATGTTGCCGATTATTATATTCGTGGCTTGGGTGTGGCAGCGCTTACTCTTTTAGGAAGAGGACTAATTATTGGAAAAAGATTTGAAAAAGAAGCTGATCAATTTGCATTTGAATCCGGTTATGCTGCCGATTGCGTAGAAGCATTTACAATTATGGAAGATAAGATCAAAAAGGTTGATGCTGAACTTGCTGCAACCAATGATAAATTGATGGCGGAGAAAGATAACTTGACGCCAGCCGATTTTTCATCATTGCAACAGGAGTTGTGGAAAGCTACCATGTGGTATCGATTCTATCTCTGGATTCATCGAAACACCCCTTTTGAATCGCATCCAAGTAATGCTGATCGCATTGCCGCAGCGCAAGCATATCTTGCAGCGCAAGAAGCTGCTAAAGCATAAAATTTTCACAAAATTCACATAAAAAAACCGGATGAAAGTCCGGTTTTTTTATGCTATTGCAAAATAAATCATCAACGTATTCACAATCAAAATAGCAAATCCTGATGCATAGGCACATGCTTTCACCCAACGGGCATTGGTAAATTGCCCCATGATGGTAGGATTGCTGGTAAACTGAATGAGAGGAAAAACGGCAAAGGGCAGCTGCAAGCTCAAGATAATCTGGCTAAAGATCATCAGATGAGAAAGGCAGCATTCGCCCATCCACCAGATGCCAAAGATCGCCGGCATGATGGTTACCAATCTTCCGATGAGGCGGCGAGCCCAGGCAGCCATTTTAATATTGATAAACCCTTCTAAGATTACTTGTCCCGCCAAGGTGCCGGTGAGGGTAGAATTTTGGCCGGAGATCAGTAATGCAATCGCAAATACAAAACTGGCAACGTTTGTTGAGAGGATCGGTGTAAAAAGATGATAGGCATCTTGGATCTCAGCCACGGCATAGAGGCCATTTTTATAAAATACTGCCGCTGAAACAATCAAAATTGCCGCATTCACAAAAAAAGCAAACGTGAGCGCTACGCAAGAATCCAGCCCACTGTAAAAGATCGATCTCTTTTTGGCATCAGCATCTCCCCTCGCTTCTTCTTTTACCAATGCTGAATGCAGATATAAGTTGTGGGGCATCACCGTGGCGCCCAAAATGCCGATGGCCAGATAGAGCATTTCTGAATCGGTCAGAATTTTTGTGGTGGGGATACAGCCTTGCAAAATGCCTATCCAAGAAGGTTTGGCAATAAAAATAATGATAGCAAAGCAAACGATGATGGCACCGATAAGTGCAGCGACTAAAATTTCTACTAATTTAATATGCCGATTGCTCAACATGAGGAGTAAGAGTACATCCCCGGCCGTTAGGCAGATGCCAACGAGTAATGGTATGCCAAACAAAAGCTGCAAGGCGATTGCCGAGCCGATCACTTCCGCCAGATCGGTGGCGATCACCGCCAATTCGGCCAAGATCCAGAGCGGTATTGCAATTGAAGGAGGATAATAATCGCGACAAGCACGGGCCAAATCTTTACCCGTTACAATACCCAATTTTAGGGCGCAATATTGCAAAAGCATGGCCATAAAATTTGAAATGAGTATCACACTCAAGAGTGCATACCCGTATTGGGCGCCGCCGGATAAATCGGTGGCCCAATTGCCTGGATCCATGTAGCCAACGGCTATCAAATATCCGGGCCCTGAAAGGGCAAAAAATCGTTTAAGGAACGTAAGAAAGGCTATCTTCATGCACTTAGTATAAAGCAGATCTTATTTTTTTTCTGCTGCTGCTTTTAAAGCCAATCGTGCTGAGCGGCGCGGTGCTTGCTGTTCCTGCAGGCTCTCAGAATTTTTTCTTTTGTGCGATTTTGCCACTGGTTCTTTTCTTTCAAGCATCTCATCGATTATTGCTAAAAGCGTATCATCATCGTCAAATTTTGGGCTTGAATCTTCTGGGGAAGCAGTAAGAAGATAAGACATTTGTCCGTTATAAGGATGAGTGAGCGTCTTAAAGCCTACATCCTCAAATAAAGTTCCGGCTTCCGGATCATGCGGCGAATCGATATGCAAAGATGACCCTGCAGAATAGAGAGTCTTTTCCTGTTTTGCATGAAGACGTCTTAAATCATTAAGAGCAATGTAGAGAGACACACAGCGAAGAACATACTTGTTATATCCATTATCTGCCAAAGCCTTTCCTGCTTCTGTTAAGGCAATTCTTTTAATAGTTGCTTGGAAGCAATCATTTTTATACTCAAACGGTGGGAGATGAGCGATGGCCGGCACTATCAGCTTGCCACCGGTGAGTGTGTATTCTATAAGGGCTAATGGGATGTTGTTACGTGTGATTGTCGCTTTTTTATCAAATTTTTCATCAATAGAGCCGTAACTTTCAGTTGCAATGGCTAGTGGCTCGTATCTCATAATTGTTTTATCCAGATGAGTGGGCGGTTTTGCTGCAGATGGTCTTGCCCATTCGGGTAGTTCTTGTCTTTTGACCGTAAGTTGAGCCGCTGGGCGGCTTTCACGATCGATTAGCATTGCCTGCGCAAATGATGGAACTGCCAAAAGTAATACTGAAATATGCATTGTATGTTTCATAGGAAATATTCCGAGCGTTAAAGGGGTTTTTACACTGGTGATAAGATAAGCAATTGGCATGCAATTTGCAAGTATAGATTTGTTAGAGCATTGTTTGCTACTATATCTTTATAACTCAGGGGGATTTCTTATGGCAAAACGATTTTCAGTGAAAGAGACGGTTGGCTATGCGGTCAATGTGTTGATTGCTCATCCATGGTATTTTCTTAAGCTTTTTGTGCTCTGGATAATTTTTTCTATTCTTATACTAATGCCGATTATGCTGCTTTTTATTGGAATTGGTATTTTTAAAGGGCTTGGCATCGGCGGTTTAGCATTGGCAGGGATAGCGATTTTGCTTCTTTATTGTTTGGCACTCGTATATATCTGGACTGGCCCGACCAAACTCATTTTGAACTTTTATGATACCGATTCTGCTCGTGTGAGTCTCGGTGATTTTTTTCGATTGTTTTCGATATCCCAACTGTTTCGGCTTCTGGCAACATTTATTCTGTATGTGATAGCCGCTGCTGTTGGCCTTGCATTATTTATCATTCCCGGTATCTATCTGATGGTAAAATTGCAATTCAGCTTTTACTATGTGATCGATAGAAATATCCCTGTTATGAATGCCTTCAAAAAAAGTTATACGGCCACAACGGGCAACTTTTGGCGCATCTTGGCAGTCGATATTATTGGCGCGATTTTGTTGCAACTTATTATTACGACACCCATGAGTTATCTCATGGGCGTCTATATGTATCGTAAATTGGGATAATCAATACTGTTGCAGATTTAATTCTATCTTTATTAGATTTGTTGTAATAATGCTACAAAACAAAATAATTTTTATTGGAGAAATAGTATGAAAATCCGATTCTATGCATATATATTCTTACTTGCAATACTGGGTTCATCTGTTGTTGCCATGGAGCTAAAGAAACCAACGGAAAATCTAGATATCTTAATAAATTCTTCAGAAGCTATTAGTAGTCCGGAAGAGTTCATGCGCCTTTTAGCAGCAGGCGCTAACCCAAATGCCCAAGATGAACAAGGTGTTACTCCTTTAATAAGGGCCATTATTGCGGGAGATATAACAATAGTAAAAATACTTCTGGATAATGGTGCGGATGTTAATTTACAAGACAATGATGGCACTACTCCTTTGATTGTGGCGATCTCCAGAAATCGCTCTGCTATAGTGCAAGATCTCTTAAAGCATGGTGCCAGGCTGAATATACAAGACAAGTTTGGCAATACTGCATTGTTATATTCCGCAAGGAGTGGCAATGAGCCAGCTGTAAAGCTATTACTAGCGCATCATGCCGATCCTAATATACAAAATAAAGAAGGTTATACTGCCTTAAGTGTAGCAGTTAATGAAGGCCATGAAGAAATTGTATCACTATTATTGCGAAAGAATGCAAATCCAAATTTGAAAAATAGTGATGGGAATACTGCTTTGTTAATTGCAAGCCAAAATCGCAATCCAAACATTATACGCAGTCTTTTAGCGCATGGCGCAGATGTCAATATCAAGAATGCCGAGGATAGAACCGCATTGATGGAACAATTAATTTACAATGATCCTGAAATGGTACAACTCTTTTTAACAAAAGATGCTGATCTAAATATAAAAGATAAGTCGGGTATCACTGCCCTCATGTTCGCGGTCAAAAAAAATCAGCATGATACTGCACGAATGCTTTTGGAGCATGGAGCTAATCCCAACCTGAAAGATAAATTTGGCACAACTTCACTCATGATGGCTGCGGAGAATGGCAACCAAAATATCTTACAAATGCTCCTAAGGCATGGCGCCAACGTAAATGCTAAAAATAAATTGCGTTGGACCGCATTAATGTATGCGGCTTATCATGGTCATGGGGGAATAGTGCAGGAACTTCTGGCCTCCGGAGCTGATCCAAAAATGAAAAATTACAAAAGTAAAACCGCCGCGAGGCTCGCGCTTGATAGAAAGCATAGGGATATTGCCAAGATACTTGAGGAAGCGCAATAATGAAGAAACTATTTTTCTGTCTCATAATTTTTTTACAAGTGTTATCGCTCTTAGCAGTAGCGGAAAAAAAGTCTGATCTAAAGGGACCAATAATAAGCCCGGAAGAAAAAGAAAAAGTAATCATCGGAGCATTGGGAATCCAACCTAGTTCTATCGAAAAAAAGATATTTGATTTAGCTAAAGCAAAAAATTATGTTGCAATTAATGAACTGGTGGAAAAAACTACTGATCCAAATGATCTTAAAAAATTCGTAATGCTTCAATTGACCCTTGGTTTTTATATTGCCGATCGCATTAATTTTGATATGGATCCTGAAGAATCTCAAACGCATAGATATCCTCCTCAAACCAGCATAACACCAACTTCGTCAGATAATCCTATACAACTCAATTGGCTTTATCTATTGCGTGAATCAAAACTAGAATTAAATGGTATTAAGTTGAATAATCGCAATATTGCTTTTGAGCTTCACAGCTCATTAATATTGATTAATGAGCTACTATTAGATCTAGGCTATCGGCATCACATTGAAATATCAAACAATATACCCCTTATCAAAAAAATAATTGCGGAAAATTTTAAAGAACTATTCGACCGACTTTTTATTGTGATGTATAGAAAGCCAGGCGGAAAATTTGAACCGCCTAAATAGCAATGAAGGCTAAGGCCATCGATGGTATAATTTTGCCCATGAGGTATCTCATGGGCATCTATCTTTATCGTAAATTAGGATAATGTGCCTATACTTTTTTGGGCGCTGCGGGTTTAGCGGCCGGCTTTGGGGTTGCTGTAGGTTTCAAGAGTGGTTTTGCCGCTTCTTGAGCCGGCTGCATAGTAATGCTGCTTTTGCCCATTGAAGGTTCCAGAATGGTAATATTCATGGTCGCTTTATTCACTTTGGAAAGATCATAAACGCGTTCAGTAGTTTCCATGATGGCATGATTGATCAATTTATAGTGCAGTATATTTCCTTCTTGCCATACCCATAGACTGATCGGATTGACTTCATGTGCTCCTTTGTGTGTTGCCGGATTGCTATTTACTGGGTTGCTCTTAACGCGAGTGAAGAAATAATAGTTTTCATCTTTGCCCAATGGGTGTGATAATTTATGATTTACTTGGGTGAGTGTATTGGCCGGTATATCTTTTATCGGTTTAAGCAGCTGTCCTTTGCTGCGGTCCTTTGGTAAAAATTGCTCTTCCAGGATTAGAGCATGTGGAGTTCGATTTTCTATCGAACCTATTTCAAGAATTTGCTGTGCCGGTTGCATAGCAAAGCTTGCCGGCGCCAAAAGCATGACGAGTGCTAAAAAGTGGTTAACTAATTTCATATAAATCTCCTTAGAACTTTGGTTTATACTATCTTCGGGTGAGCGAGCTCAGCAAGAGAAGTGCCCAGCCATTAAAAATAAGATCAATGCCTACGAACATGCCGATGATATACAATCCTGACCATGGCCATTGATATAAAATTAAAGCGCCTAAGATTACGCTCAAAATACCACTGGCTAAAAACCATGCCCAGTGATCAAACCGTTTGGAAAGAGCCACAATAATACGAATCACTCCCTGCACAATAAAAAGAAATGCCAAAAAAAGTGTGATGGTAAATGCGCCGACAAACGGATTTTTTAAGATGATACAGCCGGCGATAATACTGATAACGCCAAGAATCAACGGTATTAAAAAGCCACTCCAGTTTTTTGCATAGAAGCCATGGCCAATTTGAATAAACCCGGAAAAGATAAATATCCAGGCCAGTAATTTAACCGAGATGAGTGTTGCGGTGGTGGTTGCATAGAGTGCGAGTGAGCCCAAGACTATGAGCGCGAGCCCTAAGCCGAGCAATAAACCGCCTGCATTGCGCAGATTAACTGATTTCATAGATTCTCCTTGTGATAAAAAATGACTATTACCTATCAAAACTCTAATTTTATTGGCCAGTGATTGTAAATAGTTTAGTGACTTCATTAAAATCAAAAAAAAAGAGGTTTATATAAGGGGGAGTTGATATGAACTGTTTTTTACTCGTGCTGTTATTGGTGATTATGAATGGAATGGCCATGGATAAACCGCCGGCTCACAAACCAGAAAGTCGCAGCCAATCCGAAAGCCCCAAAGAAGAGTTCCGGTTCGGGGCTGTTTGGTACCTTTGGCAGAAAGAGAGGATCGATGGAGGGTTCACAGTTAAAGCATGCTCTTGCTCCTGTGATCGCGATTTCTGACCAGGTGCATGAAGCTGATTTGGCAATTAGAAATTATACAATGCAATTAGAGATGAAGAACATTGATGAGGCAGCAGCATGCGCAGCGCTCTTCAAGCAAGCTTATTATGCAGCACGCGCTGCATATATTGAAAAGCTTATGAGCGAGTTTCCTGGCCGTAAGCGCTATGATTGTGAGTATGAGGCGGATGAGCTTTTAGAAAAACTGCATGCGAAATTTAAAGCAGCGGTAAAAAAATAGTTCATAATTTTCTCTTAAACTTTTTTTCAATCTCGTACAAAGAAATATTCCAGGTGGTTGGCCTGCCATGGGGGCAGGTGACGCGATTGTTTACCGTTTGCAAATCGGTTACCAGTTGATGCATTTGAGTGTGAGTGAGTATATCTCCTGCCTTTACTGCTGCCTTACAGGCCATTTGCGCGTGCAATTTTTCATGCACTTTCTTATGCAGAAGTTCTGGTTCCAATTTTTGATGCTCTTCAATGGTGCCTATCGCATACCGCACCAGCTCTTGCAAATTTATCTCTTTGAGATGTGCCGGAACTGCTTGAACCATTATCTGATTAGTTCCCAACTGCTCAAGCATAATATGATTATGAGTAAAAACATCATTATGCGCCAGCACAATTGCCAGCTCATGATCGGTGAGGGTGATCGTCGGTGGAAACAGTAAGGGAATGGTGGCAACTTCGGCAAAGCGTGTTGCGAACTGCTCGTACAAAATCCGCTCATGAGCTGCATGTTGATCGATGAGCATCAATCCATCTTTTTCTTCAATGATAAGATACGTTTTGTGCAGTTGGCCGATGATGGTGAAATCATACGATTTTAAATTCTGTGGTGGGCTGAGGATGAGCGAATTATTTTCCTGAAATTTGTTGGAAAAGTGGTTCGATCCGTCTTCGCCAAGGCTACGCCGGACGGGTACAGCGCCTTCGGCGTCACTCACCACGAACGGTCTTCCTCCCTGTTCGTCCTGAGTAGTCTGCTGAAGCTCGGAGAGCGTAGGCTGACGTATCGAAGGATGCTTCGACCAGCCTTCGGTGTACATAGTCGGCTGTAGCTCAGGAGACCGGAAACTGGTCGGCACGTTTGGTGCCGAGCAAATAGTTACTTGTTTTTGTAGCTGTTTGCTCAACTGCTGCTCCAATCCTTCTTTAACTGCTGCTTGAATAGTTTGTTCAACTAATCGTGGATGCAAAAATTGCACCTCTTCTTTGCGCGGGTGAATATTGATATCCACCTGAGCGGGATCGAGGGTAATGTTCAAGCAGGCCAGCGGATATTTATCGGGCGGCAACACGTTTGCATATCCTTTGAGCAGTGCTTTGCTCAGGGTGTGATTTTTTACCCACCGTTTATTCACCAAAAAAACGATTGCCGAGCGATCATAACGCCCATAGGTATGCGCGGAGATAACCCCTTCAAGGGTTATATCGCCACTCTTTTTTTCCACAGGGATCAGCTGAGAAGCAACGGTATGATCATACAATTGTGCAATTCTATCGGCGATGGTCAAAACGGGCGGGCATGAGTGGACCAATGCATTATTGTGATACAAGCTAAAATGCACATCGCGATAATCAAGGCAAAAAGCGTTAAACAAAAGAGTAATTTGCCGCCATTCAGTGTCGGTGGTTTTGAGAAATTTTTTGCGTGCCGGCACATTGTAAAAAAGATCTGCAATCTGAAGATCGGTTCCGGTATTGCAGGTAACCGTTTCTTCTTGCGCTGTATACAAATTTTCTAATATAAGGCGTGTGCCCAGAGATGCATCAGCTTCTTTGGTGAGCAGTTGGATTTTGCTGACTGCAGCAATGCTGGAAAGCGCCTCACCGCGAAATCCAAACGTTGCCAATGAGCTGAGTTGATTAACTGATGTAATTTTGCTGGTAGCATGATGCTTAAAACACAGATGCGCATCCTCTTGGCTCATGCCGCAGCCATTATCCACGATACGAACCAGTTTTTTGCCCGCATCTTCAATATAGATAGCAATGCTGGTTGCACCGGCATCTATAGAGTTTTCAACCAGTTCTTTTACAACATTTGCCGGACGTTCTACAACTTCGCCGGCGGCAATTTTTTGTGCTTCATGTGGAGATAATTGTTTTATGCGAGCCATGATGCGATATAGTATGACAGCTCACGGCTTTTTTTTGAATAGATTTTTTCCGCTGCGCCATAATTTTTTTAAAATTGAAACGCGCGGTGGTTTTGCGGCGCTATCTTCGGAATTGGCTGGGGTTGGTGGTGCAGTAGCCTCTTGCTGAAGAAACAGTTCGATATGAGTTGGCCCCTCCATTTCTTCTTTACGCAGTGGTAGCTCGTGTTCATACACTTTGGTCAGCTCTATAACAATATCTCTGTGGGCAAAGGTATAATTTTCTTGAAGATTTTGTTTTTTGAGCAGCTCATTTTCAGTAAATGGTCCTAAAATGTTATCGATCATCGTAAAGGAGCTGGAGCACCTTTTATGATATGAATGTATTGATAGCATTAATGCTTTTCGATAGTGCCCTTGGATTTCTTCGTAAGTCTCTTTCATGACGGTGTCAGCCAATACTGAACTTGAGGTGGTGGCATAGGGATCAAGTAGTGCGCGCGCATTATCACAGGTACGAATTATATCCAATACGAGCGTACTGCAATCACGTTCTGCCAGTGTGCCCTCCGAGGCTCTCCAGGCAACCTTTTTCTTGGGTGCGATGCGGGGCGTTCGTAATGGTTTGCGCGCAAGGCGGCTAATATTTTCTTGAACTTCTTGTAAATCGCACAGGGCCTGAAAATGTGCTAGATGTGCCAATTCCCCTGGTGCTTCCATGGCATATATTGAGGGAAGCAGCATTAATGTTGCTGTGGCATAGATTAAATTATTGCATGCACCCTTCGATACGCCCTGTGGGCTACTCAGGGCGAACGGATCTTTTATCCGTTCGTGGTGAGTGATTGCCCTTCGACTTCGCTCAGGACAGGCTCCGCAATTGTACTCGTCCGGCGTAGCCTTGGCGAAGACGGATCGAACCATTCTTTTCATGCTCTCTCCTCTCGCTCATTTACGAATTAAAATTATTTCCTTTCATGGTAGCCAGGAGGCGTTGCTCGCGTGGTTCCAGTGAAGTGATATGCAAGCCATTGCAGAGTGGATGCTCGGCCAATGTTCCTGCTATGCTCACCAATCCGGGCGCATTTTTTGCTGCTAACGTAATCTGCATATCATGTGGCTTGATGGTGAGTGATTCTAAGCTGGTGTCATCGTGGCATAATTTTTTAACCTGCTGCAAGAGCGCCAATGGTGCGCACGTTTTTTTGCGGCGTGATTCTACTTTTGCAATCATCAGTTGTAGTGATGCCATGTTTGCATTTTTGTGAGTCTGCAGGGCAAATAGTTGCAGCTCTTTTTGCTGAGCATCGAGAGTGCGTGATACTAAATATTCAGGAACAGAATAAAAAGCGAGGCACAGTAAACAAAGAACGGTTGCACAACTACTTATCATCAGCCAGCGGTGCACTGCATAATGCCGTGCACGATTGGGAACAATGCGAGAAAATAATGTCATAAGCGTAATCCTTTTTCTAACTGATACAGGCCAAGCATTTGCGCCACAAGAGGGAGCTGTGTTTCTTGGTGCTCGAGTGCTTGAGTGAGCTTTATGAATCGCATGAGCAATGCAGGAGCATAGCAGTGATCAATCTGATAATGAGCGCGCGCTAAATCAAGGGCCAATTGTGCGCGGCGAACCTGCGTGCCTTGTGCAAGAGCATACGCCTGCAGATGCGCCAGCCCGGCGCTGGTAACACCGGTAAATGATAATCCCACGTGCCGTGCCAGAATCTGGTATTCAGCGAGTGTCGATTTTTTGAGCCCATGTACATAAAAAATATGATTTCCATTTTCCAGAGGATGCAGATACTGATATTCCCAGAGCAAGCGAGCGAGCGCAGGATTAATGAGATCTGCCGGCGTTGCCGATGCTTTGGTAAGCGTTATAAATTCTTCATGAACGAGCGGCGTGCTCAGTGCAGCAGAAAAAAATGCGCCGGCAAGTTGATGCCGATTTACAAATTCCGTAAGATGCCGACGCACACTGGTGCTGTTTGCCGATGAAAGTGGGTAGGTTTGCAACGCTTTTAAATTTATTTCTTGCTTTGATGAAGGTATAAGCCATCCGCAATGTAAGGCGGTATCCTCAACAACAATAGCAACAATATCATCTTTAATTGGTGGCAGTGGCCACATGATCTACTCTCCCGCTTGCGAGCCGATCTTTTCCTGCAAGATCTTTGGCAATCGTAGTGTGAGTATACCCATGGTTTTGTAAATATGTCGATACTATAGCCCCCTGAGTTTCATCTATCTCGATATAGAGCTGATGTATGCCCAGTTTTTTGAGCAGATTATTAGGCTTAAGATAAGCGGGTGCGGTTGCAATAATTTTTTTAATGAGCGCGAGGCCTTGATCGGGGGCGATAAGCGCATGCTTGTCTTCCCAATCTTTTACCGAAGGTTCTAAGGTGCTCCAATTTTGTTCGGGAATATACGGAGGATTTGCAACGATGAGATCAAATTTTTGCGCTGCAGAAATTTTTTCAAACAGATCCGATTTTATAAAGTTCACGTTGGTAATATGATTGTGCTGCGCATTTTCATGCGCGAGGGCAAGCGCAGCATCGGCAATATCGGTGCCGTATACTTTGGCTTTAGGTAGCGCATCTGCCAATGCAAGCGCGATGCAGCCGCTGCCGGTACACAGATCTAAAATCTGTAATGGTTCATTGTTATCTCCCTCTCCGTTTGCCTCGATAGAGGCCATTCGCTTCGCTCCATCGACCCGAACGGATTTGAGAAGTTCAATAAGATTAGTGCACCATTCTTCTGTTTCAGGGCGCGGGATAAGGGTAGGCGGGGCTACCATAATTTCAAGGCCGGCAAAGGGGATGGATCCCAGCAGATACTGCAATGGCATGTTTCTATTAATCAGCTTATCAAGGGCGTCATCAAGGTGCTGCTGCTCGTCTGCGTGCCATGCAATTTCTTGCGCGCTGATTAGATCCAAATCCGATTTTTTGGTGATTGCTTGCACAATCCACCAGGCATATTGGGTACACAGAATAGGATCAGTATAGTGAGCACAGAGCTTATTTTTGATGGTGGTGATGAGCGTGGTAACAGAAATTTTATTGAGCATGGCTTCTTTTTTCGTCTTCTAATGCAATTTTGAGTAGGAGAATAGTATCTTTTCTCAAATGCTGCTTGGCCCATACTTTTTGTTTGGTATCAAGCAATTCTCCGATACCTGAAAGAATATTTCTATCGCTTAATTTTTCCAAACTGTTGATGCATTGTTGCAAAAACTTTTTGTAACTCATGCCGGTTCTTGCTTCAACAATTTTTTCATTGATTGGCCAATCGTTTTTTAGAAAAAACCAGACATCAAAAATATCCCGATTTGCTTTGCCTAAGCGATTATACATAGCAACCAATTTATTAGCTGCCATATCTTCAGGGACCATCACTGTTAAAGGAATACCAAGATATTGTTTTAGCTCATAGCGTGATTCAAAAGACCGTTTATTTATTTCGACTTTTATATTTTGCGCATCTTTCAGTTTATTATGATAAGAAAGAAGAAAAAAAAGAGTGTGATATTTATTATCTGCTTTTTTTACAATGCCATAGCTTGATAAAATTTTATTAATTTGTTCAAAAACCTGTTTCTCTTTGCTTGCATCCAACAGATCAAAATCTAAGTCAACTGATGCTCTACTCAAGTTATATAAAAGAAATGCCGCAGTTCCCCCCTTGAAGCCGACAAGGGGCCCTACAAGAGGATCAGTACTAATATCTTTTAGTATTTGGACAAGAAGACTGGTGTGTTGAGCGGTATCAAGAGCCATGAGGCATATCCTTAACTATTTTTTCCATACGCTTATTATGATATATAGGTAAAATGGCCAAAACTCGATTCCAATTTAGAGAGCCGGGATTGTCAACATAGTAGTCTTTATTGAGATAAAGCATATCCAAAAATGCTCGTTCAGGGGTTGCAATACTATAGTTGCCATCGGTTTCGATACCAAGAGGCTGTCTTAAAATAGAATTTTTTATTTTTCGAAATACGTATGTTTGGCCATCACAGATAAGAGATTTAGACTGATAAGAAGCAATAAAAATAGACTGAGGGCGTTGAAAAATTATACTGGCATTAAAAAGCACAGTTTCAAAACTGACATAAGATGGTGTAAAAATTTTGCTTGCCAGTTCTAATCGGTCATAGTTTTTATCCTTGGCGTAAAGGCCACGACGAATAGGGTACAAATCACCCTGTTTTACATAATAATTAATGCGAGATTTGATGTTTTTAGCATCCGAGCGAGGCCACCACATTCTTGTTATATCTTTTGTGGAATAAACGGTCTTGGTAGACCTAAGAATCTCTTTTAAGTAACCCTTCTCCATAGTAGTCCTTATGAGCTAAAGGTAAGGTTAATTCTTACTTGCAGCTCATATCATAGCATTTAAGGGGTCGCAGAGTCAAGGGAAAATATGGCTATTTTTGAAAACCATTAAAACGAGACCTAAAGGTCAGAAATTTTCTGACCTTTAGGTCTCAGAATATCATTTTGATATATAAGCGGCTAACAAAAAGCTATTTTTACTTAAGCATCAGAGAAAGCACTTTCTTTTCATCTTTGGTAAATGGCTCATCGCTCACTGCATGCCAGGCAATAAGGTGCGCAATGTTGGGCGCGCCGCTCGTTGATATTTTAGGCGCAAGGAATTTGGCAACGCAGTTGCGAACAAATAAATAGCGGACTAATTTCCTGCCTATGGGGCGTATAAGGTTAGAATCTCTTGTATACCCGTAATATTTTTGTTTGGCTCGGGCCAAAGCAGTAGTAATTATTCTTATATTGGTGGTTGATTTAAGTGCTTTAAGAGTACCATCAAGATTCGCCGTGACAGAAGCCATGACTACTAATCTTGGCAAGATCGGTTCCTGTTGTGGTAATTGAAGAGGGCATAATATTTTTCCTAGCTGAGGCATAAACTCACTAGCGAAACTGGTTACATAATCATAAGGGATGTGGCCTAAATAATTTGGCATCATGAGCAACTGCGGTGCTTTTGTGACTATTGCTTGTATAAGTTCTTGATGATTAATGCCGTAAACTTCTCCTTCCATCTGGCAGGTGATGTCGACGCTTTCTAAACACGTATGCAAAGATGTATTCCCTGTTAATGTTTCTTGCGCAGTGATATCGATGGGTAATGCAAGAAACTCTCTATAGGTTGCCGGATGTTCAAGCAGAATGGATGGACGATCAAAAAGAAAATGCAAAGCATTTCTTCCATAAATATCAACACAGCTTGGATTTACTTGAGCCCTCAAATGCTCTTTTGCAGCATCATAATCTTTCTCGTCCATCGCTCTTAAAAATTCACATTCTCGTTTACGCTTATCGCTCAGCTCCATGCAGTAACTGGTAGATGAAAATGCAATAAGCAGCAGTAAACAATAGTTAATCATTCAATAAACCTTTCACATATTCTTGCACATCAAATTTCTTGAGATTCTCGGGCTTTTCACCAAATGAGATATACGCGATGGGGATATTGAGCTCATGGCTGATGCTAAATACAATGCCCCCTTTGGCCGTGCCATCCATTTTGGTGAGAATGATGCCATCAATAGGAGTGCTTTCATTAAATAAGTTTGCCTGCTCAAATGAATTTTGCCCGAGCATTGAATCGATGGTGAGCAGAGTGGTGATCTTTTGGCCGGGAGCCTGCGCGCCGATTACCCGTTTTATTTTTTCTAATTCTTTCATCAAATTGAGTTTGGTTTGCAGCCGGCCGGCCGTATCGATAATTACTGCATCATACGAGCCGTTTTTAAATTCTTGCATCCCGGCAAAAACTACCGATGCCGGATCTTGTGCATGGGTGCCGGTAACAATGGGCACATTCAATTGCGCTGCCCATTGCTCAAGCTGTTGGGTGGCTGCGGCTCGAAAAGTGTCAGCCGCGACTAATAATAGTTTTTTATTTTGCTGGCGCAGCGCATACGCAAGTTTGGCTGCCGAAGTGGTTTTTCCACTGCCATTGATGCCAACAAGTAAAATAATTGGATGCAGTTGGGTAAATGAGCGGGATTGCAACAGCGCGACCAGCTCTTTTTCTAGCAAGGCTTTAAGATCAGTGCCTTCTTTGAGGGAGCCGGCCTGCCAGGCATTTTTCACCTTTTCCATGATGAGGCGCGTTGTTTTGATACCCGTATCGGCACTGAGTAAAATTACTTCCAAATCGGCGAGTGCTTGCTCATCGATGGGGCGTGCAAAAAGTGCTTTAATGGGGGAGGTGACGGTAGCATAAATTTTTTGAAGCGTGTCTTTTATAAAGCCGAAAACCACGATGATCTCCAATGATTCGAGAGCGTTTTCATTTTAGTATAAAAGCAAACGCGCAAAATAAAAATAGTAATTGTTGAGCAAAGGCGCTGATTATTTTTTGGCGGCATGAATAGGCATGTGTCTTTGCAAGTTACTACTCTGGGTAAAGCCAAATCCACAGACCTCGCATACATATGGCGTCTCCCCGGTATGAGTTCGCATGTGTTTTTTTAAGTCACCTAATTTCGCACAGCTATAATTGCATTGCTCTTGCTTGCATACAAATCGCTTTTTATCAGTACGGGTGCGAGTAGGAGCGCGCTTTGGTTTTTCTAGGGAGTATGGGTGCCCGGTTTTGTGATCATAAGGAACAAAAATAAGCTGCTTCTCTTGATCTTTTATCTCTACTGCAGGATCAAGATCAGTAAGAAATTGTGGCGAAGTGGCCGCAGAGATTATGGGAGTTAATTGGGAGAATACGGTTAGCATTTCATCAGGCCCAAGTGATGGTCGTGGAGCAAGTGTTCGTAATATCGCTCGTTGTTCTTGATCGAGTGGCAACTCCATTGCATAGCTTTGGGAAGCTATGCAAAGAGCTGCAAGAATTGCTGAAAATAATTTAGTACTATTCATGATAACCTCTATACTTTTTTATTGCCCCAATGATTTTTGATGTTTTTTAATCATTTTCCAATGTATCGGTGATTATGAAACCAGCCAGAGATAATGAAAGTTTAGTAAGAAGGGCTGGCATCGCAGAGAACATGATGGGCGAAACTACTGCAACTGCAATTGTAACTGCAATATCTTTTGCGGCGATCGTTGTGTCACCAGTGGCCAATGCTATGCATGCTGGAGCCGTGATACGAGCGATTGCAAAGGCAGCGCCTATTGCGCCGGTGCGCAAGCTCACTCTATTAATCCAGGCATCAAGATTCTCACAATAACCAACTTGGCCTTCAGCCGGTTGCAACCAGCGTTCGCGAAATGATGGCTGTTGTTGCATGGCATAGCCAGATGAGACAACGAGTGCCAAAGTGGCTGCTAAAATTGCTGATTTTGATCTTTTCAAGGTAAACATAGCCTTTTTCTCCATTTTTGATTGATACGATACTTTACTAGTATTTAGTATGCCAATATAATTCTATTTGTCAATATTGGATAGTCGGAGATAAAAGACAGGTAAAAAACAGGGAAAGCGATGGCTAAAACAGGTCAGAGTGGGGAGTCTTTATATGCCCAATTTTTTGCGCATTTCTTTTATATTTTTGTAGCGAACCAACCCTTTGCCCTTCTCTGTGTCTTCAATTCTTTTGCGCAGAGCGGCATTCGGAGTATGATCATGAGGGCATTCATGCTTATCATTTTCAATCTTTGCATTGATATATTCAACCACCATCTCACGCATGCTGCTGCCATGGCGAGCGGCGAGCTCTTTAAACTTTTTATGTACTGAGGTTGGCATATCGATGGTCATACGGGCTATTTCATTTTTCATGTTTAGAATCCTTCTATTTCTATTAAATAGATTAACAGAAATACAGAAACAAAGAAAGTCTTATTATTTACCGAGGTCAACCAGCGTCTCAACCCGCTGTAAAAACAGCTTGAGGCGGCGGTAATCATTGCCCGTAAGAAGGCTATAGCTCTCCATAAAATCGGCTATTTTCTCCCCTTTAAGCCCCCCGGCAGCCTGGGCCTGATTCTTCAGGATAGCCAGAAGCAGCTCATCCAGGTTGCCAATATGGGCTGAAAACGCAAAAAGAAGGGGTAAATAGCGATTATTATGAAAAAAAGCTTTATGGGCATCTGGGCAGCTAAATTCGATAAATGAGTGGATTTTTGGGGGTTCTGGGGGCATTAAATGGTAGATTTTGCCTTTTTCCTGGTATCCCAGGGCCAGGCAAGAGAAGGTGGTTCTTAGGAACTCAAAAATCTGGGGTTGTTCAGCCAGGAGCTCTTCATGGCTCTTTTTATAGGGGAATGGGTATCTGCCCGGGTCCATAGAACCGGTTTGAATCTGATATACCAGGGCAAAAAGGGTTCTTTTTTTATCTTCGACGGTCACCAGGGAGCCAAATTGGGGGACCTTATCCCGGTCCCAGCATTGTCCCACAAAAGTTTGCAGGGATGATTCCATGATTTCAGCGAAAGCAGTATTTTTATTCATTATGTTCCCGGGCTATGTGTCTTTTCAAGTTACTACTCAAAACATAGCTAGAATTACATTGCGTGCATGCAAATGATTTTTCGCTCGTGTGAGTTTGCATGTGTGTTTTCAAGTTGCCGTTCGTTGTGCATCTATAATTACAACGATCACATGCAAATGGTTTTTCTCCCGTGTGAGTGAGTGTGTGTCTTTTCAAGACCCATGAGTACCTGGTTTTGTAATCACACTGATCGCATGCAAAAGTTTTTTCTCCAGTATGAGTGAGCTGGTGTCTTTTCAAGGTCTTATTTTGTGCAAATCTCTCACCACATTGCTCGCATACAAATGGTCTCTTACTGGTATGAATGCGTGAGTGTGTTTCAAAATCAATTGGGTCTATCGATAAATAACTACAGTGCTCACAGAAAAAAAGAAACGGTTTCTCATTAGGAGTGGGAGTGGTGGCCTCTGGTTTTTCAAAGAGACGCGGGTCCACTTTGACTCTGCGATCAAAATGAAACTTAAATCGCTTCTTTTTAGCACTCATCTCTGGTTGCGATTCAGTAGGCGGCTTAAGATCGATAAGTGTTTGTATTGCCGCTGATAGTTCGTCATCTTCAGGCAACTCCATTAAAGTCTTAGGGATATGAGTGCGTAGGTGTCTTCTCAATTTATAACTGAATATAAAGCTCAAACCACAGTGCTCGCATATGAATGATTTCTCGCGCGTATGGGTTTGCTTGTGCCTTTCCAAGTTGCCTCTCTGGCTGCCTTTATAGCTACACTGATCGCACGCAAATGGTGTCTCGCCAGTGTGGGTACGCGTATGTTTTTTTAGATCGCCTGGACGCGTGCATTTATAATCGCACTGATCGCATGCAAGCGATTTCTGGCCGGTATGAACAGGCATATGCCTTTTCAATAAACATCGATATTGTGCACTATACTCGCACTGATCGCAGGCAAATCGCTTCTCGCTGTTTTGAGTTGCTGCTAACTGCGGTTGCGGTTTATCTTTTCTCTTTCTGCTTGCTTTTGCAGGATCGAGACCAGCAGAAGATTGTGGCAATGGTGCCAATAGGGCACCTAATTCTGGGAATAAAGATGTTATTCCATACTCAGCAGGAAATTCCATCCCATGGCAGAGGTGGGCTATAAGTATGGCTCCTATAGCTAATGTAATCAGGAGTTTGAGATTTATGCCTTTGGTAAAGACTTTCGTTTTATTCATGATGGTTTCTGATGTGCTCTTTCAAATGATAGCGCTGTCTACATTTATACTTGCATATGCTACATGCAAATGGTCTATCGCCCGTATGAGTAAGTTTATGTCTTTTTAAGACCCAGCGCTGTGGAGTTGAGTAAGTGCACTGATCACAGGTAAATGGTTTTTTGTCTATATGAATATACCGGTGTCTTGTTAGTAAGCTTTGAGATTTGGCTTTGTGACCGCAAACATCGCACGTTAATGTCCTTTTTTTGCTGACATTTATTGCCTGCGGTTGCTTTTCATCTTTTGTTTCAGGATCAGGAGTAGTAGAAAATCTTGTGAGAGCTGCTGTTGCTAAAATGGCCAGAGATCTATTTTCGGGCAGTTCCATTGTATGGGCTGGATGACTTATAAAAAAAGTGTTTAAAACTAAGAGTATAGAGAATGCTTGTTTTTTATGCACCGGAATTTTCCTTAGAGGGTTGAGCTTTTCGGATAATAAAACTCAATACCACCTTGTTCAAGCCGTTTCCGCATGTGAGTGATCTGTTCTTCCAACCATTGATGTGCACGCTTTGCCATAGGCTTTCGCTCTTTTAATCTATTGAATGAGTAAAAAACATCGAAATCAAATTTTATGCGTTCTGTTTCTCGTGAAAAATCCCAACAACTGCTATCCACTAAATAGAGAATGCCGTCGGGAGCATTTATAATATCATCAGCGTGATTGATCATAAAACCGGTATTCTCAATCAATTTGCATAATTCTTGCACTTGATTGAGTTTAAGGGGTTTGGCAGCACGCTCAATTTTTTGGTCTACGATATAGTTATGTGACGCAGATTTTTTTAATCTTTCTGTATCAATCCTAAGGCCCCAACATCTCATACACATGCAACGATCATTACATGTTTGCATACGCAGGCAATTGTCATCACAGTGAAAGCCATGCATCTCTCTGAGTTCAGTCAGTTTCTGCGAGATATCATAGGTGACTCTTGCTAAGCCACGATTTGGTGCGCTTACTTTTTTAAGATCCAATCGAGCAGCACACTTTCTGATGTAGGCTGCTCCTAAAAGATAGGCGGTACCACATTCTCTAATCACATATCCGGGGAGCCATTCAAATTCATTGCCCTTTTCCCAGCCGGGAATAATTCGCAAATTGGCTTGAATTAATTTTGGTATAGCAGGATCAACGGGAAACTGTGGCGCAAGTTTTTCGGGATTAAATTCCTCATAATGAGGCATCTCATATTGATAAGGGGTTACCTTTTGATGAGTGGCCAGCTTATGTTTATGAGAACTGTCGGCCTCCATAGCACCCGTGGAAGTGGCAAAGAATATCATAACAAGGGTCAAAGAGGCATAGTTCATATTGTTCCTCATAAATTAGAAAATAAATTATTTAATTTTGGATAATTGTGTAAAAATATAATAAATTTTTAAGTTTTTTACAAAATAGTTTGCTGCTCTAGTGCGTTCGATTCATTTTCATTTCCTATTTCCGGCGCTTCAAGCCGGTGGAGATAGCTATCACGGTGAATGATCAAATGCTGGTTGCCTTCTAGGATAATGCGTTTATGAGGCGGTGTGCTGTAGCCCTTATGGCTGGCCAACAGGTAACCCGGGAAGATGCTATCCATACGCTGCATCATCGCATCCCGCTTCACCTTGGCCACGATTGAGGCGGCGGCAATGCTGCTGCTGCGCCGCTCGCCAAAGGGAAAATAGTGGACCGGGATATCTTTATAGGCGGTATCAAACAGGTTTAAGGGCATGGCATCAGTGATGATCTGGGCCGGCTGGGCAGGGCTGGTGGCCAGCAGGTGAACCAGGGCCTTCTTCATGGCCACCAGGGTGGCATGCCAGACGTTTTTATCATCCACCAGGCGATGGTGGACTATGCCCAAGCTATAGGCACAGTGCCTATCGATCCAGGTAAAGGCCTTCAGGCGCTCTTCAGGGGTCATCAGCTTGGAATCCTTCAGGAGGCGGTGGGCCTTCCCGGGAGGCAGAATAACCGCTGCTGTGACAACCGGCCCTGCCAGGCATCCTCTGCCCACCTCATCCAGGCCACAAATCACCTGGCCAGCTGCCCAAGCCGCTTCCTCAAAATAATTCTTATTGAAACGCTCACGTACTCGATTTATTGACCCAGTACCTGCCGGGGAGAAATTTTCCATTTGACAACTTTATTATTAAGTGTACTATTAGTATTAAGTGCAGTATTAACCATGATCTTAAGAAAATTATACCTTAAGATAACAGGAGGAGAACCTTATGTCATCACGTTCAACAGAATTACGGGTGAAAGAGCTTTTGAGAGAAAAAGGCTGGACCACCAAAGTACTAGCTGAAAAGACAGGGATGTCTGAAAGCTATTTAACCCATATCAAAAATGGAACCCGTCGTTGGAACGAAGATTCACTTCGTAAATTAGCCAACGCGTTCGAAATTAGCCCTATCGATCTTTTTGCGCAGCGTCGCAAACGCACTGATAACATTGATAGCAATGTGAGCCTTCCGGAAAAATCGGATGTAGAGCTCAAGGTGCAGATCGTGCCGGTTGTTGGTGATATTCCATCAAACCCATCACCATACAATAATCAATTAATGCAAATTACCACCGGTTATAAAGATATCTTTATCCCGGTTTTAAATACTACCGACGGCTCAATGTTCTCATTGTGCGTCGATAACAATCTAATGGCGCCAACCTTTGTAAAAGGTGATTGCTTGATCGTATCTCCAGAAATCTGGACCCGTTCAGGTGATATCGCAGCCGTAGAATATGGTAATGACACCACTATTCGCGCGGTGATGCAGGTTACTTACACGGATGATTTTATCGTCCTTGAATCGGTAAACCATAAATCTCCGCCAATCGCCCTGGTGCGTGGCAAAGATCACTTCCGTATTATCGGTCGTGTGATTGAACGTCATCAAAAATTAGCGTAAAATAAAAAGGCTAGAAAGCTGAAAATGTTTTCTAGCCTTTTTTAGTGAAAATTTTTAATCCAAATGGAGAACTATCGTGAAAATGAAATTAGTATTATTCACAATATCAGTGGCTGCATTAGCGGTATCTGCTGATTCAATCGCGATGAGAAGAGCGGCTCCGGTGAGAGCGGCAAGAGCTGCAATGCCAAGATTCAAGACGCATGGAACTCGGCATATTAAGCAAGAAGCGCCTTCTAAGGTTCTTATTACCAAGGAGTTGGTTCAAGAAAGAGATGCCCTGATTCCGGTAAGAAATTTTGAAGCAAAACGCAACGCTCTTGCAAAAGAAATAGAAAACTTCGATGAAAAAGCAATTCAATTTAACGCGATTCAAAGAATCCGCGAAATAGTAGCCGAAGCTTCCTATAAACATCGTACGCCTAGTCAATTTGATTGCTTCAATAGCAAAGAAACTGACTGGTCAATGCCTTCGAAGCCGGCTTTAAGAATGAAAAATGGATTGAAATTGACTCTTGTAAATGGTAAGCCATTACTTCTTTACACGCTATGGGGAGATGTTGATCTAGCCCAGGGTTCTCAAGTGCTTTTAGATACAGAAAGATCGCAGTGGGTTGCTCAAGATTTATTAAGCGGTATCCAAACAGAAGTTGAGGGGGAAAGGTTTTTTGGCGGGACGACTTTCAAGGATTACAAGGTGCTGAGCATTGATGAAATTCAGCTTCCTGCTCCGGTAAAAGATGAGACTTACTATTCTTGGGAAGAGCGCGAGGCGAAGCAAAAACAACAAGAGCAATTGCAAAACGAATGGAAGAAATTCGAAGAATATAGAAAAGAAAAAACTGCTATGCAAGCGTTGAAAGCAGCGGTAAAAAGCCAAAAGCAATCGAATGCTAAACCTAAGTGTTAAATAATAAATCTAATTGAGAAATGTCATGAAAATGAAATTAGTATTATTCGCAATCTCAGCAGCTGCATTAGCGGTACCTGCTAATTCAATCGCAATGGAGCAAGAGAAAAAAAATTCTAATCTTGCAACGGCAAGCCTTAGTTTTCTTGGAGGTGCTTACGGTACCAGATATGCTGGTATAGCCGCTCATGAGCTTGGTCACGTTGCTGCGGATAAGATGTGCCATAAAAAATGCAAAAGTCTTATCTATGTGAATCCTTATTTGTCGAACGGATGGTGCTTGGCATATAACGGGTCTTTAACATTTGATCAAAAGCTTTCTTTTATCGATTTGATAAATAAAGCAAGAGAAGGAAAATCTACTGATGTTGCTAAATTTATCATGAAACATAACATTAAACTTCTTGATGTTCCTAAAGGGTTAAAAGGAGCTGGAGTATATGGTGCAGGTCCCTTTGCCGGATTTAGTTGTTGTGCTATTTTACCCTTTTTAAATACGGTGGGTAATGAATATCTAAAATGTGGTTCATTGCCAGAAGCAATACGCAAAGCGAGGCAAAAAAATTATTTAAATAGTGATCAAAATCTGGGGATTTTATTTGGATGCGCTACATCGGGACTCAGTAATTTCCTTAATCTATTCCCATTGGAAAAAGGCACAGATGGCAGTCGGATGCTTGAATCCTTAAAGCTATATAAGCCGGCTATCAGGTATTCCGTTATTGGTGCACCTTATGTGGGGCTTGCTTTTCTTGGTTATAATTTATTGAGTAACAAATAGTATTGGGGAAATGGAGAAATAATATGAAAAAACAAATAGCTATCTTGGCACTTTTATTGAGCTGCGGAGTTTCTTTTGCACGGCCAGTGAGAGGACCACAAGATTTATTGCAAGAAATTGCCGCTGCATCTGTTCATGAAATTAATCAGCAGATTAATCAGCTCGCATTAGTAGCTGCTCAACCGCAGGCTAATCAAACTATATGGAGAAGAGGTTTTTCTTTATTACACAAAGATCTTTATGAACGCAGAGTTCCTTTATGTTCTATCGGATTGGCTGCAGGATTTCTCTTTTTGACCAAAGATTCAGAGATGGGGTTTATTGATAAGACTGGAGGTACACTGTTAGCAGCATTTCTTCCTCAACTTACTGCGGGTGCGGCTTTTTGGGTTTGGGAAAATTTTTAGCGGAATGAGCTGTTACAGAAAAATTTTAAGTGGAGAAAGATATGAAAAAACAAATAACTACCTTGGCAATTTTTGCAGCAGCATTGGTAATGTCAGCTGATTCAATCGCAATGAGACGGGCGGCTCCGGTTAGAGTAGCAACTCAAAGAGCTCAAAGGGCGCCGCAACGCCAATCGGGTACAATGTCTCCCAAATTGCATTATAAAAGTCCATTAAGACGAATAGCAGAACGAATCAGGCCAACAACTGAAATTGAACATTATGATCAACTGCGCAAAATAAAAGAAAAAGAGTTTTCTCTCGCATATTGTGCTGAATCAAGAATTACGCGTGAAATATTGCTCAATCATGCAAGACATGATGAGCTTTGTGAAAAATGGTTGAATGCTAAAAAAGATCTGGCATGGAATAGAGCGGAATTAGCTGCGGGAATAGTAATAATGCCTTATTTTTTAGAAGCCCTCTTAGGATCCTTTAAAACTCATCCTGTTAATTTTGTACCTTGGGCAGGCATTCTTGTATTACAAAATAAAAGAGTAAAAAATTCAAAAAAAGAAAAGCAGAGCATCGAAGCTGAATTAGCCGAATTGGCAAAAGAGCATAAGCGAGCGCTTAGGCTTTCTGATGATATTCAGTAAGTGTGTCTTCCATTTAATTCCCAAGCTCTCTTAATATGTATCATTACGAAGCATTATTGTTTACCTTTCCTGTTACTCTACATTTACCGTTGGCAGAGCGGATCTCAACTGCTGTATATTCTCTTGTGTTAGTTGATTATTATTAAGATAAAGGTCCTGCAGAGTATTAAGCCGCGCGAAGATACCAGCCGGTAATTGTGTTAGTTGATTATTATAAAGCCAAAGGTGCTGCAGATTATTAAGGCCCGCAAAGATGTTGTCAGGCAGTTGTGTTAGTTGATTCCGGCCAAGACCAAGAGTATGCAGATTATTAAGGCCCGCGAAGATGTTGTCAGGCAGTTGTGTTAATTGATTATTATCAAGCTGAAGGATCCGCAGATTATTAAGCCCTGCGAAGATACCAGCCGGTAATTGTGCTAATTGATTATTATAAAGCCAAAGGCCCTGCAGATTATTAAGCCCTGCGAAGATACCAGCCGGTAATTGTGTTAGTTGATTATTATTAAGATTAAGGCCCTGCAGATTATTAAGCCCTGCGAAGATACCAGCCGGTAATTGTGTTAGTTGATTATTATTAAGATTAAGGCTCTGCAGATTATTAAGCCCCGCGAAGATATCAGCCGGTAATTGTGTTAGTCGATTATGATGAAGATCAAGGTCCCGCAGATTATTAAGCCCTGCGAAGATATCAGCCGGTAACTGTGTTAGTTGATTATTATCAAGCTGAAGGCTCCGCAGATTATTAAGCCGCGCGAAGAGGTTGACAGGCAGTTGTGCTAATTGATTATTATAAAGCCAAAGGTCCCGCAGATTATTAAGCCCTGCGAAGATACCAGCCGGTAATTGTGCTAATTGATTATTATAAAGCCAAAGGCCCTGCAGATTATTAAGCCCTGCGAAGATACCAGCCGGTAATTGTGTTAGTTGATTATTATTAAGATTAAGGCTCTGCAGATTATTAAGCCCCGCGAAGATATCAGCCGGTAATTGTGTTAGTTGATTATTATTAAGATTAAGTTCATTTATATCATTAATGCCGGGTATATCCAATAAACCATCTAGATCATCCAGGCGCAGTTGTGACAGTGATAATTCAGTGCCAACATTGCGAATTCGGTCGGGTTGATAATCAAGATAATCTCTGATTGAAAAGGTGACGTATCGAGGGTCCAAATTGGCAAAATTCTTGCGAGTGATTAAATAATACATGCGGGCTATTTCGCGCGTGGCGTTAAATCCAATCTGTTGCGTTTTACTCATCCGACTTATTTGGGCCATAATTTCATTATTTCTGATTGCTTTCCATGCCGCAAATTGAATTCCCGGCATAAAACCGATAAATTCAAATGCTTGTAATAATGGAACTATCTGCGCGTTTTGCGGATGAATATCAGCATCGAGTGCTTCTAATAATTTTTTGCCCTTCAAATTCTTGTGCGCGTGGACTGAGCGCATAATCTGAGCAACAATATTCAAAATATCGCTGGAAATAGTGTTGAAAGTGATACTTTTTTGTGTTCTTTCTAGAGATCCCTGGCTGGCTAAAAGATCGTTTATTTGTCCTGCTTGGAGTGCAATTTCTTCAGGAACTATGAATTTCATATTGTCTGAGCTGATAAGTTCAATGGTAGGATGAGGCCTTTCCATAGCCGATACTGCCGGCATCCAGATAATCATTAGTAGAAATAGTAGTTTTTTCATGGTTACCCTATTTTAATTATATATTATATTTCTAATTGTAATTTTATCTAAGGAGTGATTATAATAGCAAGGATAAGGCCATGGAGATAAGAAAAAAGCTGGATTTTTCGGCATTTTCTGCTATTTTTAATGAATAACTAAATAAAGCAGCATGGTGTTGCTTTATAGTGCTAAAAACACTTCCACTTAGTTCTTTAGGAGCTCTTTTACATGTCAAAAACAAACAATAATCGCTACGAAGCGCTCATGCTTTCCGTCCCGGAAATTACCGCGGATGAGATCAAGTCAATCGAGCAGCAATTTAATCGTGCCGTAACCGATAAAAAGGGTTCGGTAGTATCTTTTGAACGCTGGGGCAAGTATCGCCTCGCGTTTCCGGTCAATAAAAATGAGTATGGGGTCTATTTCCTGGCTCGTTTTGAGGGTGACGATCTCCAGCCACTGGTCTCTGATGTGAAAACCTTACTTGAGGTTAAGTTACATGAACTGCTTATGCGTTCAATGATCAGCAAGCTTGACCCTAAGCAATCGCTGGTTTACCAACGCCCGCAATCTCTTGAAGAAGCGCCAGCCCGTGAAGTGGGTGCCTTCATGAAAGAGAGCAAAATGGATAATGATAACGATGATGAAGGCCAGGACCTATAAGGATTGCCCATGACCAAAAAAATTAAATTAAAAATTAATGCCCGTCTGTTAAAAAAGAAGTTCAGAAAACAAGGCTTTGGCGGCAGAAAACATTGCCGTTTTTGCGGAAATTCAGAGCAACTTGCCGCTTTAGACTATAAAAATGGCAACTTCTTGAAGGGATTCCTCACCGAGCGCGGCAAGATTCTGCCGGCTCGTATCTCAGGAAACTGCAGCCTGCATCAACGCGATTTGTCCCGCAATATTAGAAAATCACGAGTTATGGCACTTCTGCCGTATTCATCTGTACAATTCTAACCCTTCGCCTGTTAATAAGTATCGGGAGCCTTCGGGCTCCCGTTTGTTTCTAATAGAAACAAAATTAGACAAATGCTTTCTTTTTGCTATCCTGAAATGATATAACTATTTTTGCTTATCAAAAGTCTTATTTTTCACTTAAAATCCGGAATTTTATATGAATGCCGACCGTTCTCACATTAGAAATATTGCCATTATTGCCCACGTTGACCATGGCAAAACCACGCTCGTTGATCAGCTGCTCAAGCAATCGGGCACTATCAAAAGTGAGAGTGCAGAACGCGTTATGGATTCTAATGCGCTAGAAAAAGAGCGCGGTATTACCATCTTGGCAAAAAACACCGGTATTTCCTACGAAGGCTATACGATCAACATTGTTGACACTCCCGGCCACAGTGATTTTGGCGGCGAGGTGGAGCGCACGCTGCAGATGGTTGAGGGATTTTTACTGCTAGTTGATGCTGCTGAAGGGGTATTGCCCGGCACGCGGTTTGTGTTGCAAAAAGCACTTCAATTAGATCTTAAACCGATTGTACTCATCAACAAAGTTGATCGAAAAGATGCCGATATTCAAAAGACTGAAAGCGCGATCCAAGATCTATTTTTAGATTTAGCAGCAAATGAGAATCAGCTGGTGTTTCCGCATCTGTATGGCTCCGGGCGTGGCGGCTATGTATCAACCGATATGGATGCGCGCTCAGGAGATATGAAGCCATTATTTGAAGCAATCATCAAGCATATTCCTGCGCCTGTTGCAAAAAGTGAACATCTTCAATTTTTAACCACCAGCTTAGACCACTCAGATTTTTTAGGGCCGATTGCCATTGGCCGTATTTTTAGCGGCTCAATGAAAGTGGGCCAACAAGTAATCTGCTGCAAGGATGATACGGTAAGTTCACCCATCAGAATTACCAAAATGTATCGTTTCTTAGGCTTGAGTCGGGTAGAAACCGATTCTGCCAGTGTGGGCGATATTGTGGCCATCACCGGATTTAGCCAACCGGTATCAATTGGCACCACCATTTGTGAAGTGGGCTATCCTGAGCCTCATCCCTATGTAAAAGTGGATGAGCCAACCGTATCCATCTATTTCTCCGTCAACGATTCTCCCTTCAATGGCAGAGAAGGTGATTTTCTCACCTCGCGCCATTTAAAGGATCGTTTGGAAAAAGAGCTGCGCGTAAACGTCGCGTTGCGTGTTGAGCCGACCAACTCTCCCGAATCATTCAAAGTTTCCGGTCGCGGTCAATTGCATTTGGGCGTCTTGGTAGAAAATATGCGTCGCGAAGGATTTGAACTCCAGCTTTCAGCGCCGGAAGTAATTTACAAAACGATTAATGGCGTTAAAAACGAACCGATCGAGTATGTGTTGCTCGATATTCCGCAAGAAAGTCAGGGCACCGTGATGGAAAACATGGGGCGCCGCAAGGCTCAGATGATCGGCATGCATATGTATGATGATGGCAGAATGCGCTTGGAATATCATGTGCCGTCTCGCGCATTGCTGGGCTTTAGAAGTCAATTTTTAACCGATACGCGCGGCAATGGTATTGTAAACTTTAGTTTCCATGGATATGAACCGTATAAAGGTGATATCCAAACGCGTAACAAAGGCGCGATCGTTTCTATGGAGACAGGATTTGCCACCGGTTTTGCGCTTGATAATCTGCAAGATCGAGGCACGCTCTTTATCCGCCCTAATGATGAGGTGTATGAAGGGATGATCATCGGCGAATCAAGCCGCGATGATGATATGGATGTGAATCCCTGCAAAGAGAAAAAGCTTACCAATATGCGTGCATCAGGATCTGATGAGGCGATTAAATTAGCGCCGGCAAAAACAATGGATCTTGAAATGTGCATGGAGTGGATTCGCCCCGATGAGCTGATTGAAGTCACCCCATCCCATGTTCGGTTGCGCAAAAAAACCTTGCGTGCCGCACTCAGAAAATAGTTACCATTTAGCCGAAATAAGGCTCTTTGCAAAATGGCAAACTATGCTATAATTGAGCCATTAATTTAACTATTCTTTGGAGTATCTCAATGAATTTACGCTCTTTTGCTTTATCAAGCGCTGTAGCCTTTTCTTTATCCGGAAATTTTGTGGCGGCAGATCCGTTTGGCCATCACCATCATCATGAAGGTTTGAGCAAGCCAGAATTATTGGAAGTGATCAAAACGCAACAATGCACTATCGAGCAGCTCAAAGAAAATCGTGAATGGCGAGAATGGAAAATCAAAGCACAATATAGCATCTTATGCGGCGCCGGCGGGGTGGTTCTCGGATATTTTTTGAGCAAAGTAAGCTAAGGTGCGCGCATGAAAATACTATTTTCACTCGTACTCATTTTTTCTGCCGGTAGTTTTGCAATGGATTATAGCGCAATGAGTCACGCGCAATTGGTGCAAGTATTGCATGCCAAAGATGCGCTGATCCAGCGTCAAACACAAGAGTTGGAAACTCTGCGCCAGTATCCGGAGCTTGCCGGGATTCGGCTTGGTGGGGCTGAAGCGCAAAAAGCTATTCT
The DNA here is from genome assembly GCA_963836585.1 of uncultured bacterium. GTDB lineage: Bacteria > Babelota > Babeliae > Babelales > Vermiphilaceae > BTUB01. The sequence continues at coordinate 34,815 of CAWIJV010000001.1, forward strand.
TGCCGATATTAAGTATGCGCGTGCGGTGCGCGCAAGAAAATTAATAAAAGGAAAATAATGAAGCAGAAAAATTTCGCGCTGAGCGCGCCACTTTTAGTGGCATTGGTGGCATCTGGAAGTTGGGCAATGGAGCGTCCTCAACTGAATCTTTCCCATTCAAGTTCAAGTGATGCATCCTCGCCGAATGTTGCCAGAATAGCGTATTCACGAGAATTTCTTATGGCGATAGGCGAAGAAGTGCAGAAAACCGGAGAAGTAGATGCGCCTATCTCGCAAGCGCTGGAAAAATTTAAAGCTCAATTTGTGCAAGACAAAAAATCAGGAAGAGCAGTGCAGCCGGCCGCATCATGCTCGCCTGAAAGTTCTCAAAGAGATTCTCAGCGTCGCTACATTAGAATCACCAGAAAAAAACGTTAGAAAATAAGTATGCCCAAATACAAACTGATTATTGCATATGATGGCACCGACTATTTTGGCTGGCAAATTCAGGCCGGTCACACCACAGTCACCGGTGTGTTGCAAGATACTTTTAAGCAAGTGTTTGGCAAGGATATTCATATTGCGGGCGCTTCGCGCACCGATGCGGGCGTTCATGCACTGGGGCAAACAGCTGTTTTTGATACTGATTTGAATCTTGATCCTGCGGATCTGCGTAATGCATGGCAAAACAGTTTACCCGAAGCGATTTTATTGCGTGAAATTACTTCTGTCCCTCCCGACTGGAATCCGCGCCATAAGGTAAAGCAAAAAACATACTATTACCATTTTTTTCAAGAGCGGCCGCTCCCTTTTGCCGCGCGATATGGCTGGCATTATCGCTATCCGGTTTCGCTTGAAAAGTTAAACCAATGTTTAAATATTTTTGTCGGCACCCATGATTTTAGATCCTTTTGCACCGGTGATGATATGGAGAGCACGGTGCGCACCATCGATGCGGTTGGAGTAGAGTTTCTCAACACATTTAATGCCTATCGTATTACGATAAAAGGGCCGGGATTTTTGCGCTATATGATTCGGCGTATCGTGGGTGCTTGCCTTGAGGTTGCCTCCCGTGATACGATGACCATTGATGATTTAAAAATTGCCTTAGAGCAAAAAAATCCGTTGCAGTTATTGCCAACAGCACCGGCAAAAGGGCTGATGCTCCATGACATTATGTATAACACCTAAATCAAAAGAAATAGGGTATGACCAAAAAACTTATCACCGTAGCAGCAGTTCTTATTGCGCTGAGCATGGGCGCCTCACTTTTTTATTACTACGCGCCGCAGCCGACTTTTGTTCAAGCAGGCCCAATTTCCGATTATGTTGATGCGCGCGACCGGCAAGAAATTCTCAACATGTTTGAGACCGATCACCATTGGCTGGTTTCCAGTGAAGATTATGATCCGGAGTTTACGCTTGATAATCGGGCGCCCAATAAGCGAGAAAGCCGCTATTTTGGTCAACTAAAGATTAAAGTGCTGCGTGAGAATGATCAGTTTGTGGCATTTGTGGCTTATTACATGAAAAATTTCTTTTTGGGCCAACTGCTTTTTATAGCCGTTAAGCCTGAATTTCGTGGTAAAGGATATGCGCAAAAATTGATGCGCTTCGCGCTCGATGACATGAAAAAAATGGGTGCCTCCATGGTGGCACTCGTCACCCGCACCACGAATCTTTCTGCTCAGGGTGTCTATAAAAAAATGGGCTTTACCATTTCGCATGAAGAAGATGGTTTTGTTTACTTTGAATTGAGAATGTGATGATGAGCAAAAAATCAGTTATTTTATCATTATTGTTATCAGTTTCGCTGATAACTGCGCAAGATAAGCCTCAGCTGCCCCCGCTATCGGTAGCAGATGATTTTGTTGTATTCAATGATCCTGCATTGGATAAATTTTTAAATCCCAATGAGCAAGAAGAAGATTTTGTCTATTCTATTGAGCAACCGCCGCCACCGGGCACTTTGCTGGTATGGCTGCGCATTGTGGGTGTGCCGGTCTTAAATGCTTTTTTTGCCGTGCGCCGCGTGGCGCGTACCACATTGGCATGGGTTTTAGCCGCGCTCAACATTAAACAACCGGAAGCTGCCCCGCATGAGCAACAATCCTGATACTCATCTATTTGCCGTTTACGTAGGCGATCTTTTTAAGCGGCAATCACCGCCAATTGGTGCCACCGTGCCGATTGCCGATGAAGCTCTGGTCCATCGCATGGTGACCGTCTTGCGCTTGCAATCGGGCCAGCAGCTTATTTTATTTGATGATCGGGCTCATTATAAAGCTACGTTCATTGGCCATAAAAAAAATAAAGAAGCGCAGCTTACTCTTGAAAGCAACGTGCTCCATGCTCCTCTCGGTTTAGCGCTAGAATTTTATTTGCCACTTCTCAAAAAAGAGGCACTTGAGGAAGTGATTTATTCATTAACTGAAATTGGCGCACGTTCAATTCAATTAATGGTTTGCCAAAAAAGCCAAAAACAGTTGAGCGATAAAGATCTTGCGCGTTTACACAAGATAAAAATTGCCGCCGCCGAACAGTCAAAACAGTTTGCGATGCCGCTCATTAAAAATCCTCTCACATTTGATGCCCTCTGCACGGCGCATAAAAAAAATGGAACACCCGGCATTGTATTTGATCCGGCCGGTGCGCCCGCCTTTGAGGTGATGAGTGCCTTGCGCCAACAAAAAATACAAACGGTGAGCGCCATGATTGGCCCGGAAGGCGGATTAACGGCTGACGAGATTCAGCAGGCGTTGCGCTCAGGATTTGCCACATGTGCACTAACTCAAACCACTCTGCGTGCCCTGCAAGCGGCCGCCGTCGGCGCCGGATTGTTGACAAGCCTTCTTTAATTTTGTGGTTCGATACATCTCGCTTCGCGAGATACTCACCACGAACGGAGATCCGTTCGTCCTGCCTGTCCGCCGAAGCCTTGGCGAAGGTCGGGAGTAGAAATCGAAGATTTCGTATCGAAGGATTGTATCACTCGCTTCATTTTGAGTATGCTAAAACAAAAACAGGAATTTCTCATGAAGCGCGCCAAATCTTTAAAACGCTACGATATCATCCTTTTGCTCGGTTTTTTACTCCTCATGAGCTGCGGCATTGGTCTCTTGTATGGCGTAGCTTCGGTGATACCAAAATGACTTACTTGAAGGCCGGCTTAAAATAGAGCGGCTGGAGCTGGTAACTGATATTTTCTTGAGCCTGCCATTGTGCGATGCCCTGCCGGGCAATCGCCGCAAGAGAGGCAGTTTCTGGTATGGGTGAATCGAACTGAGCACGAGCGCCAAAAGTATCTTTTATGAGCTGCTCGTGCAAGATGGTGCCGTTGCCTAAAAAAAGAATCTGATCATGGGGAATTTTTTGCATCACTTCATCAAGCACTAATTTGACAGCGCCCGATCCGAATGTTTGTGTGCCATCGGTTTCAATCAGATAATAAACATCTCCGGCAAATGCGTTGAGAAGAATTACTTTATTCGGCGCAGGGTATTCCTGAGTAAATGCTTGCAGACCATTCACGCCGATCAGCGGAATTTTGCGTGCAAAGCTTAATCCGTTTACGGTGCTGATCACCACGCGGAGGGTGGTAAATGGCCCCGGGCCTTGGTTCACGGCGATAAACGCAAGATCATCAAGCGTGAGCTGGTGACTTTTTAAAAGTGCGGCCACGGCGCTAATGGCATCTTTGCTTGCTTGGGTTTTATCAAGGGTGGTGATGGGGCCCAAACCCTCGGGAGTGCCAATGCTCATGTGCACCGCATGATAGGTATGTTGAATTGCCAGGAAGTACATCTAATTTCTATTTCTGCATTTTTGTTGTTGATAAAAGATACTAAAGGTATCAAATTCGATCGATTTATCTTTCTTTAAGACAATTTTACCACAATTTAAGCATTTCCATCCGTCGAAATTTAAAAAGTGATCAAAAAAGGACTGCAAAACCATCAGTCCTCCGCATTTTTTACACTTCATGGGTACTACTCCTTTTTCTAGGTATTATAGATACTCCCTCGCCTCTCACTATAGTAAAACTAACCAGGTCTGCAATGGGGTCATTTTTATCCCGATCAGTTGCTTCATTTCCAAGCTAAGCATTTACCCTGCTTCATTGTAATGCTATAAGAAAAAAATAGTAAATTTTTACCCTTTTTGTCAATAAAGGCGTATTTTAGAGGTTATTTATTGCTGCCTTACTGCTGCTCTGGGAATTGCCGGCGCGGGAGTTCTCTTTGGCAGCAATGGTGAGGTTTTCACCGGCAAAGGAGTTGCAGGCCTTGCCTTGGGGGCAGTAGCAATCGGTTTGATTGCAGTCATTGGTTTGGTCGATGCCGGTTGTGCAACCGGAGGTTTGGCTTGAGCGGGAGCTGCTTTAGCAGGGGCAGGCTTAGCGGTTGGTGTAAGTTTTGGCTGAACGGCCGGTGCAGGTTTTGTGGTCGGTTGCAGAAGTGGTGATTTTGCCGGAGTAGGTGTTGGATTTGGCGCGGCTTTTGTTGAAGGAACTGGCGCTGGTGCAGCCGGTTGCTGAGCGGGGGCAACTCCCACTTGCACCGGTGCAGCCTGAGTAGGTGCTGTTGCCGGCGTTGGTTGAGCAGCGGCTTGTTGTTTCTTAAGCTCAAGTGCTTTTTCCAGTAGAATTTGCTTCTGTTTTTGTGCTAATACATCGGAGATGCTTTTTTGCGCTATGGTTACCGGCAGTCCACCAAGTAGTTTTTCTTTGCTAGATTTATATAAATCTAGATGTTCTGCTATGGGAATTTGCTTAAAATTCCACCGGAGTTCTTTGGAATCAGTCGGGAAGGCTGCTTGGCTAATAGCCCATGCCGTATTATCAATTTGAAACGCTACATACATGTCGGGTGACTGAATGATAATATTTTTAAGTTCAATACCTTTACGATCTTTAAGTAATATTTCGAGAGGATGTTTGTCTTTGTGGCCAACTAAAAGTCGTGCTGCGGCAAGCGTCAAAGAGATATCATTAGCACCGGTTAAACTTTCAATAAAATATTTTTCGCTGATTGATGAAATTTTTATTTCGGTTTGGTTAACCTGAATAAATGAATCTCGTATGCACTGCAATATACCCTGCCCTTTCTGTCCTTGGCCCGTAAAGGAAGTATATATGGTAATTTGTGAGAAAACATGTACAGGATTTTGTCCCGTCATAGAGATAAACTTTGGATATAAATAATAGTTTGGATTAGCTGGGTTTTTTACTTTTGCAAGTTCTGGTAGTTGCGATAAATATTGAGGTAAGATCTTTTCTGTTTTTAATTGTTCGATGACTGCTATTTGTTTAGATGTATCAACATTCGTAAAAAAGCCCGATTCATAGACAAAAGAATAGTTTCCGTAGGATTTTGGAATTATCATTCCAAAATTTTTTGGATAAATAATAATAGGAACATCGACTATTTTGGGATATGTAAGAACAATAAGTTCATCATCAACTTCGATAGATTGTTTGTTCTCTTTCTTCAATTTTAAATATACGTTGCCTAAACTGAGTGATCCATCAATAACATTTGGTGTTTGGAATCCATTACCGCCGGGGAACCAAACTTGTGGAAATGTGGTGGCTCCATGAGGAGAGAGTTCGTCAGGAGTAAGTTCAACTAAGGATCGCAATAGATTGGTGAATGAAGTTCCCTTATCCTGGATAAAGCCTGCATTATTAAAAAATCTATTCACAAGAGCATGAAGTGTGCGATCGCCTGCTATCGCTATGCTATTAGAGATTGAGCCGAGAATAAAAATAAAGTTGTGATTGGTTTGTACCCCTTCTTTGGTGGTTTCCAATAGGGTCCTATTTTCCCCGCCGGCTGAGCAGGTAAGCACATAAATAATGCCGGTTTTAATCTTATTATCAAAAAAGGAAAGCATAGCATTAAATATGCTGGGAATAATACCGCTAATGAGTGGTGGGTTGACTGTTCCATGGCCATTTATAAAAAAATCCCAAATTGGCGTTGTGTCATCAGTCTTATTAATAAAAATTTTCTCTAAATCTTGAGCTATGTTTATGTTATTTTGCATAAGGCTATTAAATGCCTCCAAAGAAGGGAATGATTTGGAAGGAGGAAGTGGCATTACCTTTTTATTCTGCTCCAGCCAATCAATGAGTTCTTTATAAGGATAATCAGTACTGCTTACTCGTTTATTTGTAAGCGTATCAAATGATGGCAGTAGATGATTGAGTGAAGGCAATGGCTTGATACCAAGATTCTTTCCCTGATAGAGCGCGCTAAATTTTTTGGGCACCAAGAGTATAAACTGAGATTGAGGAACATCATACAGATCCCAATTGTCAGTTAGCAAGAAGACGGGACCAAAAATATTTTTTAGAGCAATGCTTCTTTCATTGTTTGAATGAGGATTTTCTGGTCCATAATTCCGTGTCCTGACGATCAGATTCTTTAATAAATAGCTGGAGACAAGAATAGGAAATTCGTTATTGGAAAGATCTAGAGCCAGTCCATTTGTTATAGCAATATTCTTACCATCAACCGGCTCTGCATGGAGTAGATCTATTAAAATCTTCATTGCTGCATGCTGTTTGCCATTCGGAATTGCGGCTAAGGCGCCTTTTTCATAATAGGTTTTGAATGGTTCAATGTACGGCTTTGGAGGTTTTGGAGCAGGCTTTTTAACAGGCTTTGAAGCGCTCTGCATTGATCCAACAATGCTCAACACAAAAAATGCTATCATTTGAAAAAAATACATACTAATCCCTCTCCCCTTTTGAGTGGTTGTTAGTATGATTGTAGTCAATTATGATTACAAATAGGAATATAATGTATGAACTGCGAGAAAAAAACTAATGGTGCCGAGCTTTTTGCTCAGATCAATCTTCGCTTGCCGGCCGGGCAAATTGGAGATAGTTTTCTAAAATAAAGGCGGCGGCGATAGAATGGGATTTGATTTTATCTTCTTTGGTTTGGGCGCGTTTTAAAAGTTCGGCCCGCTTGCTGCTTAGTCGCTCGTCCCAGAACAGGAATTTTTTTTCAGGAAATTCAGCTTCCAGCTTTTTTTTGGCCTCTTCCACTTTTTTGGTCTGATCGCTACTCGTGCCGCGCATGGTGCGGGGATAGCCGATGATGATTGCTGATATTTTCTCCTGGGAAAAAATCTCTTTCAGCGCAGAAATCAGATTGCGTGATTCAAGAGTTTGATACGGTTTTGCAAACATGCCCAGGGCATCAGTTAATGCAGTCCCGGTCCATACATCTCCAATATCGAGCGCCAGAAGTTTCATATGATTCCTGTTTTAAATTTTTCCATAAAATCAGTATACTCGGGAAATAAAGATAATATAAAGGATTTTTATATGAACATTTCTCTTGATTCACTCTCTTCAATGGTGAACTCTTTCATGGGGTGGCCCATAATTTTTTATGTGATTGGGGTGAGCATTATCATCTCATGTGCCTTGGGTCTTGTGCAATTGCGCTACTTTTTTGCCGCGTGGAAATACACCTTCATGCCTTCAAAGTCTGAAAAAAAATCAGATATGAGCCCGATTCAGGCGTTCATTAATATGCTCAACGTGAGCATTGGCAATGGCAGTTTGGCCGGTATGGCTACCGCCATATATTCGGGTGGGCCGGGTGCGGCATTATGGATTATTATCATCACGCTGCTGCTCATGTCGATTCGTTTTTCGGAAGTATTTTTGAGTACTCACTATGCAGCTCATGCGCCAAAAAATACCACCTTGGGCGGGCCGATGCTCTATCTGCGCGTGGTAACCGGAGGCACATTTTTAGCATTTGCCTATGCGCTGGCCTGTTTAATTTTTAGTCTTATCAGCGCGAGTGCCACACAGGCCAATTCGATTGGCCTCAGTCTTTATACGAGCGGAAATGTGCCGCTGCTGGCAACTGCGATTGTGTTGACCGCATTTCTTTTTTACGCGGTGGCCGGCGGAGCTGAGCGGATTGTAAAATTTTCGGAAATGATTGTGCCGCTCAAAGTTGGTCTGTTTTTTATTTCAGCGCTTATCATTTTGATGTATCATCATGCAGCAATAATTCCATCGCTCAAACTGATTATCAAAAGTGGGTTAAGCTGGCGCGCAGCTGCCGGCGGAGCGATCGGCTTTACTATGCAACAAGCGATGCGCTATGGAATTTTGCGTTCTATTAATGCAACCGAATCAGGATTGGGCACAGCAGCTATTCTGTTTGGTGCAACCGGCAGTGTGCATCCGGTGCGCGATGGGATCATGGCGATGGCAACATCATTGGTGAGTGCAATCGTATGCTTCACCGTTTCTTTGTGCATCGTGGCCAGCGGCGTTTGGAATTCGGGTGCTACCAGCACGGCGCTTACTATTGCCGCCTATCAAACGGTGTTTGGCACGGTGGGGGCTTGGATGGTGACGTTTCTTTCGATTGCGTTTGGCATCGGTGTGATGGTTTCTTATGCGTATATCACCAAAGCAGCCTGGGATGCGCTCACCGGAAATCGCTTTAGCTATCTTTTTATTTTGATTTATTGCGCTTGTGCGTTTTTAGGTGCTCAAACAGATCAGGTGACTTCATTATGGACATTAGTGGATATTTCTCTGGCATGCATGGTGCTGATCAATCTGTTTGGCATTGTCTGCTTGCTGCCGGTGATTCGCGCTGGATTACATTCATACAAAAATTTACAACAGTAAAGGAGCCACCCATGAAATGTTCGTTGTTATGCAGAGCACTTTTTGTAGCATTATCTTCGTTCTGTGTGGGAAGTTGCTATGCTATGGATTTGCTAAGAAATGCAAATTCTCCCGCTATTGAGGCAATGCGTGAAAAAAGAAGAGCATGCTATTATCCGGATATCACATTGCAAACAGAGCAACAGCATGCGACTGCCACTCGTTGTTTTCTGGAACTTCTTAAATTAGAGCTGTATCCTTCCATTACCTTTGGTGATGCTCATCGCTATTGCGAATTTTATCAGATGTATGGCGGGAATCCGCTCAACTATTTTTGTATTGATCCTTCGATAATAAAACGATTTATCAACGTGGTGATGTTTAATACATTTTATCCGCCCGGTTCAGGTTCTTCCATCTTTGGGCCACCATCGGGAATGGAAGCGCGATCAGTTGCATTCTCTTTGCAACAGGTGATTGTTGATAGATTTTCTATGAGTAAGGTGTTGACCAATGAGTCAAGTGAATTAGATTCAGTTGCAACACACACGCGGTTGCAAAAGCTAGGAGCTGCATTGAAATATTTCAAAACGATGCCGGCACGTAGTAAATTGGAAGCATAAAGTAGCAAATTTGTATGAAAAAAGAAATAGCATTACCCGCGGTATGGCCCGTGAGTGGCCACACTGATTATGTCGGAAAAGATTCCACCTTTGTGGCCATCAAGGGATGTCAGCAGGATGGCGTCGCATTTGTGCCACTGGCGCTGCAAAAAGGTGCAAGCACCATTATTGCTGAGCATACGGCCGATATACCAATGGCCACCGTGGCAGCGATCGCCGCAGCGGGCGCACAGCTGGAATTTGTACCTGATGCGCGGCGCGCGCTGGCTTTGCGCGCTGCAAAAGCATGGGGAAATCCGGCAAAAAAATTAAAACTGATCGGTATTACCGGCACCAAGGGAAAAACAACTACGGCATGGCTATGTGCAGCATCTGCTGCAATCGGCAGGAAAAAAAGCAGCGCTTTTGAGCACGGTGAAAAATAAGATTGGCGATCAAGAATTCTCTACTCAGCTCACCACGCAACAGCCTGATTATTTGCACGCTTTTTTTAATACCTGCATAGATGCTGATATTGAATATGTGGTGATGGAAGTTGCCGCGCAAGCATTGAGCCTTCATCGCGTGGCAGGATTGGAATTTGATGGCATTATCTTTACCAATTTTGCTCAGGCGCACGGAGAATTTTATGCGAGTGAAGAAGACTACTTTGTGGCAAAAGCTTCGCTTTTTTTGCAGGGGAAGGCTGATGCCAAACTGGTGATTAATGCTGATGATCAAAAAGGTGCGGAGTTGCTAGAGAGATATTCGGATGCCACCCCGTTCGCGAGCAAGGGAGTAACCGCCTCCCTAACTTCCAATTCAGCCAAGGGCATCACCGGTCTCCTCTCAGGATTAGATGGAAGTTTTGGCTTCACTTGCCCATCGCTCATCGGCGATTTTAATCTGTACAATATTCTTGCTGCTAGCGCCATGGCATGGCGATTGGGATTGCCCGCATCGGAGATTGTTGCAGCGCTTGCAACGTTTGCCGGAGTCCCCGGGCGGCTTGAAAAATATCAACTGCCCAATGGCGCGGTGAGTTTTATTGATTATGCTCATAATCCTTTATCATTCCAGTCAGTGCTGCCGCTGCTACGCTCTATGACCGATCATTTAATTGTGGTTGCCGGCGCGGGAGGTGACCGGGACCGGGCAATGCGTCCGGTGATGGGGCAGCTCATGGCAGAATGCGCTGATCAAGTAATTATCACGAGCGATAATCCGCGCAGCGAAAATCCTGAGGATATCGCTGCTGCCATCTATGCGGGAGTGCCCGTGGATAAAAAAGATAAGGTGCAGTGTGAACTGGATCGAGAAAAAGCGATTTGCAAAGCGTATGCTCTTTCGCGCGAGCGGACCATTATTGCCCTGTTGGGCAAAGGGCCGGATGAGTATCAGATTGTGGGCGCTACAAAATATCCGTTTAGTGAACGGAATATTTTGAAAAGCTTGTAAGTTTATAAGAATTATTTTTTTTAAGGGGCCTACTCGGCCGGAGTAGAAATTATTTTTTTATTGCGACTTGCGTCGCCTGCACCAAAGTTTTTTATAAATGGCTTCCAGCCATGGGCAGGAAGGTTTTCGCAAACCCTCCTGCACCTCGTGCGTTAAAGGGTGGCTTGGCCCCCCTTTATCCCCTTCTTTCGCCGCGATACTCAGCCGCACTCGCAGCGCAAAAGCACTGCGTCGGCGCTTTCGCCGCGACTATAGGACTATAGGACATCCTCAATCAAAACATGCAGCGTAGAAAAAAGCTGTAAAATGTAACTAGGCAAATGGAAGCGGGGGTAACGTGACCCGCTGTAAAAAAGTCCGCAAGTTATAGTTGAATAAAACGTCTAGTTCTTATGTAGGCCGCACCGAGCCACGAAGAGCAATCGTTCAGCGATTGCGATGAGGGGTGGAAGGATGGCCGCGTCCGCCTTCAAGGCGGTAAGTGGTCAGCCGGGTTTCGGCCGTAATGGTTTCCAAAGGCGCAGCCTTGGTGCACAGAGTGCAGAGATTTTGCATCAAATCTCTGCTGCGGGGGTTAGGGGCTGCATAAGCCCCTTCTCAAAAGAAAAAAATATTTTTACAATGCCAGCGCCGCATAAGCGCATCAGTCAATTTTTTTGACAATTTAGCAGCTGCCGGTAGACTAAAAGATTATTTTTAATTTCAGAATTTTAGAATCTTATAAAGGGCTTTTATGGAGATATTCCAGTTTTTTCTTTTGACTATTGGCGCGGCGCTTTTGGGCCTTGCAGTGGTAGTAGCACTCCTCATAAAAATTAGACGTATAACGGTCGATAATGCACGCGCGCAAGAGATTGCCGTGGCCATTCGCAGTGGCGCGATGACTTTTTTACGTGAAGAATATCAGATTATTGCCCTGGTGGTGGCAGTGGTCACCCTGGCGCTGAGCCTTTTTGTGAGTCTTACGGCAGCAGGCTGCTTTGTTTTTGGCTCAGTACTGTCTATGCTCGCAGGATATATTGGCATGAATGCGGCCACCGATGCGAATGTGAGAACCACGATGGCAGCCAAAGATCATGGTGAGCGAGCAGCTTTTTCCATCGCTTTTTTTGGTGGTGGCGTGATGGGATTTGCCGTTGCGGCCTTTGGCTTGATTGGATTGGGCTTGCTCTTTTATCTTTTTGATGGGCGCGCTGATTTTAAAATATTGATTACTAGTTTTGGCATCGGGGCCAGCTTAGTCGCGTTTTTTGCGCGTGTTGGCGGCGGGATTTATACTAAATCTGCTGATGTGGGTGCTGATCTGGTAGGAAAAATTGAAGAAAATATTCCTGAAGATGATCCGCGCAATCCGGCAGTAATTGCCGATAATGTGGGCGACTGCGTGGGCGACACGGCCGGAATGGGCGCTGATATTTATGAATCGTATGTGGGTGCCATGATCGCATCGATCATTTTGGGTTTTGAAACATATGGCAATAATCTTATCTATGTAACGTTTCCGGTGGCGCTGGCAGCATTGGGCATGATCGGTTCGGTAGCCGGATTGGCATCAAATATGATTTTTGCTCTGGAGCCGGCTGCAATGCTGCGGCTTGCAAATTATATCGCGACCGGCTTTTTGCTCATCGCCAGCTATGGATATTTGGTGTATATGGGCATGGATCAGGCACTTTTTATCGCCATAGTCTTAGGATGTGTTGCGGGCATTATTGTCGGCTTAATCACTGAGTATTATACCGGCGGTGCGCCGATCAGAAAAACGGCCGAAAGTGCGCGTTCGGGTGCAGCCACCAATATTATTTATGGTCTTTCGGTGGGTATGGAATCCACCGTGGCTCCCGTTATTATCCTTTCCTTTATTGTATTGCTGGCAAACTTTTATGGCGGTGGCCTTTTTGGTGTTTCACTCTCAGCGGTTGCCATGCTGGCAACAGTGGGCATTAGCATGACCGTTGATGCGTATGGTCCGATTGCCGATAATGCCGGCGGCATTTCAGAAATGGCAGGCTTTGGCCCATCGGTGCGTGCGATTACTGATAAGCTTGACGCGCTGGGCAATACCACCGCGGCAATGGGCAAAGGATTTGCCATCGGCTCAGCGCTCTTAACTGCCTTGGCAATGTTTTCCGCCTATTCCAAGGAAGCACATTTGGATGGATTGAATGTTATTGATCCGTTTGTGATGGTGGGCATGTTTATCGGCGCCACGCTGCCGTTTTTGATCAGCTCATTCACCATGCGTTCGGTGGGTCAAGCGGCTTTAAAAATGGTGATTGAGGTGCGCCGCCAATTCAAAGAAATTCCGGGCTTGATGGAAGGAACGGCAAAACCTGATTACAATCGCTGCATTGCCATCAGCACCAAAGCCGCGCTTCATGAGATGATTATTCCGGGCTTGGTAACGGCATTAACGCCGGTACTGGTTTGGGCTACTCTGGGCAAGGCTGCATTGGGCGGCATGCTCGTGGGCGCAACCGTAGTGGGCGTATTGCTTGCGTTGATGATGGCCAATGGCGGTGGCGCATGGGATAATGCCAAAAAATATATTGAAGCCGGCCATTTTGGCGGCAAAGGTTCCCCAACGCACAAGGCGGCAATCGTGGGGGACACGGTGGGCGATCCATTTAAAGATACTTCTGGCCCTACGCTTAATATTTTGATTAAGCTAATGTCAGTGATCTCATTGTTATTAGTATTAATCTAATGGTTTAAAGAGGAGAAGTTGTAATGAATCATATAACTTTAAAATCACTGTGTAGCATGGCTGTATTGCTCAGCGCTACTTATTTATCGGCAATGTGGCATGATACTTCTATCATTTATCGAGAGCTTAAAAATGGAATGATCGAAGATTATGATAGCGTGACCCAAGTATGTCTGGATGTAATGTCAGTAAAAGGAGAGGATTGCACGGCTTTAGATGCGTTGATAAAGAAAGTGTATAATCCGACCTTTGAATTTTCTGCTGAACATCGATCAACCTTACGTGCCCATGCTCTTGTGGAAATTGATGATCGGCCCACAGAAGTTACTGAAAATGTAATAAAATCTGTTTTTGAAAAAGAAGATGCGACATGCGCTGGGCAAGTTGTCTGTGACCCCTTTCTATACTAAATAGTTAGTATTTTTAAATTTTTAAACGAGGTAGCATTTTTTGTTACCTCGTTTTTTTGCTTAAAAAATATTTCTGAAGTTTATAATTTTTCCATTATTGTTGAAAATTTCTTGCTATTTGAATTATGGGATTGATACTCTATTGAATGAAGGATGAGCACACATCCTATTTTTAGGGGAGCAAGTCATGAGCAAGATATCGCTGCGCAAAAAAGTAGCATCGCTAATGCGGGTGCTTTTTGTTGTTTCAATGGCACTTCTGCTTCCTCGTTTCTTTTTTCATCATGGCACCGGATGTGCATCGCGTGAATGTTTAAGCGATACCGGTTTTAAACTTGGTATTGAAAATGTTACGCGAGAATTTTTGCAGAGTCTTCATGTCACCGGCCGGGTGAATGGCTATCGCGTGGGGGTGATCACCAATCATACCGGTATCGATCAGCAAGGAAAGCGAACCATAGAAGCGCTTGCCGGCTATGGGTTACGGATCAAAAAAATTTATGTGCCCGAAGATGATTTTCACTTATTCAAAAAAAATGGCAGTTGGGAACCGGTTGATGAAAAAACCGGTATTCCTATTGCTCTATTGGCACAGGTGGACATCTTTAACAACAAAGAGTATCGCTTTAGTGATGTGGATGTCCTCTTTATTGATCTGCAAGAGCCGGGTATTAATCCCAATACGGCCGTAGTCACCCTCTTTAAAGTGCTGCAAAGCGCTGCATCTCAGCATAAAACGGTGGTGGTGCTCGATCGCCCTAACATTTTGGGTGCTACTATGGAAGGCATCACCGATGATGCCATTCCCATGCGCTATGGGATGACGGTGGGCGAGCTGGCCCGCTACTTTAACACCGCACTGCTGGCCAAAGCAGCGCATCTATTTGTGGTGCCCATGCGTAAATATGATCGGGCAATCTTTGCCGATTCGCATGTGCGCTCATGTGGATCTCTTATGACCAATATTGATATCTATTATGGCTCAAGCTTCTTGCAAGTGTTAAGCTTGGTGGCGCCCTTTGATGTGGGCCAGGGCACTGATATTGCCTATCAATGTTTGATGTTGCCTGAATCATTAAAGTTTCCCAAGCAAAAATGGTTTGAGTTGCGAGCGGCCCTCAAGGTGCACGGGCTTGAATCATCCTGGTTTTGCTACCAGCATCCTAAAAAGAAGATTCCTTATGCAGGTTTGCGTATTATGGTGCCTGATGTGGATCATTTTTCTCCGTTCAATGCGGTGGTTACCATTATCAGCTTCTTTAAAGAGGCGGGAGTGCCCATTGCCTTTGGGCCGGAATTTGAGCGGGCCTTTGGCGGCAAAAAAGTTCGTAATTTTTTAGAGGGTAAATTTTCTCGGCATGAATTAGAATATGAAGTGAACAAGGGATTGAAAAATTTCTTCAGCAAGGCGCAGCCTTCTTTTATGTATAAGCCAAATCCTAAAATTGTATTGATGTGAAGATGAAGAGAATAAAGTTTTTATGGTTCGATACGTCTCGCTTCGCGAGACACTCACCATGTGTGATCTTACACATCCTGAGTAGAAATCGTAAGATTTCATATCGAAGGACAATTTTATTCTGTTTATTAATTTTCCTTAGCCATCTCAGCTGTGCTGAGATATTCAAACTCGGCATCGAAAATATTCCGCAATCTCTGATTAACGAGTATCGCAGAAAAAAGACGCCCATCGCACTGATCACCAATCAGACCGGTAAGGATCAAAGCGGGAGCGCCACGCTCGATATTTTGCGTAAAAAAGGTTTTAACATCACCAAACTATTCGCACCCGAGCATGGCTTTGAAGGGAAAATTGACGCAGCGCAAGAGGTAAAGGATGCGCAAGAGGCCAAGACAAAAATTCCGATTGTGAGTTTGTATGGCAAAGGATCGGGCAAAAAGATTGCGCCTGAGTTGCTGGCTGATGTCGATGCGCTCTTTTTTGATATCCAAGATTCAGGTATGCGCCATTATACTTATATCTCTACGCTTTTAACCGTGTTGCAAGCAGCAGCAGTTGAAGGCAAAAAAGTAGTGGTATTTGATCGGCCCAATCCATTGGGCAAGGCGATGGAAGGGCCATTGGTGGAGCCGGAACTGATCTCTTTTATTTCAATCGCCGCAATTCCGCTGCGCCATGGGATGACAGTCGGCGAACTGGCCGAATATTTTAATAAGCATCTTCTGGAAGAAAAAGCAGCATTAACGGTGGTGCCAATGAGCGGCTATGATCGCATGCAAGGGTTGGATCAGCTGCATGCGCCCCTATCGCCTAATATTGCCAGCAAAGAATCATGCCACGGCTACTGCTTTTTGGGATTGTTGGGGGAAATTAAACCATTTGATGTGGGGGTGGGCACCGCGTATTCATTCCAGCTGATCTCATTACCTGCATCATTATCAGTGCCGGTAGCATTTTGGCAAGAGCTTGCCGATCGGCTTAAGCTGTGCGGCATTACCGCAACGCATCATCAGTATGTCCATGAGCGTAAAAAAGAGGTGTATCAGGGCTTGCGCGTGTGCATGGATAATATTAATCAGGTGAATGCGTTTAGCGCATTTTTAACTACCGTGATCTTGGTAAAAAAAGCAGGCATTCCCCTCGATTTTCAAAATGGGTTTGATAAAGCAGCCGGCAGCGCGCGCGTGCGCTCATTCTTAACCGGCGCTCTTTCATATAAAGAGTTGATGGGCGATATTAATAAAGATTTGCAACTCTTTTTCCAAAAGGCCCAACCGGTCTTTAAATATGCTCCCCATCCGGAGTTAATTTTTAACTGAATCTAATTGTCCAGCAGCCTGCTGGACTTTTTAGATGCGCACGATCAGGAGGACTTTTTGCGTGATTTTTTCTTTGCAAATAATGCGTCTTTTTCCAGCTCTGCTTCAATCTCTTCCACAGAAGGCAAGGAGCTTTTTAAGTTCTTTGGCAAGCGTTTGGTAATCTCTGTTTCATATCCGGCAATGCCAATGGGCTTATTAATATCTCGTAACGCATATTCAGCGATAATGTTATCTTTTGATTTGCAGAGTAAAATGCCAATGGTAGGGTTGTCTCCCGGTTGGCGGAGGCGATCATCAACTGCGGAAAGATAAAAATTCAATTGACCTGCATCTCGCGGGTCGAATTTTCTTGCTTTGAGTTCGACGACAATAAAGCAACGCAACTTATAGTGATAAAACAGTAGATCGATATAAAAATCGGTATTTCCTACCACCAGATGATGCTGGCGTGCTACCAAAGAAAAACCATTGCCAAATGCAAGCAATTTTTTTTGAGCATAATCCACCAATTCGTTTTTCTTTGGCATAATTTTTCCTAAATTTTTTGTATCGATGATAATTTTATGGTAGCAGAATTCTTCCAGATACAAAAATTGATTTTTTGAAATATCCATTTTTTCGAGCCGATACTACTTTGTAAAGAGATCTGTCACTTACAAAAACGAATGGAAGCGGGCCACGTTACGCCCGCTCCCATTTGTTTTTGTATCAAATTTAGATTTTTTACAAAGGCAAGGGGCTTCTTTCATTTTTCATTCGCGATTCGAGGCACGGAACCAATCGTTGTTCTCGTGATAGCATTGCGCGAATCTTGCGCGATTGTTGCGCGAATCTTGCGCGATTCGTTTTTTCATTTTATAAAAACCCAAACGGTGGATTTCCCCTTCCCTTCAGATTTAATGAGGCCCATTTCTTTAAGCTTTGCAATTTCCCACTGAAGAGTTCTGGCAGGTAATTTTAATCTTATTTTCTTTATCAGCTGTTGCCGATTAAGAGGGCCTTCTTGGAGCGCTTCCATAATCTTTCTTTGGCGATCAGTCAATTTGATAGATTTACGACTTTCTGACTGTTCCATAATAACAGTGCGGATCGGCTCTTTAAATGGTAGCGTAATCGAAAAACTACCGCCAATTTCCTCATAAATTGGAATGGGATTTCCTGCTTTTTTGCAATCATCAATCATATCGAGTGTTCCACGGCCCCATTTTTCTATTTGCCCGTATAGATAAAAAACATGCGCAATTGCAGGATTTCGTTGAATGGATGGATGATTCCTAGAAAGTTGCTTTAATGTAACTCCTTTTGGCAGTGCGCCAATATTAGTTATTTCTACGCGATCATCATATATCCCAACCGCTATTGAACCTCCTGAATTGCTATAATCTCGATGTATTATGGCATTAGTTAAAGCTTCTCGTAACACGTTGTATGGAATTGTAGGAGTCTCCACTCTAATAGGGTTGCCCGGTTCTATGCGGGCTGCTACTGGTAAAGCGAATACTAGGTTCTGTGAACCAAATTTTATCTGAGCCATATTAAAGCTCCTACGAAATGCAGAAAAGATAAATAGGACTGGGCCGATTTATCAAATCTGGAAAAAATTCTACGAAAATGTTTAATTTTGCCGAAAAAGCACTCGATAAGATGCCGTTCTTTATAAAGATGTTCATCATAAGAACGTGGTTTTTTACGATTCTTTCGCGAAGGAATATTCGCCTCACATCCCTTCTTTCCAATGTTTTCAACAAAATCATCGCAATCGTACGCCTTGTCGGCAACTATGGGAATATCAAAAACACCCTCACATAAATGCTTTGCTTGAGTAATATCATTACGATTACCTGCCGTCAAAATGAATTTAAGAGGCAGACCTAATGCGTCCACGAAAGCATGTATCTTAGTTGTGAATCCCCCTTTACTACGACCCAACGCTTGCTGTTCTTGAAATCCATAGCCAGCTGAACATGCATGTGAACGAACAATCGTAGAGTCAATCATGCCAAGGTCCATATCTGGATCCTTCTGTACAAATTCAAATAATTTTTTCCAAATACCACGTTTACTCCATTGCTTAAACCGCTTATGAACGGCTCTCCAATTACCATAATAAAAAGGGAGTAATCGCCACTGGCAGCCAGTTCTAAGTGTGTAAACAACCGCTTCAAGAAATTTGCGCAGCCGCTCGGCATCATTTTTATGAATTCCCTTAATTTGACTTAAAAATTTCAATATTTCTGTAAATTCTGTATCTTTAAGCAAGTAATGCATTATGGCTTCCTTTTTTAGGTGTTTGATAGCTCTTTAAAAGGAAGCTTACTTTTTATTTATGCATTTTTTAAATTTGGTTCACAGAACCTAGAAAATCCATCGCCTTATCATATAAATCAAAAGCATTCCCAGCATACAATTTCGTACTTAAAAACTCTTTTTTATTAGTTCCCCTAAATCGTGCAAGCTGAATGTACGATTGTGAAAATTGCTTTTTTTCATTTTTGCAAAACAGAATAACTGCGGCATTTGTTATTTTATCGTTAATAAGGACGTTAAATTTTTCAAGTATCTCTGAGATTTTTAAATTTCGTGCTGCTGCAGGCAATCTTTTTTCATAAATAGCCATCTGCACAACTTCTTTAATTCTTTTCCCATCGAGGTCATTGAGCTTGCAGTTGTTGTTTGTTAACCCTTCCCACCGCGTTGGATTTTTGAGATTATGCAGATATGTATATTCTTCACCTGTCATTCTCATTGTTGTTGATTGATTGCGGGTGTATGCTCGCCCATCATACATATAGGGAGCATGCTCTCCTGGATTTGCAAATAGGAGGATTACTTGGCGATCGCCCGATACTTTCACATATTGGATATCGATCGTAGCGCGTGGTTCAATTTTTTTGAGCTCAGCAGCAATTTCTTGTTTTGTTTTATCATTTACGATTTGGCCCATAATTTGGCCCTTATCAGTAACACCAAAAACGATGGTGCCTCCATGGGTGCTATTTAAAAGTGCGCATACGGTTTGCATTCCGGAAGTAAGGCTGCCGGTGGAACTTTTAAATTCTAATATTTCAGATTCGCCACGCTTTACGAGCGATCTTAATTGCGCAATTTTCATAACAGACACCAAAGTAATACGGGGGATAAATGGCTTTTCAACAGACTTAGCATACCATACACAATAATCTGAAGAGCAAGAGTTTAGCCTCGAGGCGTCTTTTAGGATAAATTTTCAATCTCTTGCAATCGCTTTGCAACTTTAAGCATCCTTAAGTAAAAAATGCTAGTAATTCTCTTAATCATTACTTTTGTTTTGCAAGAAGGTCAGCTTATGGCAAAAGATGCCTTAAAACAATACCGCCAGCGCCGCGAGCTAAAAAAAAATTCCCCTCATGAGCCATACGGCTCGGTAAAAAAAAGATCTTCAAAAGAAAAATTATTTGTGGTGCAGATGCATGATGCGAGTCACTTGCATTATGATTTCCGTTTGGAAATGGATGGCGTACTCAAATCATGGGCCGTTCCCAAGGGTGTTCCCGCTAAAACTGGTATTCGTCATCTGGCAATCCCGACCGATGATCATCCGATGGAATACGCCCGCTTTGAAGGTACTATTCCCACCGGCAATTATGGGGCCGGCACGGTGATGGTATGGGATATTGGTACCTATGGCATTATCTATCAAGAAAAAAATAAGATAGAAGTTTTTTTGAAGGGCAAAAAATTGTGGGGCCCGTATGTATTGTTCAAGACAAGCGGCTTGTATGCAAAGAATGCCTGGATCATGATGCGGATGAAGCCTAATGCTGAATTTGCAGAGTTTGGAAAAATTAAGGGCGCGAAGGTGAGCAAAAATGTGTCGGCGCTTTCAGGCCGCACTATGAAGCAGATTGCAAAGGATCATGATGCAGAGTGGGAATGAAAGAAGGACCCCTCGATACCCAGCCGTCGCTCTTCGAGCTATGGCGGGCAAGCGCCTAAATCGTACTTGTCCGCCGAAGCCTTGGCGTAGGCTGGATCGAACCATGGCTGAGGATAGTGTAATATGAAAAAAATAATCATTAGCAACCCAAATAAAGTTTGGTTTCCCCGCTCAAAGATCAGCAAAGCAGCAGTGGTTGAATATTATGAACGCGCAAGCGCCTATCAACTGCCGCTCATCAAAAATCATCTGCTCACGATGCAACGCTATCCCAATGGTATTAAGGGGCAAATGTTTTATCAAAAAAATGCGGGCAGTTATTTCCCTTCCTGGGTGGCGACAGTTGCGGTGCGCAAAGAGGAAGGTGGCACGGTGGATTATGTGGTTGCCAAGAATCGGGAGACGCTGGTCTACTTGGCCAATCAGGCGGCGCTCACCATTCATTATTGGTTGAGCAAAGCAACGGCATTGCACAAGCCGGATCGCATTATTTTTGATCTGGATCCTTCGGTAAATAATTTTGCGCGCGTGCGCGCGGCTGCGCTGCTAATAAAAGATATTT
Source organism: uncultured bacterium (assembly GCA_963836585.1). GTDB lineage: Bacteria > Babelota > Babeliae > Babelales > Vermiphilaceae > BTUB01. The sequence continues at coordinate 55,886 of CAWIJV010000001.1, forward strand.
GCGATGCCGAGCAGCTGCCCTGCTTTGCGATGACCACCGGATCGGAAGGTATGCACGTTTATATTCCGATTAAGCGGCTTCATACCTTTGATGAAGTTTCTAAGGTGGCCACCTATATTGCCCAGCAGATGATCAAAAAATCGCCTAAAGAGTTCACATTGGAAGTGCGCAAAAATAAACGGGGCACAAAAATTTTTATTGATACGCTGCGCAATCGGTATAGTGCTACGGCGGTGGTGCCCTATAGTGTGCGCTCATATGAAAAAGCGCCGGTTGCTATGCCGCTCTGGTGGAAAGAGGTGAATGCAAAATTGGTTAGCTCGCAACAGTTTACGATTGCGACGGTGCTGGCGCATCGCAAAAAAGTGGGCGATCCGTGGAAGAAGATGATGGGGCAAGCGGTTTCGTTGAAAAAAATTCTTAACAGAATAGGTGACGCATGATTTCACGCTATCTAAAATTGCTAGTACTCATCGGCTCGGTAATTCTAGCGAGCACGGCTGGCTACTTTTTAGTAAAGCGCCCCGGTGCCTCAATAAAGATTGGTGTTTTGCATTCGCTCACCGGAAGCCAGGCGCTCAGTGAAAAGCCGGTGGTGCAGGCTGAGCTGATGGCTATTGATGAGATCAATGGGCAGGGCGGCATTGCAGGGCGGACCATTGTGCCGATTGTGGTGGATGGCAAATCGGATGAGGTGATCTTTGCGCAAGAGGCGGAGCGATTGATCACGCAGGAAAAAGTTTCGGCCATTATTGGCTGCTGGACGTCAGCGAGCAGAAAAGCAGTTAAAGCAGTGGTGGAAAAGCATGATAATCTGCTGCTCTATCCGGTCTCTTATGAAGGATTGGAAGATTCGCCCAATATTTTGTATATCGGTGCCAATCAGAATCAGCAGATTGTGCCGGCCCTGATGTGGGGCTACTATAATCTGGGTAAAAAGTTTTTCTTAGTGGGCTCCGATTATATTTTTTCGCACGCGACCAATGCGATCATCAAAGCAACGCTGGCAGCCATGGGAAGCAGCATTCTTGGTGAGCAGTATATTTTGCTGGGCAGCACAGAAGTTGCACCCATGATCGATGCGATAAAAAAAGCGAATCCGGATCTGATTATCAATACCATTCAAGGGGAAAGTAATCTTGCCTTTTTCAAAGCGCTGCGGGCCAATGGCATTACGCCTGAAAAATGTCCGGTGATGTCGATCAGTAGTGTGAGTGAAACTGAATTCGCGCAGATTGGCGCCGATGCGATGGCCGGCGATTATGTCACCGCCAGTTATTTTCAAAGCATTGAGCGGGATGCAAATATAGTATTTGTGAGTAACTTTAAAAAGAAGTATGGGGCCAACACGGTGATCTCTGAAGCAATGGAAGCCGGATATGTGGGCATTAATCTGTGGGCACAAGCAGTAGAGGCAGCCGATTCACCCGATCCGCGATTGGTGAGAAAAAAAATATTCAATCAAGTGTTTAACGCGCCCGGCGGCATTACGTATGTGAATAACAATAGCAACGATCTGTGGAAAATGGTCTATGTGGGCCGTTTGCGCTCCGATGGCCAATTTTCAATTGTCTGGAATTCTGAAAAACAGGTGCAGCCGCTCAATTATCCGATCTTTGATAAAAAAGCGAGCTGGGATGCATTTATTGCCAATCTTTATACGCAATGGGGGGGATCATGGTCAAGAAAAGGATGAATAATTGGAAGTTGTTTGCGCCCGGCATTGTGTTGATTGCAGTCTTGGGCTTGGTGGGCATCCGCTATATCACACTCCGCTCACATCTTATTCAAAAGAATGGGGCCTCTCTTTCTAAGATATTAGCTGAGCGGCAGCATCAGATTATCTCTTTTATTGATGCGCAAAAAGATAATCTGGGCGTGCTGGCGACTAACAAAAATCTTGTGGCATTATCAGCTGCGCTGGATAAAACATTTGTTCCGGGTGTGGTGGGTGATGCAAAAAATACACCTGCCAATTATCAAGAGCTAGAAAAAAAGCTTGATCTGATTTTGAATCAAGAAAATAGCACCTATCGGTTTAAAGATATTTTTCTTGTTCGCCTTGATGGCATGATTTTTTATACGCTTAAGGCAGATCTGCTCAGCGCTAATCTGGCAGATGTGCGCGGCCAAGCAACTGGGTTGGGGGCATCATGGGATCGTGCACGCATGGCGCTTACGCCGGATGTGAGCGCATTTGCCATCGATCCATTCCTTAATGCATCAGCACTCTTTATTGTGCGGCCCTTTTTTGATGCGGGGCAGTTGCGTGGGTTTATCGGCATCAATATAGATGAATCGTTGCTTTATGCCATCATTCAAAATTATGAAGGTCTGGGAAGCACCGGCGATCTGTTTGTTACCAAAAGCATTGGTGATCGGGTGATCTTTGTTGCTCCATCGCGGCTCTATGCGCATGTTGCGTTTAAAAAGATTACCGATCCTTCTCGAGAAGAAAATACGCCGACGCGATTTGCCACTGCAGGCAAAACCGGCTACGGATATTTGGTGGACGCTTACAATGTTGGGGTGATTGCCGCATGGACTTTCATTCCGCAGCTTGATGTGGGCGCATCGATGGGTATTCAATACCATGAAGTGGCGCGGCCAATTTTTTGGTATAAGATTGTGTTTATGATATTGCTGGGTCTGCTGATTCTGTGGGCGTTGTTTATGTTTTTAAAATTACATCATACGCGGTTGATGCTGCACTTGCAGCATGCGGTTGTTTCGATTCATTTTTTAAAGCTGCTGCTCTGGATCAGTTTTGTGGGCATCACCGGATGGGCCGGGCTGCTGTTTGTGAAGCGCTATTATGAATATCGCACCGTGGTTAATACTACCGTTGCAAACACCGAATCAAAAATTCATGGCGAAGTTGAGTTGGCGCGGCAATACATTACCGAGGTTGAAAAAATTGCGGCGATGATGGCTCAAGATTTGCATGAAGGCCGTTTAGCAAAAGAAGATATTGGCCTGCGCATTACGCGCGATGTGAAAGAGTTGAGTGATATAGAATCGATCATGGTGGCATTCGAGCCGTTTGCTTACAATCCGCAGCAGCGCTTATATGGCATCGAGGCAAAAAAAGTTGATGGACGCACCACGAGTAGTGAGATTAGCTATGATTACATTGTGCCAGATAGTAGTAAAACTCATTATCGTGATTGGTATAATAAAACAATCAAAGAGGGCGCTCATTGGTCTGAGCCGTTTTATGATGCTACCACTAAAATGAGCCATATTATGTATCTGCTGCCTTTTTATTTGGGTAGCTCAGCTGAACCGGCAGGCGTGATTGCCATTCAGTATTCGTTGCAAAAAATTATTGAGGCGATTCGCAAAATAGAGATTGGTAAAACCGGCTATGTGATGCTGATGAATGATCAGGAAATGTTGCTGTATCATCCGCTTGAGCAATATTTAAAAGACAAAGCAACCTTCTTTGATGTGGCGCGTGAAAATAATAATATAGCGCTCAAAGATATCGCGCAAACGATGCTCAAAAGTAATCAGGGCGTGCGCGCGTATACCGAGCCGATCACGCATACCACGTATTGGATCGTTTATGAAAAAGTGCCCGATATTCACTGGATCGTGGCCGGTGTCTTTTCCAATGAATCGTTGCCGTTGCCGCTGGATGATTTCCATGAAGAGCTGGTGCTGGCAATTGTTGCGCTGGTGATCGCTCTGCTTATTGGCGCGATGCTCTTGGCAGAGATTTGGATAGGATTGGAGGGCTTGCGCCGGTGGGCAATTTTTAGTTGCATCATTTTGGGTGGATCAATTCTTATTTTTTGGAACATCACCTGGCGTGCATTATACTTCCCGCGTGAGAGTGTGGTGGTGGTCCGCGATCAGGCCGGGCTTGATAAATATATGGAGCTATTAGAAATTGAAGCGGGCCAACGCAATGAAGAGCCGCCCATCTCCTTGCCAACCGGACTGTTTTTGCACAATCTCACCTTTCCTACTTCGAATAAAGTTTCACTGGCCGGGTATTGGTGGCAAAAAATTCCGCCGCGCGATAAAAAGATAAGCACCGGCATATTGTTTCCTGAAGCATCTGAGACCACCGTCAAAGAGATTTTTAACAAAGAAGAGCGGCGCCATGAAACGGTCGGCTGGAATATTAGCGCGCAGTTCGCGCAAAAGCATCGCTACTCTTTCTTTCCTTTTGATAAGGTGCATGTGGATATTGTGATGAGCTCCACCGATTTTGAAAACAATGTGGCGCTCACGCCCGATTTCTCCGGCTATAAATCGTATGATGTTGATCCGCTGCCGGGCATCACCAATCAGATTTCTATTCCCGGGTATTCACTTGAGCGATCCTATTTTAGTTTCAGTGTGATTCCACCGGCTGATGAAGTGGGCCTGGATGCGCTGCGCAAAGTGACCGATAAGGTGCAGCTGCATTATAATCTTATTTTGAAACGTAAATTAATTAATCCGTTTATTATGTTTTTCTTGCCACTGTTGGTGATTCTCTTTTCAATCTACGCGATCTTTTTACTATCGCAGCGGGGCACTACTCATTTTGACGCGTTTAGATCATTAACGGCCTATACCGGTCTATTTTTCTCGCTGGTAATTTTGCATCAAACATTACGCAATCAGGTGCAGGCGGGCGAGTTGCTTTATATTGAGTATTTTTTCTTCTTTGCCTATATCACTATTTTATTATTGGTGTTCCATGCCTTGATCAGGCGAGCGCATCCTACTATTCGCCAAGCTACTGAAAAAATGGCCCCTTACTTACGCCTTTTATTTTGGCCCCTGCAGCTTGCGCTATGGTTTGCAGTGACGATGTTTACATTTTATTCTTTGAGATAATTGCAATTCACCGGTAATTTTAGTATTACCATAAAGAAGTAGTTTTTTTGTCATACCCCAAAAAGGGAGTTTGTAATGAGAATCCTAAAATGGTTATCGCTTTTGCTCATGTCATCTTTTGTGGCTCAGGCTTGCACCGGGCCGGAGCCGGTTGCAGAATTTTGCGGAATCAATGCTAACTGTATTTCTACTAATACTTTCATCAGCACTGGGCCGGTCACGTTTGCCGGACCGGTAACGATTACTAACACCGGGCCGAGTGATTCATGCACGAGTGGTGCGTTGGTGGTTGATGGCGGTGTGGGCATTGGTGGCAATTTGAATGTGTGTGGACAAACAACGGTAGGCGGATCGCGAAATCTCACGCGCAGCGTTCCTTGCACCGGGCCGGATCTCACCCTAGAAGTTTTGGGTGATGCAGGAGTGCTGGGCAATTTATATGTGTGCGGCAATGAAGAGATTGGCGGAAATTCTACCATCAATGGCAATCTCACCGTGAATGGCACCGGAAATTTTAACAATGCAAACTTCACCGGCAATGCAACGTTCAACAATAATATTACCGTGAATGGCACCGGCGCTTTTACCAATTTGAATGTCACTAATAACACTGATTTAAATAATACTTCAATTTTTAATCTGACTATTACCAATTCTATTACCGGCCCGGGCATTTTTGGTTCGGTGGGTGCGACGGGACCAACCGGCCCACAAGGAGCCACCGGTCCGTCAGGCGGCCCAGTCGGTCCAACCGGTACTCAGGGCGCAACAGGTCCGGCGGGTTTTGGCGCCACGGGTCCAACCGGCCCAATAGGCCCAACCGGCCCATCGGGCGGTCCGGTCGGCGCAACGGGCCCAGCCGGGGCAACGGGGCCTGCGGGAACGGGCGTTTTCAGTAATCTTGCCAAATGTAATCTTTCAGTAGGTGATAACACCAATAATGTAAATAATGGAGACGGCGTCACTGCGCTTGGTGAAAATGCATTGCAAAATAATACCGGATCCTATAATACTGCCGTTGGTTGTGGGGCGTTAAACGCTAATACCACCGGATCTGCAAATATAGCAGTGGGCTATGAAGCCGCAGCGGAAATGGTGGGCGGTTCGCAAAATATCGGTATCGGTAACTTAGCGCTCTATAATGCCTCGCCGTCTAGCGCTAACATTGCCATCGGCCAAGCAGCCATGTCTGCCGGCGCGGGAGCAAAAAGTAATATTGCCATCGGCAGCAATGCGATTTCTCAAGGTAGTGGTTCTAATAATATTGCTGTTGGTTCTAATGCGCTCGTAAATATTCTTACCGGTTCAAATAATATTGCCATCAGCGCGTCTGGAGGCGCTGCATTTTTAAGTGGCGAGAGTAATAATATTGATATCGGGAACATCGGTGTTGCCAATGATCAAAAAACTATCCGTATTGGTACGCAGGGTGCTCAAACTACTGCTTATTTAGCGGGCGTATTTGGCACGCTGCTGGCCGGAACCAATCAACCGGTGATTGTAAATAGTAATGGTCAGCTGGGGGTAGTGAACGCGGGTGGTACTATTAGTATTCCTTCTGTGGCGCAAAGTAGCAGCTGCGCCAATGGCGCGCTCACGGTAAGTGGTGGCGTAGGCATCGGCGGTAATGTGAATGTATGTGGCAACATTGCGGTAGCCGGCACGGGCGCCTTTGGGAATGTAAGTTTTACCGGTGGCAATGTTACCTTCAATAATTTTACCGTGAATGGAACGGGTACCTTTACTAATTTAATAGTTACGGGCACTACCCAGTTGAATAATACCACCATCAGTAATCTTACGGTGACCGGTAACACACAAGTAAATAATATTACGGTGAGTGGAACTGGCGCTATTAATAATGCAACTATCACTAATCTTACTGTGACCGGTAACACCCAACTCAATACTGAAACGGTGAATGTATTAACCGGCGGCACCGGCAGTTTTACCAACTTAAATGTGAACAATCTGACGGTGAATAATTTGAACGTCACCGGTCCAGTAAGTTTTAGCAACACTACGCAAAGTACTGCGTGCGTCAATGGCGCGCTTACCGTGAGTGGTGGGCTAGGCGTTGGAGGCAGAATAAATGCGTGTGGAAACATCATTGCCAGCAACTTTAATACCACCGGCGCAAGTAATTCTGCCAGCTGCAATCTTTCAGTTGGCGATAATACCAATAATGTAAATAATAATTTTAACAGTATCACGGCGCTTGGTGAAGGTGCCCTGCAAAATAATGCCGCATCATACAACACTGCGGTGGGATGCAAAGCGCTTAATCTTAATGTGGTTGGTGTTCATAATGTGGCAGTTGGCGATTTTGCTCTGGGAAGCAGCACGGGCGGATCAGGTAACGTAGCAATAGGAAGCGCAGCGCTTATTGCGGCAATTACCGGCGCGAATAATGTGGCTATTGGTGATAGCTCCTTAGCCAGCAGCCTCACCGGATCGAATAATATTGCCGTTGGCGCGAGCGCAGGATCTGCATTTGTGGCAGGAGAAAGCAATAACATCGATATTGGCAGTGATGGTGTGGTTGGCGATCGAGGTATTATTCGCATTGGCACTCCTCTGTCTCAAACCGGGTGTTTTGTTGCCGGTATTGCGGGTGTTAGTGTTACCGGAAGCGCGGTGTATATAAACTCTGCCGGGCAATTAGGTATTTTCGCTTCGACCGGTGGAGTGGGCACCATAACCTCAGTAAAAACAGCAAATGCTACGCCACAGTTTGTATTATCGGGAACCACCGAAACACTTAATTTTGCGCCAACCATTTCCTCTAATATTATCCTGGGAACTAATCCTACCTTTATAACATCAGCAGAATATAATGTCGGATTAGGCACTAATGTATTTACTGATTTAACTACGGGCTTCGACAATATTGCAATAGGAGCTGGCGCCCTTACGACTTTATCGGATGGATTTGATAACACCGCCATAGGGGGAGAAGCTTTATCAAACCTTGGCAGCGGTTCTTATAATACAGCAATTGGCTACAAGGCCGGTTTTGCCCTTGAGGGTACTTCAAGTAATAATATTGATATTGGTAGTGAGGGTGTATTTCTTGATCAAAATACCACTCGTATCGGTACGCCGGGCACTCAAACCAGTTGTTATATTGCAGGAATTCAAACTGTTGATATTTCAGGACGAATTGTTTGCATAAGTGGTAATCAATTGGGAGTTGGAGCCAGCGGAAGTATCGGCACTCTTTCCGTTACGGGGGCCGGTATTTATTTGCCGAATGATGTAGCCGGCGCAACTGATACACCACTTGATTATTATGAAGACAGTTATGTTCAAACTGGTAATGCATGGGCCTTCGGCGCAGGAGGAGATACCGGAGTAACGATAACATTTACCAGAATAGGTAATATTGTTTTTGCTTCTTTTGTTACTGAAAATCCGTTTACACCTACTGCTAATACTTCGGAAATATCTCTAGCGCTTGCTATTCCAGCACGTTTCACACCATCTGCGTCTGTTACAAGCAGTTGTTTTGTTTACATTACTGGTGGAGGCGCACCTTATTCTTCCTGGGCACAAATTTCGGATACAGGAATCGTTAACATATTTCCGCAGGCAGGTGGAAACTATCCTCTGAATATTCCATACACAATTAATACTTTCATGTTTGTTTATTCGCTCGTTTAGAATTATTTGGGGAGCCTTTAAAGGGGCTCCCCCTCGTTCTCTGGCGCTAGGATAACTTCATTCTTTATGCTACCCTAGGAGTAGTTTCCCCTTTTAAAAAACTGAGGTTATCCCCATGGCAAAACTGTTTAAACTGCATGCCCCCTTTCCCCCGGCCGGTAGCCAACCCGAGGCGATCAAAAAGCTTTCGGAATTTCGCCCGGGTATTTCCACTTTGATCGGGGTCACCGGATCGGGCAAAACCTATACGATTGCCAATACCATTGCCAATCAGGATAAGCCGGTGCTTGTTTTGGCGCCTAATAAGACGTTGGCTGCTCAATTATATGAAGAATTTAGCCTCTTTTTCCCGGAAAATAAGGTCTGCTACTATGTGAGCTATTATGACTATTATCAACCGGAATCATATTTGCCAGCCCAAGATATTTATGTGCCCAAGGAAACCAAGGTAAACAGTGAAATTGAGCGCTTGCGCATTGAGGCGACCGCTTCTTTAATGCAGCGCAAAGATGTGATCATTGTGGCCTCCGTTTCTTGCATCTACTCAATTGGGGAATCCTGCCGAATATAGAAAACAGGCGGTGCCATTGGCCGTCGGCCAAAAAATAAGCCGTACTGAACTGATTCGTAAGTTGATTTACATTCAATATGAACGCAATGAGATGGATCGGAGTGCGGGCACCTTCCAGGTGCTGGGCAATACTATCGAGATTCAGATTCCCTATCAAAAAGAAAAATTACGCATTGAACTGTTTGGCGATCAGATCGAGGCGATGTATTGGGTGGGTAAACTATAATAATCAAGTGGTCAGCCGATGCTGATACCACGATCATATTTCCGGCCAAGCAGTTTGTTACCAATGAAGATCATTTTAAGGCAGGGCATTGAAGAGCATTAGAGCTAAGAGCTTAATGAATGGGCGCCGACGCTCACCAATCCAATTTACCGAGAGCGGATTGAAAAACGGGTGGCGCATGATTTGGAAATGCTTCAAGAGATTGGCTATTGCTCAGGCATAGAAAACTATTCGGCCCATTTTGATGGCAGAGAACCGCGGGCAAAAACCATACACGCTCTTCGATTTCTTTGGCGATGATTTTTTGATGGTGGTTGATGAATCGCATATGGCGCTTCCGCAGTTGCGGGGCATGTATGCCGGTGATCATGCGCGCAAAAAATCATTGGTAGAATTTGGATTTCGATTGCCTTCTGCGTTTGATAATCGTCCTCTGAAATTTGAAGAAGTAGAGGGCTATTTTAAAGATGTGATTTTTGTATCGGCAACGCCCGGCGATTATGAGCTGCGCCATTCGCAGGCAATTATTGAGCAGATTATTCGCCCAACCGGATTAGTGGATCCGCAGGTAGCAGTTCGCCCGCGCGTGGGGCAGATTGATGATCTGGTGCGTGAGATTAAACAGACGACTGAAAAAGGATTTAGAAGTTTAGTGATTGTGCTCACCAAAAAACTTGCTGAAGATATGGCACGCTATTTGGAAGAGCGGCAGATTAAGGTCTGCTATTTGCACAGCGAACTCAAAACACCGCAGCGCACTGAGTTGCTGCAAAAATTACGTTTAGGAATTTTTGATTGTTTGGTGGGTGTGAATCTTTTGCGGGAAGGGATTGATTTGCCTGAGTTGGCGCTCGTTGCAATTATGGATGCTGATATTGAAAGTTTCTTGCGAGATCGCCGTTCACTCATTCAAATAATTGGCCGTGCTGCGCGTAATACGCAAGCGAAAGTGATTATGTATGCGGATAAAATAACGCAATCGATGCGGGAAGCGATTGATGAAACCAATCGCCGCCGGCAGTTGCAAGAAGAATTTAATACAGCGCATAATATTACTCCCGTGAGTGTGAAGCGGGAAGTTACCAAAAGTATTACCGATTTGCAGCGGGCAATTGCTGAAGCTTCCAAGATGAGTCAAGAAAAAGAAAAAAGAAATGCCTGAAACGCCGGAACTTATTGAAGCGCGATCTGGCGCAAATTGAGGTTGAGATGGCTCAAGCGGCTGAAGCGCTCGATTTTGAAACGGCAATTGCATTACGCGATGAATGGTTTATGCTGAAGAAAAAATTAGGTTTGTAAAAATGGTTCGAGCCTACTCCGCCGTAGTTCTAGGCAACGCACCTAGGCTATGACGTAGAGGCTACGAAGGCCGGATAAGATCGCTTTGCGATCACTCACCACGAACGGTCTCTCCGTTCGTCCTGAGTAGAAATCGTAAGATTTCGTATCGAAGGATAATAAAGGAGTTTAGTATGAATTACCGTATCATAGTAATAATTGTTGCCGTTTTCCTGAGCATAATTGTATATTTCTTCTTTATTCGAAAGCCTTCCATGATGCATGCCTATTGTGATGTTCACTCCCCCGCTGATGCACTCATCTTATTTCCCACCTCAGTTGCACAAATACAATCGACGTACCAAAGAATCGCTTGCGCAAGCAAAAAAAGAGCTTGATGCGATTATTGCCGTGCCCAATGAGCAGCGCACCTATGCCAACACCGTTGCCGCGCTGGATCATTTAGGATCATTCTCAAATGCGGTGATCAATGGCTCTATTATTGCCACGCTAGAATTAGTGGATCCCCGTGAAGAGATTCGTGATGCGGCACGCCAAGCAGTAAAAGAGACGCAAAACTTTTTCATCGAGCATGTATCAAGCAACCGCGCACTCTATAACGGTTTTAAATATTACGCTGAGCACAATGCAAAAAATGAAAAACTTTCTGCCGAGCAGATCTATTTTATTGAAGAAACGCTCAAAGATTTCAAACGTGCCGGGCTTGAGCTGTCGGATACCAAACTTGCCGAGCTTACCAGGATCAAAAAAGAGCTAGTTGAACTTGAGCTGGAATTTGATAAAAATATTGCGCAGGATAAAAGTGCCATTATCGTAACCGCCGATGAATTGGCCGGACTTTCTGATGATTATATTGCCAGTCGCACCAAAACTGCTGATGGCAAATATAGTATCAGCACCAATATGCCCAACTTTAATCAGATCATGGAGCATTGCACCGTGAGTGCAACGCGTGAGAAATTTTGGCTGGCCTATAATAATCGCGCCTATCCGGCTAATAAAAAAATTCTAGATGCGCTGATTGCCAAGCGTTGTGAGTTGGCGCGTTTGATTGGGTTCTCTTCATACGCGGCGCTTGAGCTTGATGCAGAGATGGTTGGGTACGCCTGACCGTGCGACCACCTTTTTGAATGAACTTACCACTAAGGCGCAAAAAAAGGCAGCGCAGGAAGCTAAAGAATTCACTCAATCGCTTCCGCCCAGTGTGCAGCTGGTAAATGGCAAGCTGCAGCCGTGGGATTTTAATTTTGTAAAAACATATTACAAAAAAACTACCTACAATGTTGATGAAAATAAGATCGCCGAATATTTCCCGATGGAATCAACGGTGGATAGTCTCCTTGAGATTTATCAAAAGTTCTTTGATCTGGAATTTAAGCAGATTCCCGCAACCGGTTTGTGGGATCCGGAAGTGAGTCTAATCGAAGTCTATGATAAGACCAAAAAAATTACGGCCGGTTATCTGTTCATGGATCTTTTTCCGCGGGCCAATAAATATAGCCATGCCTGTGAACATACGATGATTCCGGTCGGCTATGCTGCTGATGGGAAGCCAAACTTAGGCGTGGCGATTGTGATTGCCAACTTCCCTAAACCGATGGCGGATAAACCATCGCTCCTGCTTTTCAAAGATGTGAACACCTTCTTTCATGAATTTGGCCATGCCATGCATGCGCTTTTGGGCCGCACAGCGGTAAGCTCATTTTCCGGCACGCGATGTAAAGCGAGATTTTGTGGAGATGCCTTCCCAAATGCTGGAAGAATGGCTATGGGAACCGGAAATTCTCAAAATGGTGAGCAAGCATTATAAAACAGGTCAGCAATTACCCGATGATCTGATTGCCCAAATTCTCAAAACCCGCACCTTTGATTCGGGCTTTGCCGTAACGCGCCAACTATTTATTGCCAACGTCTCGCTCGCCTACTTTAATAATGGCCCGGTGGTGAACGAGGATGCGGTGCTTGCCACCATTCGTGCCCAGGTGCTGCCCTATGTTGCCAGTGATCCGCGCGATCATTTTTATGCCTCTTTTGGCCATTTAACCGGATATGGTGCTCGTTACTATGGTTACATGTGGTCAAAAGTGTTTGCGCATGATCTGTTTAATGAGATTAAAAAAATTGGTCTGCTTGATCCAAGCATCGGGCGGCGATACGTTGATGCAGTGATCGGCCGCGGCGGTAGCCAAGATCCTAATGATCTGCTCAAAAATTTCTTAGGCCGCATGCCAAATCAAGAAGCATTCTTGCGCGATATGGGGTTAGAATAAAACTCCCCCCCCCCCCCCCCCCCCCCGCGCTTTACAAATCCGAGATTCAATGTAGGATTTGCAATAAGACTATATTTAAAGGAGTTTTTATGCTTATTCGCCGTGATTTAGAACCATCAATTCTTGAAGCAGCCCAGTATTTTCCTATCATTGCCATTGTGGGGCCCCGGCAATCGGGGAAGACCACTTTGGCCCGCATGCTTTTTAAGGATTATAAGTACGTTTCTTTGGAAGACTTGGATATTCGCTCAGAGGCCGCTCGTGACCCACGCACTTTTTTGGTGGCTAATCGGAGCCCAAAGGGCATGATCATTGATGAGTTTCAGTATGTGCCTGAACTGCTTTCTTATATCAAAACGATCGTGGATGAAGAGAAAAAGAACGGTTATTTTGTACTCACCGGTTCTCAAAATTTTTTGATGAACCAGGCGATTACTCAATCGCTTGCAGGAAGGGTCTCAATTCATACTTTGCTGCCTCTCTCGGTGCATGAGTTGACTGAAAATAATCTGCTTCCAGCAGAGCTGGAAACGATGCTCTATCAAGGATCATATCCAGCTATTTACGCGCAGAATACACCGCCACCCCTGCTCTATAAAAACTATTTGCAAACTTATATTGAGCGTGATGTGCGGCAATTAACGCAAGTAGGTGATCTGCTCACCTTTCAAACATTTATCACCTTGTGCGCGGCACGTGTTGGCCAAATCCTCAACATCACCTCTTTGGCCAATGATTGTGGCATCAGTGATCACACTGCCAAACGGTGGATCTCTATTTTGGAAGCCAGCTACATTATTTTTCTGGTGCGGCCGTATCGCACCACCTTTGGAAAACGATTAATCAAAGCGCCCAAAATTTTTTTCTACGATACGGGACTTGTCTGTACATTGCTTAAAATGGGGCCGCAGGAGCTTGCCACCTATCCCATTAAGGGAAATATCTTTGAATCATTCGTGGTTTCTGAGATTTTTAAATGGTACTTCAATCGCAATGAAATTCCCGCTGTTTATTTTTGGCGTGATCATACCGGCCATGAAGTTGACTGTATCATTGAGCATGGTAAAACGGTGATACCGGTAGAGATGAAGGCAAGCCGCACCATCAGTGAAGAATTTTTTGAGGGCCTTGAAGATTGGAATGTGATTGCCAAACAGAAAGCAGGCGCCGGTTTTGTGGTGTACGGAGGTTCCGAGTCACAGACCAGAACCCGCTCTCATCTAATAAGCTGGCAAAAGCTTGATGAAATTTTCCAGCAGATTATTTAATTTTTGTTTGCATATCATCATAATATTCTTGCGTTTGCTGAGCATCAAGCATCTCTTCTTGAGGATGCAATTGGCCTTTAACAATAACGTTTTTCACTTTTTTACCGCTTAAGGTGGCTTCTGTCGGCTCTGTTCTGGTGATGTGAATCAAGGTGCCATCTTTTTCATGGCCCACGTATTGGGTGCTGTTTGAAAGTTTGTGAACTTTCACGCGATCCACTTGGCAGTGGCGGCATTCGGCAAAAAATCCCGCAGTGCTTACCAGCAAAGCAAAAAATAGTAGATTGGTTTTCATAGTTATTCCTTTATAGGTAACGGTTTTTGAATTTTTTCAGAGATGCCTGGCAAAATTCCCATGATGCAGGCAGAAGGTTTTTGAATTTCCAAAAGATTGGCCAGCGTTGGTGCTAATTGCAAGGTCCAGACATTCTGAGTAATGTGCTGCGGCTTAAGGCTATCTTTGCAATATAAAATGAGCGGCACATGCGTGTCAGATTCATACGGTGTGCGATGGCCGGTGCCCCGGGGGTGATTATCAATCACGCAGTAAGGAAACGGTTGCACAATCAGCGTGCCGGTGCGGCCCGGATAAAGTTGATTTTTATAAAAAAATTCAACTTGATTCGGTTCAAAGCAGCCCTGAAGCAGCTCCTGCGGCGTCCAGACTTTTTTAATGCCCTGATGAGACTGGAGTATTTTTTTGACTGTTGCGATGCTTTCTGTTTGTTGCTCAGCCGATAGCGTGCGCCATTTTTCATTGCTGATATAGAGCTGTGCCGACATGCAATTATCAATCAGGGAAGGCATGCCGCTGATACTTTTTACGGCGGTATTGAGTGCCGGTATCAAATCGGCATAATTGATGCGCTGCGCATTGGGATATCCCTCTTGTTCCAAAAGTTCCGGGATGGGGCTCACGCCATGATCTGCGCTGAGCACATAAAGAATCTTGCTCTCATCAATAAGTGTGCCGAGTGTGTTCATAAATTGCGCTATTTGATAATCAAGATGATAGAGCATATCAATCACTTCGCGCGATTGCGGGCCATAGGTGTGCCCGGCAATATCCAGCGAACTTAAGCAGACCCAGATCAACAGTTCTTGGGCTGGATTTTCTTGTAATTGCTGCGCAATACAAGAGGTACTCAAATCAAAAATGAGCTGATTTGCCGCAGGGGTCGTGTCGAATGATGCAAACGGATATTTACTAGAATGATCGATAGCGATGGTGGTGCCGGCGATGCCGGGCTTTTGAGCGAATGAATAGTTATCAATATTTTTAAAGTTATAGGCTTGGCTATCACGCTCATAAAAAAGTGGCCAGGAAACTTTGTGCAAATGGCCTAAATCTTGCTCCTGATTAAATTGCTTGAGCCAGCGCGGAAGCTGATGATAGTAGGCGCGGCTGGAAGTAAAATTGCCCGTTTGGCCATCGAGCCATATTGCCTTACCCATTTTATTGGCGGTGCAAATGGCGGAGCGGCTTTTTAATGAGAGTGAAAAGGTTGCGCGGGGGCTTACCGGTTGATTGCTGATCATAAACTGTTCGCTGATGCTATCCACCATGATATTTTTAGGCCCTTTGCCTTTATGATAGCAGCGGCCTGTTTGCGGATTGATCACGGCAGCAGTTGCCGGATCATCATCATCGCAGGCAGTGCGCGTGCCATCAGGGGTGCACCAGTTGTTACCAACAATGCCATGATCCTTAGGATAGCAGCCGGTGGCAAGGGCCGCATGCCCGGGCCCGGTGGAGGGCATTGAGTGGGGATAGTTGGCATTTTCATAGACGATGCCATTTTGCAAAAGATTTTTAAAACCATACTTAAAAAAAGGGCTAAGCTTAGGGAAATAATGAGCGGCGCATTGATCAATCACCATAATCACGGTGATCTGTGGCTTTTGGCACGGCGCGCCAAGGTGCCAGAATATGAGTGTAATCAAAAATGTACGAAAAATATGATTCATACTAAGCCCTTTATTTGCTTTATAGTTTCACTGTAAAACAAACTAAATCGGTAAATCAAGAATGAGAAAATGATATTTTTAAATGTACAATTGTATTCTCAATTTGAGCATGATACAGTGGATTCTAAAGAATAATTTTTTAGGAGAAATATGAGTAAGAGTGAAATAAAAACAAGATTTGTTTACAATCGAAAAGGAAAACAAGAAGGGGTCATTATACCTGTTCAGGAGTTTGATCATTTGGTTGATGAGCTTGAAGAATATAATGACTACCAATATATTAAAACTCTCACTAAAAAAGATAGGAAAGAGGTCGTTTCGCTTGAAGAAGTAAAAAAAAGATTATTTGGAAAGTAAGTAATGTCTTTGAGTAATGCAGTAAAGAACTTTAAAATAGTTTTCACTAAAAAAGCTGAAAAAGAACTAAAAAGTATCGGAAAAAGAGATTCTCAAAATATTGTTACTAAATTTCAACAATTAGTGAATGGCTCTGAAAATATTGATGTGAAGAAGATGGTTTCTACACAGGTTTCTATGTATCGATTACGTAGTGGGGAATATCGGGCAATTTTTGAAATTCATAACGGTGAGCTCGTAGTGTTGGTAATAAAGGTCGGACATCGTCGGGACATTTACGATCATTAAAGGCAAATATATGGCAAAAACAAAAGAAATAAAAATTTCACCTTCCTATATTAAAGATGAGAGGGGGCGAACGACAGAGATTTATTTGACAATAAATGATTATAAGAAGATTAAGCAAGCCATTAATGCTTTGCAAAAAATGAGAAAATCACAACAAAAAAAATCTCGTGGATAAAAAATCAACCGGTATTATTCTAAAAACATTTTTCCCCAAAAAGCAGAAAATGATCGTGCTTGATCAGCAGTTGGGAAAGATCGAAGAGCGTGCCGCCTTCGGATGAATTTGTGATCGGCACGCTGCTCTCTTATCACACTCAGCTGCGCGGGAATCTGTATTTTTTGCACACCGTTGAGCGGCTCGATATGCCGCTGGAACTGGCCAGGGATGATATTCTTTTTTTGCACCATGCGATTGAGCTGATCTATTTTTGTGCCCCGTTTTCCAGCGCTGCGCCTGAAATTTTTGCACTGCTGTATCAGCTATACCAGCCTAGCCCGGTGAAACTGGCGGCCGATTTTAAGATTGCCTATTTATTTAAATTATTGATAACATTGGGAATGCACCCGGAGGAATCGCAGTTTCACGATCCTTTTTATTATCTTTTGGCGCGAGAGCCTATTGACACAATCATAAAAAAATCAATACATTTAGACATTAAGCAAGCGTTGCATGAATGGGTGCGTGCCTGTGTGTTAGTTCACCCCCTTATTCATGCATTCAAGACAGTGCATTTTTTAGACGTAACATAGGTTATTATGAATACACAAAATTATTTTATTTTGCTTCTCCTTTTATCAATGGCTCCAAGCCTGCGGGGCGCTGCATTGGTGGAAGAAGCGAGTAAAAAGCTACTCCCGGGTGAAAAAAAGTTATTTACTACCATCATTGAGGAACGGCAAGAGCGGGTGGCCGCGCGCAAAAAAGAGCGTGCTGCGATGCAAACAGCTGATAGAGAATTTACCACGAATGTTTCCAATACTATCGACCGCCTAAAAAATGAGATCACCGGGCTAGAACAAGCGACTCGCGCTACGCCGGAAAATGAATTTGTAAAACAGAAACTTGAAGTTTCTCTTGAGCGATTTCAGCTACTGGCTGATTTAAAAGCATCCCGCTCGCAAGTGATCGCCTCATGGATGAGATTGAAAAACTTGACGAAGAGCTATTTGGAAGATCCGGATACCAAGAAATATACTGCAACATTGTTGGGCAAAGATAAATCAAGCTATTCATTTGATGAAGATTTATTGCCGTTGCATGAAAAAATATTAGAGCGAGAGAGGGATATCGCTCAGCTCAATGAGCAGGAGGCAAATGCGGCTACCGAGCTGGAAAATCGTAAACGAGCGGCGGTAGGCCACTCAAGATATCTTATGCATGCCAAAAAAGATAAAAAAATCAGAGCTGGGCCTGCTTCTGAGCGCCAAACAGCGCGCAGAAATTGGAAACATTGCATGAACTTGCCTATACCGATAGCAAAGCGGTAGATGCCATGCGCATTACTGAGGCTGAGTATAAAATTACTCTCATCAAGACCAAAGCTTTTCGCCACGCGGCAACAGCTTGAGGGTTTAAGGCGGTTTTACGTATCTATTAAACCGCTTACGCATATTAGCGAGGCCGATGTTGCCTTTGCCTTGGATGAGCTGGATAAAAAAAAGCAGCAAGCATTTGCGGTTAAAGAGGCCTATCGGCAAGAGATTGAGCGCTTAAGCATGGAGCAAAAAGAAAAAAATCGCGAACTTGAAGCACTTTCCAAGCGCTACAATATCGCTTTGGGGCCGGAGCTGGATGAATGGGTGACGCGAACCAAAAAAGACGCCTAATGGCTATGTAGCGTTTGCACAAGTGGGTACTCTCAATGATGAACTTCTGCTCATAAAGCGCAAAAAAGAGCTTTTTGAGGCGCAGCTTGCCTTCGAGGAGGAGCGGTTCCGGGATGAAGCGCTGCGCATTGGGGTAAAAGAATCATTTTATAAGATGGTAAGTTCTCGATTTGCCACTGAAGAAGAGGTGAATCGGGAGATTAGAAGATATGAAACGCCACGGGCAGAAAATAAAGCAAACTTTGCGTTGTATAAAGAGCGGCAAAACACCGTAAGCATACTGATTACTGCGCAAAAAAAGGCGCTGGAAAATCTTAAGACCCGCTTGCAAGCGGCCGAGCAGGAAAAAAATATTATTTTTAAAGATTCCTCGGTGGATTATGAGCAGTATGTGGCGCTCTTAAAGCATGCTGAATCCAAGGCGCAAGAGCAGGTTGACCTGCTGGGCAAGATTGTGGGAGTTTACGCCGACATTCTTTCTAAATTGGCCAATGCGAGTAAGCACCTTGATTTTATCAGCACCGAATTAGGATCGATCACCATCTGGTATCGCCCGGAGCATGCTATTTCCTGGAGTGGCATAAAAAATAGTTTGCCCGATATTCAGGCATTTGTAGCAGATGTGCGGGAATATATAAGCAGCATTGAGTTTGGCTCATTGTGGAGAAAAGTGAAGGGGCTTTTCGATTCTCCCTGGCAAGTGATCCTCTTTATTCTCAAGCTCATCGTCGCTTTGGTGATTTTATTTAGATTATTAGGCGTTATTTGCCCTTTATTACCAATCGTTTAGTCTCATTGGAACAGGCTCCCTTGGGTGTGCGATGGGGAAGCATTTTAGTGGCGGTCTTTTTAGGATTTGCCACGCAACATCTGGTGGGGATTGCCTTATGGACCAGCCTGTTTATCACCTTGTTGCTGCATCCGTGCGCCGATCCGTATATATATATTCTTTTTTATCTGTTTTCTATTCCCTATTTATTGTATCTTGCCAATCGGTGGATGCGCTATTTGGTCTATTTTAATGAAACGCATGATCATTGTTTTTTGAGCAAAGAGTATCAAGAGCGATTTGTGGTGGTATTTTCTACGCTCTTGTATGCCACGATTATTATTGTGTTGTTTCGTGAAGCATTTATTCTGGGCAATTATCATAAATCAGAATTGCCAACGCTGCTCCTGGCAATCAACTTTATTATTTTCCAAATAGCAGCAATCTTGCTCTTGGCAAAAGATCAGATTTTAAGCCTCATTTCCACGCGGAGCGAATTTGGCAAATGGCTGTATGAACTAGTGGATACTTATTATTATTTTATCCAGCTTTTCTTTATTGCCATTATCGTGATGAGTAATCCGTATGTGGGATATGGCCGATTGGTGCTCTTTATCCTCAAGCGGCTTTTTTATACGGCGCTTCTGTTTCAACTGATCCTGTGGATCCAAGAATGGTTTAAACGGGTATCTTCAAAGCTCTTTTTCTATTTTGACACTGATGAAGAGGTGGCCCGCGATCGGTTTGCCTATGCAAAAACTTGGTATGGCTTATTGGTGGTGTTCCTATTTGCCGCTTTTACCTTTATGGGACTCTTGATTGCAGCGCGTATTTGGCATTGGCCGGAGATGCTGCTCAAAGTGCAAAACTGGTCGGATGTGCAGGCATGGATCAAAACCCCCTTTTTACTGCAACATACTCAATCACCCATTTCTTTATACACGCTTTTTCAGATCATCGGCTTTTTTATTGTCGGCTCGATGGTTGCCTTTGCGATTAATCGCTTTGTGTTGCGATCGAATTTTTGACATTCTCTTGGTGGATGCGGGCGTGCAGAATACGATCGCGAGTCTGCTCCGTTATCTGATTATTATTACTGCGCGTGATTTTAGGATTCCAGGCGGTGAATCTTGGTGAGCTGGTCTGGTATCTCTTGGGTGCGTTGATACTCGGCATCGGTTGGGTGATTAAGGATCCGGCCGCTGATCTGGTTGGTTACTTTATTTTGATCGTGCAACGGCCGATTAAAGTGGGGGATTTTGTGTATTATGATAAGAAAATAATGGGGTGGTGCGGCGCATTACTCCCCGATCGGTGGAGCTGCGTAGAAAAAATAGCACCACGGTGATAATTCCCAATGTGATGGCCACCACGCGGAGTGTGGCAAACTGGAATCATGCGCGTGGGTTTGTGGCATTTGATGATATTATGGTGACTGTGCCGTATAAAGTGGATCCTGATCAGGTGAAAGAGCTTTTGCTGCGGGTGCTGGATGAGAGCAGAATGATTCTCAAAAATCCCCGCCCGGTGGTGCGCTTGGAAAATTTCACCGATTTGGGATACCAGTTTCTGGTGCGTGGATATATTAGCTCCAATCACACGCTGGATATGTGGGATATCGCCAGCGATGTGCGGCTGATGATCGTAAAACGGCTGCGCGATCAAAATATCGAAATTGCCTATCCGGTTCGCGTGGTGATGACCAATTCCGGTTTACTTGATCGCAAAAAAGAAGAATAAAAAAGAGCTTTTTAATGCATTTTAAGTGCGAGCTGTATTTGTACGTCCATAGCATTGAAAATAGAGGTAAGATTTTCAAAAGTTGGATTTCCTTCAGCGGACAGCATGCGATAAATATTCTGTCGTGGTGTGTGAGCAGCTTTTGCAAACGAAGTGATATCGCCTCTCGCTTCGATGACGTCTTTTAAAGCTATCAAAAAAGCTTTTCTGTCCCCGGATGATAATACATCGTTTAAATATGCGAGAGCAAATTGAGGATTTCTTAATTCGTCTTGGATAGTATCTACAAATTCTCGGTATTGTCTTTTTTTTGTCATGGGTTTCCCTCGGTGTAATCCATTAAATATCGATATGCTTTTTCTATATCACGTGTCTGACTTTTCTTCTCCCCGCCCCACAGAATAATAAAGCTTGTTGGGCTTTCTTCATAATAATAAATTCTATAACCAGGCCCGATATCGACAACAATTTCATGCAATCTTTTGTGTCCCTTAATAGATTTGCATGCTCCTGTATTGCCTGCTCTCACTCGCGTCAAACGACCCGAAATAATCCCCTGGGTGTGAAAGTCGAGACTTTTGCGCCATTCCGTAAAAGGTTCTTTATCCGAGTCTGTTTTATAGATAGTCGTTTTTATTTCCATGTTAATACTGTAACACTTGCGTGACAGTCGTCAAGGGGGGGGGGAGATGGTGGTGGCAAATAATAAAGAGCCCCCGACAAGATTGCCGGGGTTTAAAAAAAGAATGAATTGCTAATCTTTATTTAGTGAGCATCTTCACTGATGCAAGTGTGGAGAAGAATTGGAATGCCGGATGGTCAAAATCTTCACGCAGGATATTTCCGGAAGTGTCGTCCATTCCCTGTGCGGCCGTATCTTCAATTACCTCAACAGTATTCTTGAGGCGCGAGAAAGATTGTGTGCGGTTGAATTCTGAGGCTCCCGCTCTTCTGGCCAAAATTTCAAAAAGATCAGTCTTGTGGGTAAGTGCATCGGCGATACGCGCTAAGCCAGAAAGACCATCTTTGCTAGTAGGTTTTTTATACCATGCCGTTAAAAAAGGTGATGCTTTGCGTAATAATGCGGCCATGCTATTAGAATGTTGCATTAAATCAAAAAGATTTTTCTCTTCGGTGCTTAATGTTGGTTGCGAAGTATCTGCATCGGCTGAATCAGATTCATCTCCCTTCATATTGGCAACTGCTTCTTTGAGTTGAGTAGCGCGTTCTTGCAGATCCCTTGCAAAATCTTTAATTAGCTGCGACTCTTCTGGTAGGTTTTGCAAGTGAGCTATGGCTTCTTGTGATTTTTCAGCAAGTTCTTGTAGGGGAGTGCGCGGTTTAGAATCATCAGCTTTCTTGGCTGCTTCTTTTGTAAGCTCAGCATCGAAAGTTTGCATACGCCTCACATGATCTTCTTCAACTGCTGCAATTTGCCCTCTTTCCATTGGCAGGCTTCGCAATGGTAGATTTGGCAATTGTGCTACTACTCCCACGCCCCCAGCAACGGTAAGCGAGCCACTAGAACATTCGGCTGCTTGTGATCTGGCAATAAGATCTTCTCTTGCTGCAACTTCAAACTCTTGTGCTGCCGTCGGGGCACCTTTTATTGCAGCTTGCTTTTCTTTAGCCATGCTGCGCATAAGTTCTAAATCTCGTTGTTGTTGTTCCGTTTCATCGATAGCTCTATATACTCCAGAATCATCGTCCGAAGAAGAATCTTTGTCCGAAAGAAGAGCTAAGGCGGTTTGAGATGGTCTTAATCCATGAGTAGCCGAAGCCCAGCGTGGCCCACGATCACTGGGGAGGTCCAAGAAGCCAGAAATGGTAGTCATGTCATCCATTGCAATCAACGGTGCGCTGCAGAGTAATGCAAGTGAGAGAGAGACGATATTTTTCATAAGTAGTCCTTTTAATTAAGAAAAAAATTCAGACTTATTGTAATGAAGATGGGAAAAAAAGCTACTTTTGCAAAAATTTTGTTTTCTTTTTCTCATGCCACTGTTAGAATATGTCTAAGTTGTCATATTTTACATTAAAAGAGTGTGTAATGATACGAAAACCATTAATATGGGTTGCATCGAGCAAAAAAGATTTAAGTGAGTTTCCGAAAGAAGTGAGAAGGGAAATGGGATTTGGCTTGCATCAAGCGCAAATGGGTAGAAAATCAGAAAAAGCCAAGCCGCTTAAGGGGTTCGGGAGTGCTGATATTCTAGGAAATAGTGGATCAGGATGCATCAGGAACATATCGTGCGGTTTACACGGTAAAATTTAAAGAGGCCATCTGCGTGCTGCACATGTTTCAAAAAAAATCAAAGCATGGTATAAAAACTCCAAGGGAAGAGATAGATTTACTCAAAAGTAGACTTAAACTGGCTCATGAAATATATCAGGATGCCTATGGAAAGAAGTAACAATATGAAAAAAAAGAATCTCGATTATGAAATTAGCTCAGGGAATGTGTTTGCAGATATTGGCTTGCCTAATGCAGAAGAGTTACTAGCTAAAGCTGATCTTATTAGTCAAATTAATGATCTTATTAAGCAAAAGAAACTTACTCAAGTAGCAGCAGCAAAACTTTTAGAGCGTGGATCAACCTAAAATATCGGCACTGCGCAATGGTAAATTATCAAGTTTTTCACTTGCAAGGTTGCTAAAATTTCTTCATCTTCTGGGGCAAGAAGTTGATATTAGAATTTCCCCATCGCGCGCGAAGAAAAAATCAGAGATGATTGTTAATCTTCACAGCAGTATAAAAAAACAGCCAATCTTTAAACGCCCTTCTAACTCAACAAGTAGTGCGGCAATTCACGCTAAAAAAAAGAAATAAAAAACGGGGCTCAAAAAGAGCCCCGTTTTTATTTATGATGCGCTTATTGCTTGTTGCAATGCCTCAATGCCGGCTAGATAGCGAGAATAAGAATCGTTAACATTACTCAAATTGGGAGCATCCTGCGCGGCCAATTGTGAGTGCTTACTGTAAGTTTGCTGGACCGTTGTGCGTAGTCGGGTAAAGGCAGGTAGCACCGCGACTCTCGTTTTTCGATCAGATTCTTCTTGAAGTGCCATATAAAAGGTATCCGTTTGGGATTCAAGCTGATCAAGAGTTGTGCTCATTTGCATATGATCAGGATCATGGTGCTGGCAGTTACGGTGCTCTAATGCATGGGCCGATGATTGGCGAACCAGCGCGGTGAGGGTATTGATTTGCACCATGAATGGTTGTTTTATGGGAGTCGGCTCCAAACTTGCCATTATTTGATCAATCTCTTGTAATGCTGCCGTAACTGCATGAGATTTTGCCGGTGCTGCTGCGGCCGGACGTTGGTCGCTTTTGCTAGGCATGCGTTTTTGGGGAACTATTCCTTCAAAAAGCAGTAACAAATTAAAATCGCTCAGAAAATATTCATCTTTGCGAACTTGTATGGTGCCATCATTCGCATTTCTGAATTTTGTAGAAAGTGCGTTAGTTAATTCTGCCATTAAGCGTGCCTGATTGCCTTTGACGATCGCCGGCGTTGGTACGCAGGTTACAGTACAGCTTGAGCATCCCGGTTTTTCCATCGCTGCCAGGGATGCTGCTCCGCCTATTATCAAGAAGGGTATGAGTGCCATATTTTGTTTCATGATGAATCCTGACACAAAAAAAGGGCTCGGTGTGAGCCCTTTTTGTTATTTTTTGAATACTTTTCTTAGTTTTGCCATACCATTCATCTTGGTAAAGCCGTATGCCATAAGCGCAAGGGCTGCCATGAGAAGAAGAGTACGGGTGCCGAAGACTAAAATGTCGGTCACGTGTAGAAATAACACTAAACCGAATAGAAACCACAAAAGGCCTTGAAAGTTACTAGAAACATGAGGAATATGGTCCATTGAAGAACTCCTTTTTAATGTTAAAAATGGTATCACTTAAACATACTCATATTTGGTGGCGAAAGGCAAGGAGTGTATTAAAATATATAATAGGTCGCAAATAAGAATCGCGTGTTGCTCACCGGGCTGGTATTTTCAACGGCGCCATAGGCATTCAAAGTGCCGTAGGCCGCCTGCGTATATTCCACTTCCGCGCCCACCACAAATGATTCAAGATACCAGCGCACGCGGGGCGAAGCGCGAAATACCGTTTTGATATCGGTGCCAATGCCATACACGGTGCTCACTCCATCAATCGATTGAATAATCGTTTTTTTCGCGCCCAGATTTTTTGCAATTCCAATAAAGAGGGCCGGCTCAAAATCACTTTCCCAGATAAGTTCGCCCCATAATGAAATAGTGCGCAAAGGGGTGTAAGTTCTAATATCAGTGGTTGGATCTACGGTGTGCACCGCATATCCCCCGATCATATTCCATACCGTAGCATCCTGCGCGTAGGCAAATTTAGTGTAAAGCACCATGCACTGATGCGCAAAGCGCGCATATGCCACTGCTGAGAGCGCGGTAAACGGATTCACCTCTTTATAATTATTATTGGAGACCAGCCGTGGGCAGATGCGCATTACATCAACGCCTGCACCCACAAAATTACGCTCCTCGCTCCATTTATAGCGGGCCTGCAAATGCAAATTGGGCATCATCGCATTACGAAAATAGGTGTTGCTCGGGCCGATGGGGCCATCGGGCACAAAATTCAAAAAGCCCAGTGCGGCGCCCACGATATCCAGATGCTCATCATGATAGAGAATTCTAAATTGCGGATTTCTGCTAAACGGATTGATCGGCGTGCCGGTGTTGAAGGAGATGGTGTCGGGCGCTTCAATCGGCATATACATCGGATGCCATGTCTGCCCGGCCAGAAAATTAAAATTCTCTGATGCAAGCTCAAGATACGCATGCCGCAAATAAAATGCATCGATGGTTTCATCAGTCGCGCCAAAAAAATCGCCTTCGATATAGCTTCTGCTTTCCATGCAGCCCACGTCCGGGCCAAATCCTTCGATGCGTAAGCGGCTTTGAATTGCATATTCGCCAAAATCGCCGCGGCTATTAATATCCTTGCCATTCACATCCAACTGTTTATTTAACGGGAAATAGAGGAATTGGCCATCACGAATGGTGTAATCTTGGCGCGAATCGTAAATCCCTTCCCCTTTTATGTAGCCCGATACTTTTATAGTGACGGGGAATGGCGTATTGGTCCATCCATTTTGAGTACGATCCAAAACATTTTGCGCTTCGGCAATTTCAGAAAATCGATCCGCATATGCGCTTACATGCAATGCGAGTGAAAAGATGAGTGTGTTTAAAACGTGAGTGCGATTCATAAAATCCTTGTGCCACTAAAAGAGGTAATAGGTTGCAAATAAAAATCGTTTATTGGCCACCGGGATTGCATTGGCAACGGTGCCGGTGGTGGTGATGGTGCCATAGGCAGCACTGGTGTATTCCAGTTCCATCCCCAGGATAAAGCTTTCATGGTAATATCTGATGCGGGGAGAAATTCTAAAGACATAGGCAATTTCCGGGCCCAATGAAAAGACGCCCGATTCACTATCGGGGCCAAAGTTGGGAATGATGGTGGTTCCTGCGCCGATATTTTTCACGTAGCCAACATAAATGCCCGGTTCCCAGTCACCTTTCCAGAGAAATTCAGTGCCCACCGCCAGGGTGCGCAGCGGCACATAGGTCCGCTCATCGGTAGCCATATTCAGTGTGTGCACCGCGTAGCCGCCAATCATTTCAAACACTGCCGCATTTTCTGCGTAGACAAAGCGGCTGTTCCATATAAAATTTTTGCAGGTGAAGTGCCCGGCAATATCGGCAGAGACGGCGGTGAATGGATTGCGCTCGCGGTAATTATTATTGGTCACCAGGCGTGGCAGCACCCGAATAATATCCAGATCAGCGATTACAAAATTATCTTCATCCTGCTTGATCTTTGCCAAAATATTAAAATTCGGCATCAAAGAATCGCGAATCGTTTTTGCGCCTGCGCCGGTGGGGCCAAAGGGCCGATCGCCCAAAAATCCGACGGCCGAGAGCATCAGCTCCGCGTGTTCATTATCAAATATCATGCGAAATTGCGGGCACAGCAAAAAGGGATTCATCGGGATGCCGGAGTTGAATGAGATCGTGTCAGGGAATTCTAGCGGCAGGCAAAATGGATGCCATGCTTGGCCGGCCAAAAAGGTGATGCCCGGCGAACCGATGGTTAAAAATGCTTGGCGCAGATCGGTGCTGTCGATAGTTCTATTAATTCTTCCCAGAAAATCGATTTCAATCATAAAGGCGCTGGCAGCACAGCCGATGCGTGGGCCAAAGCCGGCAAGATTTAAGCGGGTTTGAATGGCAAATTCATCAAACGTGCCGCGTGCATTGATATCCTGGCCGTTAACATCCGGCAATTTTTGGAGTGGGAAGTAGAGCAGCTGCGCGTCGCGATAGCCAAACACTTGGCGTGAATCATAAATTGCTTCGCCTTTCACATAGCCAAACCACTGCAGCTGCACGAGTGATGGATAGGTGAGCCACGGGTCCAAAACGTTGTGATATTCGGCAATATCACTAAATTTATCCGGATACAGACTATTGAATGCCAGAAGTAAAAGCCAGAGGTGAGCGCTTTGCAAAGATCGCTTGAGAGACATACTATCCTTTCTTGAAGAGATTCTAGACTCAATGATATAGCATGTTTTTTTTTATTTTAGAAGTAGATTTTTTCAAAATTTGACATACGTTTACAAAAGTTGGTAGTGTGGGGGGAGTAATTTTTCTAACCAATTAAAAAAGGATGAGTGGCCATGAAGACCCTCCGAAACATTAAAAAAGCCTATAGTTGTCTCTCTCTCTCTCTCTCTCTCTCTCGTTTCTCCTTTGTGGTAATTTCTTAAATGCATCCTGCCCGACCAATTCAGCACAATTTTGTAATGTCTGCGTGAATGGCATTATTATTGCCAACACGGGAATATTTAATAATTTAACGGTAACCGGCGCCAGCATATTTGAAGGCCCGGTGACAATTACTAACACCACCGAAAGTTTCGCGTGCGATGAGGGCGCACTCGTGATTGACGGTGGTGTTGGCATTATGGGGAATCTCAATGTGTGCGGTGCGATCACCGCAACCGGCGGCATCAGCTTTACCGGGCCATTGATAATCTTGGATCCAACGCAAAGCACCACCTGCAGAAATGGCGCACTGGCCATTCCCAACGGCGGCGCTGGGATTGGCGGTAACTTAAATGTTTGTGGTACCGGCATGTTTGGCAGTCCCGTAATTATCACTTCAACGGCCACCGGATCTTCATGTTCTGAAGGGGCGTTGGTGGTTTTCGGCGATGTCGGTATTGAGGGAAGCCTGAATGTGTGCCGAGTAATAACAGCAGGCGGCGCAAGAAGTGTGCCGCTACTCAATAACGAATTACGGAGTGTCCCCTGCACCGGTCCACGCAACGCACTGGTGCTGGAAGCATTGGGCAATGTTGGAATCTTGGATAATTTATATGTGTGCGGCAATGAAGAAATCGGCGGCAATACAACAATTAACGGAAATCTCACCGTCGCAGGCACTGGAACTTTTGGCAACGTAAGTTTCACCGGCGGCAATGTCACTTTCAACAATTTCACGGTGAATGGCACAGGAACGATCAATAATCTAGTGGTGAATAATGCCACGATTAATAATTTGACGGTGACTGGTAGCAGTACGCTTAATACTGAAACGGTAAACGTGATTACCGGCGGAACTGGCAGCTTTAACAATTTGAGTGCGAACAATTTCACCGTAAATAATTTAACCGTCACTGGCCCGGTGAGCATCAGCAACACTACCGCAAGCACCGCATGTACTAATGGTGCTCTCACTGTGAGTGGTGGCGTGGGCGTTGGAGGCAATTTAAATGTCTGTGGAAATATAAAAGCTGCCAACTTTAATACCACCGGCGCAAGCAACTCAGCCAACTGCAATCTTTCGGTGGGTGATAATACCAACAATGTGAATGGCACTTTCAATCGTGTTACGGCATTAGGTGAAAATGCGTTGCAAAATAATGCCGGCTCATATAATACTGCCGTAGGGTGCCAAGCTTTGCAAAATAGTCCGGGCTTCGGCAATGTTGCAGTCGGCAGTCTGGCAATGACAAACTGTTCAGGAGCCACTTATAATACTGCCATGGGAATTTATGCGCTACTTGATGGGCAGGGCAGCAATAATGTAGCCATTGGTGGCGGAGTGCTCAATGACAGTACTACCGCAAGCAAGAATGTGGCTGTTGGTGTTGGTGCAATGTATGAAGGCCAAAGCGGAAATTATAATACTGCGCTTGGATATAATGCACTATTTACCAATGCAACCGGATCAAATAATATCGCGATCGGTAACCATGCTGGTTATCAGTTGGCCACTTCCGGCGAAAGTAATGATATTTATATTGGCAATACCGGTGTAGTTGGTGAATCAAATACAATTCGCGTCGGCGCTCAAAATACACAAACATCAGCCTTCATGGCCGGCATTTATGGCACACCAGTAATTGGCAATCATCAGCCGGTAATTGTAACCCCAAGTGGCCAATTGGCAGTAATCGGATTGACCGGCACTATTGCCAATCGCTCGACACTCCAAAGCACCGGCTGCACCAACGGTGCATTCACCGTGAGTGGCGGCGTGGGCATCGGTGGCAACTTGAATGTGTGTGGAAACATAAATGCGGCAAACTTTAATCTGACCGGTGCAAGTAATCTAGCGCAGTGCAATCTCTCGGTAGGTGATAATACCAACAATGTGAATGCAGTTGGCGTGACGGGTGTAACCGCACTCGGTGAAAAAGCATTGGAATTTAATTCTGGATCATATAATACAGCAGTTGGATGCAGCGCATTGCAATATAATACTTTTGGAACGGGGAATGTTGGTATTGGTTATCAAGCATTACAAAATAATGCCGGATCATACAATACAGCTATTGGGGTGGCGGCTATGCAAAATACGACTGGAGCGACGTTTAATGTGGCTATCGGACTAAGTGCTTTGCAAAATTCAACCGATGCCCTTGCCAATGTGGCTATTGGAAGTGGTCCGTTGGAAAATGCCGGTTCATCAAGTAACAATGTGGCAATAGGTAATGCAAGTATGCGGGGTGCAACAGGCTGTACTTATAATGTAGCAATAGGTCCATTTACAATGCAAAGTGTAACCGGAGTTAGTAATAATGTAGCAATAGGTACCAGTGCAATGCGAAATGCTTCAGGAGCAGCTAATAATGTAGCAATAGGGACCCAATGCATTGCAAAATGCCGGTAACGGCTCAGCTACTAATATAGCAATTGGTAATACTGCAATGCAAAATGGTTCAGGAACTAATAATGTGGCCATTGGTAATGCGGCAATGGCTTTTGCTACCGGATCAAGTACCAATGTAGCTATTGGAGTTGACGCAATGGAAAATCTCTCGGCTCAGCTACCAATATAGCAATTGGTAATACTGCAATGCAAAATGGTTCAGGAACTAATAATGTGGCCATTGGTAATGCGGCAATGGCTTTTGCTACCGGATCAAGCACTAATGTAGCTATTGGAGTTGACGCAATGGAAAACTCTCTCGGCTCAGCTACTAATATAGCAATTGGTAATACTGCAATGAGAAATGGTTCCGGTATTAATAACGTGGCCATTGGTAATGTGGCAATGGGTGTTGCTACCGGCTCAAGTACCAATGTGGCGATTGGATTTCAATCGATGCAGAATGCTATGAATGCAAGTAAAAATGTGGCTATTGGATATAATACCATGCGTCAAAGTACTGGCGCAGCCAATAATGTGGCGATCGGTACATCAGCTCTTCAATTCTGTACTACTGGTAATAATGTTGCCATTGGCACCAGCGCACTTTCCAGAAATTTGACCGGCTCAACCAATATTGCCATTGGTAATACCGCCGGCAATAATTTCACTGGCGGTGAAAGTAATAATATTGATATTGGTAATGCCGGCATTCTTGGCGATCAAGGATGGATTCGCATTGGTACTGCCGGTAGCCAAACAGGTTGTGTGATTTCTGGTATTCGCGGAGTAACCACTAATAATGCTAATGCAATCGCAGTGCTTATTGACTCTTCCGGTCAATTGGGAACCACCTCATCTTCTGCTCGCTACAAAAAAGATATTGCCGATATGAATTCGCAACAGGAAAAGATGTTGAAATTGCGCCCGGTGACCTTCAGTTACAAAGGTGATTCTTCAAATAATAAACAATACGGTTTGATCGCTGAAGAAGTAAACGAAGTTTACCCGGAAATTGTGGTGCGTGATGAAGCAGGCGAAATTTATTCAGTGAACTATATGGCGCTGATTCCATTGTTGCTGAAGCAGATTCAGGAGCTTGAGGCGCGCGTGCAGGTGCAAGATCAAGGTGCTAAATATGAAGAATTAAAAGAGCTGTTGGCTCGTGTGATAGCGGTAAATAATTTGACTGTTTAAAGCTCCTTGCTGCACCAATCCAAGAAGAGGCCTTTCTTATTTTTCTTGCGCGAAAATGAAAGGCCAATTAAAAATATTTTCTTGTGTTTGGAAACATACCGCTCATAATATCTGCGCTCTTCAATTTGTTTGAGTGCAGTTTGGGCATCAGCATTCAGCTTTACCTCAAAAATATATACTTCTTTGTGCGTCTCGATGACCAGATCTATTCTACCTTTATCGGTTGATACTTCTGATTGAGCATCGATATCAAGAAGACCGCAGATCATTTGCAGGAGTGAGTGATAATAGCGCTCTTGGGGAATATGGAGTTGATAGGGAACTTGGGCTAGCAGGCCTTGCAGGATGGTGCAGAAAGAATCAATATTGTGATCTTTAAGCGCTGTGCCGAGTGATGAGATCATTTTTTCTACGCTAGTTACTTTCTCATTAGAAAGAGCGGCTAAGAGATATTTGCTAAATGATTCCCGTATTTCCTGATTGGGAAAAGTTAACATGTATTTATTTTTTACTCGATCGTATGATTTAATAGTGAGATAACCGGCTTGAAATAAGACCGTAACTAATGGTAATGATTCAAGATCGAAAGCGCCTAAGCTGCTAGCAGTTACATGGGCATCTTCCAGGTTCTCAAGTTCATAATACTGATTTTTTAGTAAGCCAATCAAAAAGCCGGGAGTTCCCGATTCAAACCAATAGTTTGCTTTCTTATGTTTTGTAAAATAATACAGAATCGAGAATGGATTATATACTTTGATATCTGCGTCCGAAAAACGGTAGCCATTGTACCATTCTTTCATTTCATCTTTTATTTCTTGCTCACTAACCTGCTCGAAGGCTGCCTGCTTTTTAATGTGGGCAGCAAAGTGAATATCGATCTCTTTTTGAGTATATCCTAAAAGGGTGGCAGCGCGGATGTCGGTGCTAAGATCATTAAGATTATTCAGCCCGGAGAAAAGGGAGGTTTTTGAAAATTTGGTAACGCCGGTCAAGAAAATGGCGCGTAAATGGTCATCGAGGCCTTTTATGGAGCTAAAGAACGTTTTAAGCTCTTTGCGAATGGCATCTGCCAGCTTAAGATCATCTAAATTGTTGATGAGTGGATAATCATATTCATCGATTAGAATTACCACCCTATTTTTTGTAAATAGGGTGGTAACCAATTTTTGAATCTTGAGCTCAGAAAAAGGGGCGTCAGAAAGATCAATGCCATAGGAATGCCCGATAGTGTCCAGTTTCCAGGCAAGGCTTGTGCTAAACCGTGTAAGATCTCTAATAGAAAATTCAGAAAAATTAAGATAAATTACCGGATGCACCGGCCAATCGTATCTATTTTTAGCGCCGATCCAGAGGCCATCAAAAAGTTTTTTATTTCCTTCAAAAATCTGCTGCAAGGTGGAGAGCAGGAGCGATTTGCCAAACCGCCGCGGGCGTGCCAAAAAATAAAAACGACCATTGGTAATCAAATCATGAATAATTTCCGTTTTATCGATATACAGGTAGTTATTTTCCCGCATGACGGTAAAACTGCTCACATCAATGGGCAATTTTTTGAGGGACGCTAAAGACTTTTTCTTACTTTTTCTCATACCAAGTTACTCCACGCAAAAAGCTATTCATTGGTGCCATAGTACCTGTTTATATCGGCTTATTCAACCTATAGATTACGCTTGCCTACCGATATGTCCGCCATAGCTTCTTGACCGCCATAGCCATTGGGCGTCGGCTGGTTAGTGACGGCTGGGGTATAAGCGGGAGCACCTGCCCTCTTTTAAAAAATTTGACAGACGCTCTCGAATGTTGGTAGTGTGAAGTAAGATTTTTTGTACCCTTTACCATTAAGAGAGAGTCATGTTCTATGAAGCAAATCTTCCAAAATCTCAAAAAAGCCTTTATTTGTACACACACACACACACACACACACATTTCTCCTTTTAGTACTCCTATTTTTTAGTTCATCACTTTTTGCATCCTGCCCGACCAATTCAGCACAATTTTGTAATGTCTGCGTGAATGGCATTATTATTGCCAACACGGGAATATTTAACAATTTAACGGTAACCGGTGCCAGCATATTTGAAGGCCCGGTGACAATTACTAACACCACCGAAAGCTTCGTGTGTGATGAGGGCGCACTCGTAGATTCACGGTGGTGTTGGCATTATGGGGAATTTAAATGTTTGTGGTGCGATCACCGCAACGGGCGGCATCAGCTTCACCGGTCCGCTGATAATTCTGGATCCAACGCAAAGCACCAATTGTAGAAATGGCGCATTGGCCATTCCCAATGGCGGCGCCGGGATTGGCGGTAATCTTAAATGTCTGTGGTACCGGCATGTTTGGTAGCCCCGTAATTATTACTTCAACCGCTACCGGATCATCATGCTCTGAAGGCGCACTGGTAGTTTTCGGTGATGTGGGTATTGAGGGAAGCCTGAATGTCTGCCAAGTGATAACGGCCGGCGGTGCCAGAAGTGTGCCATTGCTAGGCGATGAACTCAAATCCGTTCGTGCTGAGTTTATCGAAGCATGCTTCGATCATTTTCATGGCGAGGAAGGCGTAAGCCTGTCACGAGCCACTGTCCCTTGCACCGGCCCGCGCAATGCACTGGTGCTGGAAGCATTGGGCAACGTGGGAATTCTAGATAATTTATATGTCTGTGGCAATGAAGAAATTGGCGGCAATACAACTATTAATGGCAATCTGAGTGTTGCGGGTACCGGCACCTTTGGAAATGTAAGTTTTACTGGCAATGTGACCTTCAACAATTTTACGGTGAATGGTACCGGCACTATGAACAATTTAGTGGTAAATAATAATGCCACGATTAATAATTTGACTGTGACTGGTAGCAGCACTCTTAATACTGAAACGGTAAATGTGATCACGGGTGGCACTGGAAGTTTTAATAATCTGACTGCTAATAATTTTACGGTGAACAATTTGACCGTTACAGGACCAATAAGCATCAGTAATACTACGCAAAGCACCACCTGCACCAATGGTGCGCTTACAGTAAGTGGTGGTGTGGGAGTTGGTGGTAATTTAAATGTTTGCGGCAATATTACCGGTGCAAATTTTAATACCACCGGCGCAAGCAATTTAGCACAATGTAATCTCTCTGTGGGTGACAATACTAACAATGTGAATGCTGTTGGTGTAACGGGTGTGACGGCGCTTGGTGAAAATGCATTATCGGTTAACTCTGGATCATATAATACGGCCGTGGGTTGCAGTGCATTGCAATACAATGCCTTTGGAACAGGAAATGTGGGAATTGGGTATCAAGCTTTGCAACAGAATACGACTGGATATGGTAATGTTGCGATTGGGCAGTATGCCATGCAAAATACAGCAAATGGAATTCAAAGTGTTGCCATTGGCCAATTTGCCTTACAATACAATCCGACATCAGTTTTTAATGTGGCTATTGGTCAGAGCGCATTGCAATTTTCGACAGGATCCAATAGTAATGTAGCAATCGGAGATAGCGCAATGGCAAACAGCGTTGGATCTTTGAATAACGTGGTTGTAGGAAATCAAGCAATGCAATTTGCAAGCGGATCTAGTAATGTTGCTGTTGGTTCTGGGGCAATGCTAAATGCTATAAATGCGAGTAATAATGTGGCGGTAGGAGCTAGTGCTATGTCAACAGTTTCGAGTGGGGCAGCTCTTAATGTGGCCATTGGTGCCCTTGCAATGCAATTTGCAAGCGGATCTAGTAATGTAGCCATTGGCGCTTTTGCACTGGCAAACGCAGGTAATTCAGCTACTAATATAGCAATTGGAGAGAGCGCAATGCAGCATGCGACTGGGTTAACTACTTGCATAGCAATTGGTAATGACGCAATGGAAAACGCGCTGAATGCCACCGATAGTGTAGCTATCGGTATTGAAGCATTCCAAAATGCCGGCAATGGTTCAATTAACAATGTGGCAATTGGCACAGCGCCTATGATAAATGCTTCGGGTAGCGGTAATGTAGCCATTGGAAACTTTGCAATGGGTTTTGCTACCGGTTCAAGTTCTAATGTGGCAATTGGCACCGATACTATGGAGCATTCGATCAGTTCAAGTACCAACGTGGCGATTGGTAATGCGGCGATGCAAAATGCTTCCGGCGCTAATAATGTGGCTATTGGTGCTAGTGCTATGCAAAATGCTACCGGCTCAAGTACCAATGTGGCAATTGGTCTAGATGTAATGCTGAACGCATTTGGAGCAAATACCAATGTTTCAATTGGAGAGCTTTCAATGGAAAATGCTATGAATGCAAGCAAAAATGTGGCTATTGGATACAATACCCTGGCGAAAGGTACTGGTGCTGCCAATAATGTGGCAATTGGCAACAGTGCTCTTGCAAACTGTACCGGCATTAACAATGTTGCCATCGGTACCAATGCGCTTTCAAAAAATTTAACCGGTTCAACCAACATTGCCATCGGTAATACCGCCGGCAATAATTTCACCGGTGGTGAAAGTAACAATATTGATATTGGCAATTCAGGTATTCTCAATGATTCAGGTATTATCAGAATTGGTACGCAAAGCACCCACACCGGTTGCTTTATTGCCGGCATTTTTGGAGTTGCTGGTTCGGGAAATACGGTTCAAGTTACTGCTGGTAATCAGTTAGTAGCGCCATCATCTTCCCGCCGCTATAAAAAAGATATTGCCGATATGTATTCGCAACAAGAAAAAATGCTCAAGCTGCGTCCGGTGACCTTCAGTTACAAAGGTGATGCAAATAATACCAAGCAATATGGATTGATTGCCGAAGAAGTGAATGAGATCTATCCGGAAATTGTGGTGCGCGATGAAGCGGGCGAAATTTATTCGGTAAACTATATGGCGCTGATTCCATTGCTGCTCAAGCAAATTCAGGAGCTTGAAATGCAAGTACGCATGCAAAATTCAGAGATTGGCCAGCTGCGTAACGAGAAACATGATGTGCAAGGATTGAAAGATCTGCTTGCACGCGTAATTGCGGTGAATAATTTACTCACGGTGTGAAATCAAGGTCTTAAAGTTATTTTTTATGGCCTACTCGGCCAGGAGTAATTTTTTTTGAATGCCTGCGGCGAGCGATTTAAACCGGAGGGATGCTTGTGCACCCCTCCAGACCTCCGCACACTCAAGGGGCACCTTGAGAATCCCGACGGGCGTTATACCGCCTGGGCATTTACCGCTTTCAGCGGACACACCCAGGCTCTCACACTCGCAGCAACTTTCAGTTGCTACTCGGTTCGCGACGCCCTAGATGGGAATTAACACCTTACCGTGATTTACTTGTGGAATTTTTTACAGCGGGACGGAGTTTATCCTGACCCTTCGTCAAAGCTCAGGAGTAAACGCCCAGCCTGCCCGCCATAGCTCCGAAGGAGCGACGGCTGGGTCGAAGGGTTACGCCCGCTTTTATTTGTTTTTGCACCAGTTCACGTACTTATACTTTGAATAGTCCCCCCATCTCATGTATACTTTTTTGTATACACAAGTGTAACAGGAGTATTGTATGTCAAAAATGATGAGAATTTCAGAGAAAACAGCCAAAAATCTCTCTCAGTTGGCTAAAATGACCGGAAGATCAAAACAACTTATCATTCAGAAAGCTATAGAGACGTATGCTCGAGAACAAATTCTTAAGAAAGCAAATGCAGAGTATGCCCGCTTCAAAAAAGATAAGAAAGCCTGGAAAGAGGAGCAGCAAGAATTGGCAGAGTGGGATATCACCTTAAGCGATGGACTATCCGATGAGTAAAATAAGATTGGCTCGAGGTGATATATGGTATGTCGATTTGGATCCAACCGTAGGTCATGAGCAGGCAAAAAGAAGACCTTGCCTAGTTATTTCTGCTGCTACATTTAATCAAGGCCCTTCAGAGCTAGCAGTAGTTCTTCCTTTAACCTCAAAATACAGAGATCTTTATTGGATTATTCCCTTAAATGCAGAAGATAGTGGGTTGCCCGTCAGATCTTACATACTTGGTAATCAAATAAGAACAGTTTCCCTTAAGCGATTTTCTGGTAGCTGCCTAGGAACAGTACCTGAACGTGTGTTGCTACAGGTTGAACAACGCTTGCGAGTTCTATTGCATATTTAAGCTGGCAAAAAATACTGATTTTTTTTACTTTTGTATAGCTATGAATTTGTAACAAAACATATCGACTCGCTTTCTTGCCCGCGACGCAAGTCGCATTAAAAACCACTATTTTTCAGTAACAAATCCATTAATTGGCCACGCCAGTGAAAATTCTAGATGCACATCTTGCATCGGCTGATGATGCACTAAAAATCGCACATTTTTAAACGGCAATCCGGCAGACTTGAGTGTTTTGAGGATGCTTTCCACAATCATCCATTTTTCAAAGGTGCTGCTTTCTTTGGCAAATGGCGCGCGCTCAAGCGAGATAAACAATTCATCACTATGAGCAAGCACTGATTCCACCGCCACTCTTTTTTTAAGCAGATGCTCATCATGCGCCATCTCAAGCCAGCTGCTTGCAATGATCTGAGCATTAGCAACTGCAGAATCAGAAAGCAAAAGCTGAATCTCTTCAGTGCGCCAACCGTCGCGCCAGAAGTGGAGCGGGATCTTTTTCTTCTGGGCAGTGGGTGTCTGATCAAAAGTGGAAGCGGTTGTTTTTTTAAAGTTGATGATGATGTATTCATGGTAATAGCCAAAAAAGAGTATGCCGGCTACAAAAAAGAGTGCGAGAAGCATTATTCTCATTTTATTCCTCTAGAATTTTTTGCAGCGCTTGCGCCAGAGGGGTAACAATGAGCGCGATATCGTTTACGCTTTGCAATCCTATCTCAATGCCGATGGCACTTGCCATAATGCCCATCAACGGTTTAAAGGGCAGCTTGTATGCTCCCTGCAGTTCCAGTTCGGGTGATTGCGCGAGCAGTTTCTTGAGCGTGTTTGCCCATGCGGTAGTTTGGCTTGCGTTGAGTGCGTGCGCCTGATCAGAGTAATAAAATCCGATGCTGTCTTTTTTTAAGATAGAGGTATCACCATTAAAAAATTGGTACACACTGATTGCCGGATGCGCATGAGTGTGCGCGTAGCAGTTGATGCTGATGTATAAATCAGCACTTAATTTATTGGCCAACTGTGCATTTTGCAACAGCGCCACCGCTTGGCCGGGCGTGCGATTGATGATTACTTTTGTGCCGGGACTGATTTGCGCGAGCGCTTCTTTGAGTTTCTGTGCAATGGTAAAGCTTACACTGCTTTCAAAATTTCCATCGATGATGCGGCCCGGGTGCATGGCATCGCCGCTGGCTTCTAAAATGAGAATGCGTGCCGATGCTGGATGGAACATATTAAAAAACGAGCGGGGTTGGGTGGTGGTGCAAATTAAGATGAGGAATAGTATACATTTCATAATTATCGTGCTCTCAAATCGCTGGTTAAATAGTGCTGCAAAAACGTGGTCCGCTCGAGCCCTTTATTATTTTTAATTGCCATAGCAATTGCTTTGGGTTGGCCAATCAAGACGCACAATTTTTTGGCGCGCGTGATTGCCGTATAGATCAAATTGCGTTGCAAGAGAGTAAAATGTTGCATAAAAATCGGAATAATCACGGCCGGATATTCTGAGCCCTGGCTTTTGTGAATTGAGATTGCGTAAGCGAGCACCAGCTCATCAAGATCACCATATTCATATTCCACTACTCGTTCATAAAAGCGCACCATCACAATCTGATCGGTGATATTAATATCATTGATAGTGCCAATGTCGCCATTAAATACATTTTTATCATAATTATTTTTAATCTGCATCACCCGATCACCGGTGGTGTAGCGATACTGGCCGTGGGCCAGCTGCTTGCTCTCTTGGGTTGGTGCATTGAGGAGCGCCTGCAGATAGAGATTGATCTGCTGGGTGCCCACAATGCCACGGTTCATGGGGACCAGCACCATGGCATCCTGCGGCCGAATGCCATGGCGCTTTAGATATTGTGTCAAAATATGCTCCAAATGGTGATTTACATTGTGTCGGCTCATTTTCTTTAATATAGATAAAATCTTTTTTTGGCGCATCGCCGTATGATGAAGGGAATTCGCCCACATTTACTTTGTGCGCATTGATCACGATGAGGCTGTCTTGCGCTTGGCGGAAAATCTCTTGCAAGCGGATCGTGGTGATTTTGGTGCTGGCAATCAGATCATTTAAAAAATTGCCCGCACCCACTGAGGGCAACTGATCCACATCGCCGATAAATACTAAGTGGCCGGTAAAGGGAACGGCGCGTAAAATCGCATGCGCCAGAAAAATATCGAGCATCGATGCTTCATCGATAATAATATAATCTGCTTTGATCGCATCCTGTTCATTTTTTGCAAACATTTTGCTGATCGGATCAAATTCCAGCAGACGGTGAATAGTGAGCGCGAATTTCCCAGTGCTTTCGCTAATGCGTTTGGCCGCTCTGCCGGTGGGTGCTGCTAATTTATAGCTCAACTCATGCTCATCAAGAATGGCAAGCAGCTTTTTGATGAGTGTAGTTTTGCCGGTGCCCGGGCCGCCGGTGATGATGGTAATTTTATTTTGCAAGCAGGCTAAGATCCCCCGCTGTTGATCCTCGTTTAGTTGCACTTCGTGCATCTCAGAAACTCGGAGTTTTTGATATACTTGATTGCTGTCGATAGTGTGTTGCAGTGGTTGTTGCAATAATTTTTCTATTTTTTGCGCGGCACCTTTTTCGGCAAAATAGTGGGCGCTCAGGGCAATAAAATGCTGATCATGATGCGTGAGGAGCTTGATTTTTGCTTCGTCATACAATTCGTGCAGGGCGTTTTTGAGGAGGAGATTAATTGATTCGCTTGTGTGGTTCGATACGCTCGTTTCACTCGCACTCACCACGAACGGAGGTCCGTTCGTCCCGAGTAGCCTGGAAGGCGTATCGAGGGATCGTTTCTCTGCATCATCTCGAAGGGCTAATAGCTCCGTCGCCTTTTCTTTTAGCGAAGCTAATTCGCAATACAGATGCCCCTGGCTGGCATGATTGTTCAGCGCAAAAATAATGCCGGCCTTGATGCGCTTGAGTGAATATAATGATATGCCAATAGCTTGGGCAATCCGATCGGCCACATGGAAGCCGATGCCCCAAATCTCATCAGCAAGCCGATACGGATTCTCAGTGATGATGGCGATCGAGTTTTGGCCGTAGGCTTTATAAATTTTAATCGCATAGGTGGTGGAGATTCCTTTTTCTTGCAGGTAAACCATCACATTGGAAATATCACGTTGATTTTGCCAAGAACTGGTAATAAGTTCCAGTCGCTTATGGCCAATGCCGCTCACCTCATGCAAACGGTGCGGCTGCTTATCGATCACTTCAAGCACTGCGGTGCCAAAATGATCCACCATTTTTTGTGCGTATGATGGCCCAATGCCTTTAATGAGCCCCGATCCTAAATATTTGATGAGCCCTGCAGTGCTGGTAGGGATGTTCGTGGTGTAACTGGTTGCTTCAAACTGTTTGCCAAATTTGGGATGGACGTTCCAGTTTCCTTGGAGCAAAACTTCTTGCCCCGCATGCACATTAGCCAGATGGCCACACACGGTGATAGTTGTTTGATCATCAAGGGTGAGCGCAAAGACCGCATAACCGTTTTCATTATTTTGAAACAGGAAGCGATCGACAATACCTTTAAGTTCTGCGTGATGATCCATTGAAGATGTTCTACTTATAGTTTGTGCCTGTCACGCCAAAGCTGCTGTGATGATCATCCTTCGATACGAAATCTTCGATTTCTACTCAGGACGAACGGAAGAAGGGACGGCCTTGGCGACGGCGGATTGTTTTTGTTCCATCATCTCTTTGAATTGCGCGCACGCTTTAGGGCAACTGCGTAAGAGAGTCTCTAAGAAGTATAGCAGGTCATCCACAAATTGATCAAATAATGTGATGGTGGTTAATTTTTGATAGATCGTGGCCGATTCATCACCTTCTTTTACATTCGCCCATTCGAGTAAATGACTATCGGTGCGATGTGCTTTTTGTGCCCACTCGCCGATGAGAACAATCATTTGCCCTTTGGCGCCCCGCGCATCGGCCAAGAATGGTTTGGTCAGTTCAACAAAATCATCGATAATTTTGCTGAGCGCGATAGCATGCAGCGCCCGCAATCGTTGCTGATCGCTGGCGCTGTTGCTGCGCATCAATTTTGCTTCAAGCGCCATGAGTTCATTAATAGTCTGTTTCTTGCCCTCAAATTCAAAAAGCCCGGTGATCGCGTGTGCAGAATTGGTTCTACCGATGCGGCGCTTATTTAAATCCAGGCGCAAGCGAATCACCATGCCGACGGTATTGCCGTTTACGCCGAGGGTAAATCCGTCAATCATTTCCAGAATTTCTGCTGCGAGGGTGAGGGGAATATGTTCGGCATTGCTAATTGGTGAAGCCAATAATGCTACTATCAATAATTGCTTTTTCATAAAATATCCTTTTTTGGTTTTAAAATGATACGTCAGTATTAAATGTCAGAGTAAAATCGGCCCCCAGGCCCCGATTCATATAGGTATAATCGGCAAAAAATGAGAGGGTCCAAAATTTATCCGGTTTATTAATTTTGAAAAAGAGTGAGCCGGCCAATTTTGCTTGGTAAGCAGTGAGATAGCGCGCATTATAGCGATCGATGATGCGCATTACATACGGGTCAGCATCCACATTGCTTAATTTTTCTTTGTTGCGCACATAGGTATCGGTGCCAAAACTAAACCCAAAGCGCTCATTGCCTTCCCAAAATAGTTGCGAGCTCCAGCGGAACACAATGCCCGGATGCACCGATGCTTGCAAGGCATAGGGGAAAATGCGATTGGTGAGTTGCTGCACAATAAAATTATAGTTGCTATTGATCACTGCCTGATCCTCACTCACAAAATCGAGTGAGTTAAACAATGCTTCTTCGGCCGGGATTCTAAAGCTGCGCCATTCGGTGGCCGGAAACAGATATTCGAATGAGATAAAGCTGCGCATGGTAACATCAGTTGCCCATTTTTGCTTGATCAAGGCGGTGAGTGGCGAGCGGTTGCGAATATAAGTGCCCAGGCCAAAATGGCCGCCATTGCCCATGGGTGCTTCCAGCAGCATGGCGCCCAAATTTTCCAGCGCGGCAAAAGCGTAATTGATCGGTTGCGTGTTGGTAAAAGGAGCGCCGCCGGTTGCTGCTTGCGCATTATTAATCAGCTGCACCAAATCTAGATAGTGGCCGACTTATAATCAACTGAAGGCTGGAGCCCTTGAGCCCCTTTTTCCAGGCAAAGGCAGTAGGAATGGTGCTAAATAATCCTAAGCGCACCGCAAGATTTTGCTCGTTTTACGATATAGGACGATCAACATAAATACGCGTGTCACCAATGCCCAATTTATCACTAATAAGATACTGCTCTTCCAGTTCGTGCTGTTGGCGTTCGGCTACATGCAATTGCTCCGGTGTTTGTGGGAGGCCAAAAAGATCGCCTACGAGATCTTCAAATCTTCTTGCACTCGAGGATTTACAAAATGATTGCGCTCTAGATAATACCAGGGAGCCATAACGGTAAGGTCCAGCAGTCGATCTTTTTTTTGCCGCCGATCATGAAGTCCAAGTCGCCGTTCTTGCACGGTAAAGGTGCTAAAAAGATCGAGCAAGGGGAGATAGTCTTTCAGATCTAGATCCGGAAAAAACGG
The DNA here is from genome assembly GCA_963836585.1 of uncultured bacterium. Lineage (GTDB taxonomy): Bacteria > Babelota > Babeliae > Babelales > Vermiphilaceae > BTUB01. Next base: position 99,066 of record CAWIJV010000001.1, read on the forward strand.
GGCAGTCCTCGTAATAATATTTTGTAAGGTTTGCAAAAAACTGTTTTGAGTGAGGCCTAAATAGGTGCAAATATTGGAACTGGTCTCAGTAAAAAATGCGCGGGAGGTTTGATTGTAAAACAGATCGATAAATACTGCCTTTTTGTCTTTATCATGCCGCCACGGCCAGCAAAAAGGATAATCAAGAAGACTGCGACTCTTAATCTTATTAGAGCGCAAAAAAAAGTTTTCTTGCAAAAGATTTACCACTCCGGCATTTTCCAAGAGATTTACCACGTCGGTTTTGGTGGTGGTGCGTGGCACATTAAAATTGGTAGTTTCGATAATGTCGCATACGTCAGGAGAGTTATCAATAAATGCTACCAATTCATCAAAGGCATCGCGGAGCCCGTGATTGCCCACTGCTTTATTTGATATGGTTGCTAGCAGTATTAAAAGAAAAAGATACATTACTTCATATCCCTTATAATCTATTTTTGTGATGGTTTATCGTAGCGTATTTTGAATATTCTGACAATAAATGCTCCCCCCTCTACACATGGTGAGTGATCACGCAGTGATCGTATCGAACCATCCTTCGAGCCTACTCCGCCGTAGTTCTAGGCATAGTGTCTTGACTATAACGCAGAGGCTACGAAGGCCGGATATGCCCTGCGGGCTACTCAGGATGTTTTCTCCTCTAGAATTATATAAAATATGCGCTATGTTAAGAGTAATAACCGGTTAGTCTTTTTTATAAGAGAGGCGTATTACTATGGTAGAAGGTATTTTTTATGCAAAAGCGGCAGCATGTATTGGTGCAGCAATTGCAATAGGATTGGGGGTTTTAGGGCCTGCTCTGGGGCAAGGAGCGATAGGCATGAAAGCGTGTGAAAATATCGGAAAATACCCGGAAAGCGCGAACAAAATTCGTATGGTGATGCTTATCAGTATGACCATCATAGAAACACTTGCTATTTATGTACTGTTGATTGCCGGAGGATTGGTATACTTCTTGGTCTTTGCTCAGTAAAATAGTATTACTAAGCCATAGGTTTTGGTATGACAATCATAAATGCTACGCTGATCGTTCAATTATTTCATTTTTCTCTGGCATTTTTTCTTATCAAGTATCTTCTTTTTAAACCTGTTCTTGCGCAGATAGATCAAGAATCTTGCTTGCATGATAGCTTGATTACAACGGTTCAAAGTCATCAGCAGGTGGTCACTCAAAGAGAACGAGAAATTGCCCAGCATTGGGCAGCATTGCGCCAGTATGCTCAGCGGCATGCCCCTGCCATCTCTTTTGCAACCCGCGCATCCGCCACGATACCTGAAGTTATGCCGTATGCATCTTTTAGTGAGCAGGAGATAAAAAAAACAGTGGATGCCATCGCGCAAGAAATGGTAGCTCGGGTGCAGCATGTTCGGTGATGCTTCCTTATTTTCCTTCATCTTTAGAATGCTTAATGCTCTTGTTTTATTCGGGCTCACCTATTATATATATCGTCGCTACTTTAAATATCGCATTGAAGAAAAAATTGCTCAAAAAGAGGGGCTCTTAAAAGGATTGGAGGAGCAGGGATACTTTTTAGAGGGCCGTTCACAATTTTTACACCAGCAGTTGGAGCGGCAGGAAAAAAAAGCTGAGGGATTGCGCAGTAAGATTGATCAGTGGCACGCTGCAGTGGATTTGGCGCGGCAGCGGCACCACGATGATTTGTTACGGCTTGCTCGGCATGCTGGCCAGCGTGTTGCGATAAAGGATGAGATGATTGTGCATGAGCGTTGGCGCGCTCTGGTAATGCCCGAAGCGCTTGAGCAGACGCGCTCTCAATTGCAAAAAAAGTTTTCTCATGATGCGCTCAACAAGGCTTTTGTGGCTGAGGTTCTGGAAAAAATTGAAATGGGCAAAGTATGAATAATGGTATGAAGATTGCCCGACGCTATGCCCTGGCTTTTTTTAATGTATTTCCTCTCACCCAGAAAGATTATGAAAAGTTGCGAGAGGCGGTTACTTTTCTCGAGGATAATCCTCAAATTTCTGCCTTTTTAAAGATCCCCGCGTTGGAAGGGTCTATAAAATATCAAGCCCTGGAAGAGCATATTATTAAACGGTTTGATTTACCCGCATCGTGCAATCAACTGTTGCGTGTGGTGGTTAGCAAAAAAAGAGCGGAGCTGCTTTTGGAGATATTGCGTGCATTAGTGCGCCGCTATCAGCAGCAGCATAATATGCTGATGTTTTGCGTTGAGAGCAGTGTGCCGCTTGTTGATGAGCAACAAGAAGCAGTGCGGCAATTTCTTGCGCGGCAGACAGGAGCCTTTGTGGTGAGTGAATTTGAAATAGATGAGCAATTAATTGCCGGCATTCGCATGCAAAGTGATGAGTTAAAGTGGGAATATTCTATTGCGCGGCAGTTACAGGATTTGAAATGCTTCGACGAGCTCAGCACGAACGGTCTATCTTCCGTTCGTTCCGAGTAGCCGAAGGCGTATCGAGGAATTAATGATGGAAATAAAAGCAACCGATCTGGTTTCACTGTTTGAAAATGCTCTCAAGGGGCTCGCTGATCAGAAGATGGAAGAGATCGGGCTTGTGATTAAGGTGGGTGATAATATCTGTTTTGTCCACGGCCTTAAAAAGGCGATGTATGGCGAATTGATCGAGTTCGAAGGGGGCAATAGCGGTATTATTTTTAACCTTGACGAAGATTCTGTTGCCATATTTTTATTGGATAGCACAATCCCGGTTGCCGAGCTTGAAGTGGCAAAACGAACCAGCGATGTGTTTCGCGTACCGGTGAGCAATGCTTTGCTGGGGCGCGTGGTGAATGCATTAGGAAAACCGATTGATGCCTTAGGCGCAATTCCAGCCACTCAGCTGCGCCCGGTAGAAGAGGCCGTTGCCGGTATCACGCAGCGCAGTCCGGTAAATCAATCGCTGGAGACAGGCATTGTTGCTATTGATGCGCTGGTGCCCATAGGTCGGGGGCAGCGCGAACTGATTATTGGTAATCGTAACACGGGCAAAACATCGGTGGTGCTGGATACCATTATCCATCAACGCAATCAAAATGTAATTTGTATCTATGTTTCGATTGCGCAGCGGCAGGCTAATCTTGCGCGTATTGTGCAAGAGCTGGAACAAAAAGGCGCGCTCAATTATACGGTGGTGGTAAGCGCCGATTCTAGTGAAGCGGTGCTTAATCAATATTTGGCTCCGTATTCAGCGTGCACTATAGCCGAATATTTTAGAGAGCAGGGCAAAGATGTTTTGATTGTATACGATGATCTTTCCAATCATGCGATTGCCTATCGAGAAATGTCACTGCTCTTGCGCCGTGCTCCGGGGCGCGAAGCATACCCCGGGGATGTATTTTATCTGCACTCACGATTATTAGAACGCGCGGGTAAACTGGCCTCCGGCGGGTCGATTACCGCACTGCCGATTGTGCAGATTCAAAGTGATGATATCACTGCCTATGTGCCCACCAATTTAATCTCGATTACCGATGGCCAACTCTTTTTGGATACGCGATTGTTTAATCAAGGGGTGCGGCCGGCAGTAAATATTGAACTTTCAGTATCGCGCGTTGGCGGCGCCGCGCAAACGGCAGCGATCAAGCGGATGACCAAAGCGCTGCGCTTGGAGTTGGCGCAATATCATGAGCTGCTTGATTTTGCGCAATTTGGCACTGAACTTGATGAAGTTTCTCAGCGCAAACTTGCCCGCGGTGCGCGCATTATTGAACTGCTCAAGCAGCCGCAATATGCTACGTATAATTTTGTGGATCAATCGCTCATGCTCTTTCTGCTCAAAGAAAATTTCTTGGATCCGATTGCTGTCAAGCAGGTGCACCATTTCGCCGCGCAGTTTGTGAGTTTTGTAAAATCGGTCTATAAACCGATTTACGATACGATTTGGGAAACGGCCGATCTTACCAATGATATTCAAGAAGATCTGCTTGAGGTGGCCAGGGAGTTTAGCTCCGTCTTTGTGCCGCAGGAGTAGCTTGTTCATTCTAGTTCAGAGATGAGCCGTACTCACCCCACACCGTTCGTGCTGAGTTTATCGAAGCATGTTCTGGTAAGTAAATCATTTAAAAATTTTTAAGGATCAAATTAACCAAAGCATGCTTCGACGGGCTCAGCACGAACGGACATAGGGTTTGCGCGCATGTTCTGGTAAATTACATTCTTTCATAAAAGAATGTCGTCGGCGTTTGATCCGGTGCCGAACCGTATCCTTGCTTTGCTATTTGTTCAATCGCTTGCTGCGAAACCGGTGTTACTGCCGAATCGTTTACAAAAAACCAGTTGTTGCCATAGCGGACATAGCCGGTGTAATGGCCGCCGCGGGCCGAGCCTGCGTGAACCACAAACGCTTTTAAACGGTAGAGTGGCAAGCGAGCGCCGGCAATTGCATAAGGGTTAAGATCAAGATTGGTGAGAGGGAAAGGGATTGGCTTGGCAATTTTTATCAAAGCAAACTGCCCTTTTGGATCTTTTCCGGGAACATTTCGTTTTAAGTGAATAATAAAATAGTGCCCGGCGCGCAAGATTCGTTCTTGCTTTTCTTGCATTATTCCCGCGTATTCAACTTGTTCTTCAGCAAAAAATGCTTGCAGGCATTGATCAAGTGTTTCTTTCAGGGGAGGCACTGATAGCAAAACGGTATTTTGCCGCGCGCTTGCTTTGCCACCCAGAAAAGCCTGTAATTGAATTTCAAGCAGTTGGTTAATTGGATCATTTTGGTTGGTGCCAATAAGATCATCAAGGAGTGCGACAATAAATTCATCGTTATCTTGTTGACTGAGCGGATTGAAGCCCATTTTTGCCCATCCACGCATGCATAATTCACGAGGCGCTAATTCTTTTTCGGATGAGTTTCGCATGTCTTGAATAAATTTAACATATTCAGCGGCAAAGGAGCGCGGTGGATAGAAATCTGTGCGTGGCAGCAGCGCATTAGTAAGCCGGTCGAGCGCATATATGCTTTGCAAAGAAGCATTCATAAAACAGCTGTTGCCAATATTGTTCAGGCCGTGCGGCGTGCCGGTGGCTGCTTGAGCGGGAGGAGAAGGTGGTCGTGCTGCAGGCGGTGTCACCGGTTGAGGCACAGCAGCGGGGGTGGCTGGATGGTAAACCACCGGGGCTGGTTCAGGTTGTGTTTGTGGCGCAGTTGTGGTGGCCGGGTAAAAGACAGGGGCCGGTTCAGGCTGCGCGGGATGAAATACCGGTTTAGTTTGTTGTGGTTCAGGTTGCGTCATCGGCGGTGGTGTTTTTGGTCGTGCGGGTGCCGGTTTTACCGTTGTGGAAAGAAGTGGTCTGGTGAGTGATTTTGTAAGATCATCAATTAATGAGCGCAGGATTATTTGCGAAAATTGGTCAAGTGTCATCTTTTCCATAGGTTGTGCTGTCAAATGAAATTCTTGTGGAGCTTGGGTCAGCTTCAATTTTTTCTGCTACCGTCTTCAAATCGGTAATTAACTCAGCGAGTGAGATAGCGTTATTTTTAGCCGCTTGCAAAAGTACCAGGAGCTTTACCCTGATATCATTTACTTGCTTGGCTGCTCCTTTACCGGCTGGCAGCGCGTCGATAATTTCTTGGAAATATTCTATATTGGTTGGTGTTATTTTAGAGAGCGAAGTGAGGTTGTTTATATTTCTAATGATGTCATCCCAAAATTCGGCATACTGGCCTAAAGTGATTTGGCCATACAGATCGCTGGCAAATGTTTGATCCTTAAATTGTGGGTCTTTCATTTTAAGGATCATTGTTTTTAATTGTAAAAGCAGATAGGCGACGGGGGCATCTTTTTTGACTACTTTTTCAAAAAGGTCATGCAGTGCTTTTTGGATTCCCGCTATTTGTGGATTCGGGCTGTTTTCCGGAAGCACGGCAATCAGATCACTAAAATTTTGCAAAATGGTAGGCGTGAGCCCGATGCCCGATTTTGCCGGTGGCTTGAGCATGGCTGATGCAGTAGGGCCTGGAACGAAGAAAAAAGTGAGAAATAATAGCATTCTTTTCATAGAAACTCCAAAGTACACATGGTGAGTATTGCGCGAAGCGCAATGTATCGAACCATATCCTTCGATACGAAACCTGCGGTTTCTACTCAGGATGTGTAAACTAATTACCCAAACCATAGCAAATTGAAGTTTCTGAATGCAACAAAAAAAAGAGGGCCTGCCTTTTATGGCAGACCCCCTTGGGTTAAAAGTAAAGATTATCTTTGACGTACGCGCGCATTAAGAGTATCAATGATCTCTCGTATATTATCAGATCGATCATTAACAAATGTGATGCGGGTAGCATTTCCTACACGAACAAATTGTATGTTTGACAACTCACGGCGTGATTGGAAGAATGCATCTGCGCGGCCCAATTCGGCAACAGAAAGTATGCGATTGAATGTAAATTGATACATAGGATGCCCATTCTGTTGGCCTATTTGTCGCCAGTATTCTATCCAGAGAATAGTAGGATTCATGGATCCTTGCGCATATTCTCTAAATTGAGCACTTGCGCGATTAAGAGCGGCTTGAAATTGTTCACGATTTATGGATGCTTCAAATCTACCATTGTTATTTAGCAAAATCATATCTTGAGGATTTTGCACAGCAATAGTTCTGGCGAATAGATCAATAAATTGTGGGCTCACCGGGCGATTAAAGCGTATTGATCCTATAAGTAACCCATCTTGAATTTGAATATTTGCATTCAAGATTGCATTAAATGGTTCTAAATGTTCTAATTCTTCAAGCCAGATTCGCATACATCTTGTTATATATCTTTGCCGATCATTTTCTAAATGAACAGAAATGCGTGCTGTCCATTCATCTTGCTGTTCGCAAGATAAATTCATAAAGCGTTGAGCAAAACGTGTACCAGTTAAGGTGTTATCCAATTCAGGCACTCTCCAGTAATCTGCCCGCCATGTAGTTGCAAAACCGCGCGGATCGCGCGCAAATAATAAATGCATGTTTTGCCACGTTATTTGAATTTGTTGCTCTTGTTGTTGCTTCTGCTGTTGCTCTCTTTGTCGATTATCTATAGCTGCAGCCAGCGAAGAACAGTTAGCATAACTGTGGCCATGGTATGGCTGTAAGCAGAGCCAGCAGAATTCATGCCAACACTTTCTGCAAGTCATGTGACTGCAACCCTGATTCTTTTGAATCGGAGTATGGCACTTTGGGCATGCGCGAGTATTTGCGCGCACCCATTCCTCATTAGCTCTTTCTTGTGCATTTTTATCGTTTGCAAGTTTTCTATCAGCTTCAGCGTGCTGGCAAGTTTTGATTGCAGAGTGCGGATGTAAACACTGACCGCAGTACACTTTCTTGCACCCAGGACATTCATGAGTAAACTGCCCTCGTTCATTCGTAAAGCTGAAGGGGCAATTGGTCGTCGGACAATATTTAGTGTTTTTCTCCTTGGTCAACCAGTCTCTGAATTGAATTTCATTGATCGCATTATGATGATTTTTATCGTAAAAGATTTTTCTTAAATCAGAAAGCTCAATCGGCTTTTTACACGAAGGATCAATACATTTGAGTGCATCGGCTTGCCCTTCATTGATAGCCGTTTGAATGGTTTTTCTCAAGCATGCCAAGCAATATTTATGCCCACATGCAAGGGTTCTAAAATCACCTGCAGATTTATCTTCATAACAAACGTTACAGCTACTGATAGTATTGGCAATGGCCGCAGCCGGTTTTGCCACTGGTTTTAACCGTGGCGGCTGTTCCATAGCCAGCGCCGGTGCGCTTATTAATAAGATGAGCGATAAGTAATTAATATTCATTTTTAACATTTTAACCTCCAAAATTCAGTTAATACTCTATTTCTATTACTAATTCTACCTATTTTATTCAGATTGTCAATAATTTCTAATGGAAATCGAGGGCCAAGAGAGGCCTAAAATAGCCTCTAATAGGCTAAAATAGGCTTCAGGCCCAAAGTGAAAAATGGCCTTAAAAATTGACCACTTTTGTCTGAGTCCAAATTTATGCGTTTTAGAGGGTTAAAAAAGGGGTTTTTTAAAGGCATTTGTTGCTCTCTTGGGGTAGGTTGCGTATACTACTAAAAAACCTTCTAATATGTGCCCCCCTTCGATCCTCCTACGCTAAAAGCTTCGGCGGACAAGCTAAATTGATATTCATGTGCCCGTAGCTCAGTTGGATAGAGCAACGGATTTCTAATCCGTAGGTCATAGGTTCGAGTCCTATCGGGCACATTTCTTAAGTTCAGAACCTTTCTTTATAAAAGTAGTATGACAGGCGGAGCAAATTATGAAAAATAAATATATCGGACCAAGCTTTGATGAACTTCTTAAAGAAGAGGGTACATTAGAGGCAGCTGAACTTGCTGCAATAAAAAAAGTGATAGCCGAGCAAATTTCAAAAGAGATGAAAAGAAAAAAGATCTCGCAAACGGAAATGGCAAAAAGGACTGGCACTAGTAGAGCTGCTCTTATGCGGTTATTAAATCCTGAAAATTATTCAGTGACACTTTTGACTCTTTATCGAGCCGCCGCTGCTTTGGATAAAGATTTGGAAATCAGATTTCAGTAATTTGGAAATTTAATTTAGTCCGAGCTTAAATGACGAATATATCGTCTGGATATGTTGTAAGGTAAAGCCCATTGGTATATCTTTGTTCCTGAATGTATTCGCTAGGCCACATTTTCAGTCTTCAGCATATTTCAGTTATATATTTTTGACCGTACAATAAGGCTTTAAAGGCCGTAGATATAGTATATTGAATTTTATAAGATTAACTTTGTAATATGAGTTAAAAGTAGCATATTTTGCAACCTTTAACTCACGGATGAGATATGAGAAGCGCCAATCGATTTTTAATATGTTTTACTGCGATGATTTGTGCTGCTAATGCATTTTCATATCCCTTACAACTTTGGCCTAGCTATACCCAGCCTAATCGGGTATCGATGCGTCATATTGAGCGTGGTGGTATAGGATACAAGCAGGGATATACTACTCTGGAAGGCTTTTTTGCACCTGATCCTGAATCGGTAGCCGTGATGCCTTTTCTGGATTTACGTGGCCATGTCTTTAATGATGGAAAACTGGCGGCCAATGTGGGTATGGGTATAAGAAAACTTATGAATGAACGAGTATATGGCTTCAATGGCTATTATGATTATCGTAACACCAAAATAATGCATTATAATCAACTGGGTATTGGTGCTGAATCATTAGGTAGATGTTGGGATTTTCGGGTCAACGGTTATTTTCCCCTGGGTAAAAAAATTACTGCGCCTTATCAAACAGAGTTTGTTGGATTCGTGGGACATGAGGCGCTTATCTCGCAAAAATATCAATTTGGAATGACCGGCTTTAATGCAGAGTTTGGTTTGCACTTTGGCTCTCGAGTTAACTATTATGCAGCAGCAGGGCCTTACTATTTTGCCGGAAAAGTTGGCCGCAAAATATGGGGTGGCAAGATTCGCTTTGCTATTAGATTCAACGAGTATATAAAAGTCGAATTTAGTAATTCTTACGATAGAATGTTTCACGATAGGTTTCAAGGCGAACTCACAGTAAATATTCCTTTTGGGGCCGGATCATGTGCAACGCATCAAGAGGATTACCATCAATGCGCTCTTGATGATCTTCTTTATTCTCGTATGGTGCAGCCGGTGCCAAGACAAGAAATCATTGTGGTGGGGTATACACAAGTAACTGCTCCCGCCATCAATCTGGCAACGGGCCAGCCGTTTAACTTTGTGTTTGTAGATAATACGAGCAGCTCTCTGGGCACCTATGAAAGCCCGTATCCAACGCTTGCACTTGCGCAAGCTAATTCGGATGTTAATGATATCATTTATGTATTCCCCGGCGATGGCACCACCACCGGAATGAACGCAGGAATTACGCTTAAAGCGAATCAAAACTTTTGGGGCTCCGGTATTAGCCATGCATTGCAAGCAGCTCAAGGAGAGTTTACTATTCCTGCCCAAAGTTCGTCTGCTCCTATGGTGACTAATACTAACGGAGATGGAATCACCTTAGATTCGGCTAATCAAGTGAGTGGCTTTACTATTACCGATGTTACCACTACCATGGCCGGAGGCAATGGTATTTTTGGTACTAATCTTGAAAATATAGAGATCTCAGATTGCACTATTAATAACAGCCTAGCCGATCAAATACATCTTGAATACAGTGGATCTTCTGGCACTGCGCTCTTAAATAATCTTACGCTCACCAATGGTCAAGGTGATGGTATATTCATAGATTCCGTAGCATCTAATATGATTTGTACCGTTGATAGCTGTGCTATTCAAGGGAATGCGGTTTACTCTATTGAAGCGTCATTTGCAAATGACGCTACGGTGAATGCAACGAATAATAGTATGAACGGAAATGTAGATGGTAGCATTTTTAACTTTAGCGGGAATTCGACTTTAGGGTTTTCAGGAAATACCGTTACCAATACTTCTTCTGTAAGCTCAGCTCCTTTAACGGTCACCGCGCAAGCAAGTCCGCTCAGTGCAACTATTACTAACAATAACATTCAGAATAATGAATGTGGAAGTATGAATTTTCAGCTTAATGATACTAGCTTAGCTCAATTTACGGTGAGTGATAATACGATGAGTAATAATGCCAGTGGATCTGAGGCATCTTTTGGATCGGCGATAGTTATGAATCTCAACGATACTACGTTAAGCAACTGCTATTTAAATTTAACTGATAATACCTTCTTGAATAATGCTGCTTCGGCACTCTACTGTGCCGGGGGAAGTTTTAATGAATTTAATATCAATGCTACGGGTAATACCATCACTGATAATGGTGGTGGTGGCTTGATATTTACTAATCCAAGCACAACATTCACGCTTACTGCAACAAATAATACTATTTCGAATGGTGGTGATAATGGCATTGCTATCACCGGAGGCATAATTGTAGAGACGGCAAATATGACCATTACTGGTAATCAAATTACGGGCAATACCAATTTTGCAAATGGCATTTTATTAGGCCATGAAGGAACAAATCTTAATTTTAGTGTAATGGATAATAACATGAGCAATAATGACACTTCAGGAATCATTATATATTCTTCAAATCTCATAGAAAATATGACGGTCAATATCGCAAATAACACAATGAGCAATAATCAAAACTTAGGATCTAATGCCGCAGGAGGCATTGACATGGAGCAATTTACTAACTTTGCAGGTACTATTAGCAATAATACGTTATTAGCTAATGTAAGCGGTGGGTTATTTATTAATTCTACTGATCCGTCATCTTCGGCGTGCTTAACTATGACGGGTAACACAAGTGATACTGGCTATACATTATCAAACCAGGGGACCACCTTTAATCTGGCGCCGTGCAATGTTGCGGAAGTTAATACAGGAACTATTACCACATCGGGTGCTATTACCGCAGTGCAATCTTGCCCGGATGCGATACCATGCCCTATTTAAAAACCGATGCTCCATGATGCCCACAGGGTGGTAATAAATTTATTGCTATACGATGCTTTTTTATGGTCAAAAGCACATGAAATATACCACAGCAAGCGATTAACCACATTGTGCGATAAAAAATGGTATTTATACACAAAGTAAAAGGTGCTTCTGGTGTAATTATTTTGAGCTGCAATATCATCAAGAGAGGGCGAAATATGGCTGCTCGCATTGAAGCGGGCTGTATACCCGAATTCATACCCGTGCAAATCCCAATTTTTTTTGAAGGAAATAAGAAGATCTATCACATTGCCCAGAGTAAACCTATATTTTTGATCAAGATCATTAAGAGCCGTTCGGGGAAAATAATAGATATAGCGCGCACCGTAGAAAAGGCCATAAAGGTGGGTGAGTTCATAGGAGCCATCCAATTGGATACCGGTTCCTACTTGACCATAGCCAAATTGCGTATATTGCAGTGTATATATTTTATGGGTTGGGATGCCCAATAATCCTGATGCGGTTACTCTTGAATGCTCATTAGGTATAAAATTGCGCCCTGCCGTAAAAAGAATATCATCAGTCTCTGTTCCGGAGAAAAGAGTAGTAGTCGGCGAAGCTTCTTTAACATGGGATATGGCGCCATCGATGCGAAAATAGTAGGGTTTAAAATTATAAATATATGAACCTAATCCACCAAAAAAATTTTTACTTATCCCATTATATTGTTTGAGATACTGATCGAACAGAAGTCCCAGAAGCATATTCTTTTTTGAGTTTTTATATAATGGCTGTTTGGTGATTTGCGCGACGCGAAAGTTATATACCATTGAAATAGCCGCCGGGCACATCTGTGGCATGAGTAAGCACAATAAGAAAATAGGTGTTATATACTTCATGCCTTTAGTATGTTCATAAAATTAAGAAGATGCAAAAGGCGGCTAAATTCGCTAAGATTATTACGTAAATTTTAACCCTATAACAGCGAGATTTTTATGAAAAAAACTTTGCTTTCAATAATACTGTTACTGGCAGTGGTGCAACCGGCTCAAGCTATCCTGATGACCAATGATGGAATAGATAGTGGCAGAGGCTTTCTTAGATGGGATGATTTAATCAGTCTTCCTAAACGAGTGAATGCTCGAATGGACACTTTTGAAGCTAAAATTAATAGGCTGCAAAATTTGTGTATCATTGGCATGGTGGGTGTTGCTGCAGCATTGATATATATGAAGTGGGTTAATAAGCCGCAGCAGCAGGCAGATGATGAAAGCGATCTGGTAATAGTAAATAATATTTGATCAAGTTATTGCTTTCCAGTTCCATAATGTATTACTCCTAGTTTAATAAGAACTAGGTTCTGTGAACCAAATTTAAAAAATGCATAAATAAAAAGTAAGCTTCCTTTTAAAGAGCTATCAAACACCTAAAAAAGGAAGCCATAATGCATTACTTGCTTAAAGATACAGAATTTACAGAAATATTGAAATTTTTAAGTCAAATTAAGGGAATTCATAAAAATGATGCCGAGCGGCTGCGCAAATTTCTTGAAGCGGTTGTTTACACACTTAGAACTGGCTGCCAGTGGCGATTACTCCCTTTTTATTATGGTAATTGGAGAGCCGTTCATAAGCGGTTTAAGCAATGGAGTAAACGTGGTATTTGGAAAAAATTATTTGAATTTGTACAGAAGGATCCAGATATGGACCTTGGCATGATTGACTCTACGATTGTTCGTTCACATGCATGTTCAGCTGGCTATGGATTTCAAGAACAGCAAGCGTTGGGTCGTAGTAAAGGGGGATTCACAACTAAGATACATGCTTTCGTGGACGCATTAGGTCTGCCTCTTAAATTCATTTTGACGGCAGGTAATCGTAATGATATTACTCAAGCAAAGCATTTATGTGAGGGTGTTTTTGATATTCCCATAGTTGCCGACAAGGCGTACGATTGCGATGATTTTGTTGAAAACATTGGAAAGAAGGGATGTGAGGCGAATATTCCTTCGCGAAAGAATCGTAAAAAACCACGTTCTTATGATGAACATCTTTATAAAGAACGGCATCTTATCGAGTGCTTTTTCGGCAAAATTAAACATTTTCGTAGAATTTTTTCCAGATTTGATAAATCGGCCCAGTCCTATTTATCTTTTCTGCATTTCGTAGGAGCTTTAATATGGCTCAGATAAAATTTGGTTCACAGAACCTAGGAGTAATTTTTTTTATAACCAGGAGATTCATATGAGAATCATTTTCTTATTTTCACTGCTGCTATCGGTGGCTGCTTATGCGCAAGAACCCAATACCGTGGTGGCAACTATTAATGTGGGCATCACGCCTGCTGGGCTGGCCGTGACGCCGAATAATCAATATGTCTATGTTGCCAATAATAATAATTATGGGCTTACCGGGCAAGATTCGGTGACTGTGATAAACGCCGCTACAAATCTTCCGGTAACCACTATCTTTGATCCAAGCTTTAATCAGCCATATACGGTGACTATTAATGCGGAAGGCACCAAGGCCTACGTGACCAATAGTGCTGCCCGAACGGTGACGATTATAGATATAGCAAATAATACTGTTATTGGAACCATAAGTGGTTTTGACGGGCCATCAGGACTGGTTATTACTCCGAGTGGTAGCACTGCCTATGTAAATAATTATGGTGGCCCTATAGCCGGCAGTGGAAATGGCAATACCGTGAGCGTTGTTAATCTAAATAATAATACTATCACTGACACCATTACAGTAGGGCAGGCGCCAGCCGCGCTGGCTATAACGCCTAATGGTGAGTATGTCTATGTTGGTAATTATGTTACGGGTAATGTAGGCACCATGAGTGTGATACAGACGAGTAATAACACCGTAGTTGATACGTTCAGCGGCTTGTTTGGGCCATTTAATATTGCAATTACGCCTAATGGTGAATATGCCTATGTAACCAATTTTGGCAGTAACAATTTTGAGCCGTATGGCACCACGGTGAGTGTGGTTGATATAAGTAACAATACGATCGTTGCGACGATTCCTTTGGGTATACAGCCGGCGGCACTTGCGATTACGCCTGATGGCAGATTAGCCTATGCGAGCAATTATAATACACTCTATGCTGCTACCGGGTTTAATAATCTAACGCCGGGCCAGGGGACCGTTAACATTATTGATATTGCAACTAATACCGTGATTTCTCCCACGATAGCCGTTGATCAAGCTCCTGCCGGAATTGCCATATCGCCTGATGGTGAGTTTGCCTATGTTTCTAATTTTATTTCCAATACGGTGAATGTAATTGCGCTGCAATCATTTTACATCACGGGGCTCACCGGCTGCCAAAATTCGAATGTATTCTTGCTGCAAGAAGATCTTATCAATCAACTCACCTGGAATGTTACCGGCACATCATTACCGGTGAGCTACTCTATTTATCGCGATGCGGGGCTTACCGATTTAGTTGCCACGATCCCTGCAACCAGCGGGCCCTTGACCTATTATGATCATAATAGAACGCAAAATGTGAATAATGCCTACTATGTTATCGGCACCAATTCGGCCGGCACGGTTTCAACACCGGTTGAATTCACCGTCACTCAAAATTGTTAATGAAATAAAGGAGAAACCAATATGTTGAAGTCAAAAATATCAGCCTATTTTTTAGTGGCGCTGTGTGTGGCGGGTGGCGCTTGCGTCTATGCTCGAGATGTATTGCTGGAATTTAAAGCAGCCTACTTTTTGCCAACCGGCTCGCGCTTTAAACAAATTTATCATGGCAGCGCGCTGTATGGCCCGGAACTCACGGTGCAGTTGTGCGATGATTCTTGTTGGTATGGATTTTTTAGCGTCGACTATTTTTCTAAGAGTGGCCACACGGTGAATTTTGATACACCGACCAAAGTAACTTTGGTGCCATTGGGCTTTGGTTTAAAATATTTTGCATCGGGGTGCTGGTGTAATTGCGACTACGTTAATTTCTATCTGGGCCTTGGATTCCAACCGGTGCGCGTGCATACCTTTGATAACTCGCCCTATGTGGTGCAGCGGCAGACCGTGTGGGCGCTTGGCGGCATTGCAAAAATAGGCGCCTATATTGATCTGAGTTGTGATTTCTTGCTCGATCTGTTTATTGATTATTCTTTTGCAAAAGCTAAATCCCACGTGAATCAATCGCAAAGTGGCCCGGTGATTCCTCTCTCATCGAGCGTGAGCGGCGCAATTTTTGGCGGTGGCCTCGTGTATCGGTTTTAATTAAGCGATTTTTTCCAGTGTTAATGATCCTACGCCGGTCAAAGTAATAGTTACGGTGCTATTGAGGTTGAGGCTTACTACATCACCGGCATTTAATACCAATAATGCTTGGCCAACAGCGGAATAATCTACTTGTGCTGCCAATACAGGGTAGATACTTCCCAATTGTGATACTCCGTTTACCGTGATCGAGAAGACGCCCACTGCTCCGAGTGCTATGGTAGGTGCAATAAAGTAAGTAACTAAATAAACGCCGGTAACTTGAGGTACCACGGTGGTAGTAGTTGGATGAGTTACATTAAATAAAGGACCACTGGCAGGAAGTGGAATTGGATTATTACCACTTGCTAATACCAGAGAAATAGTGTTGTTATACACATTGCCGTAGGCGGCCAGGCTTCCCAATGAGATTGGGCCGGTTAATGAAGAGCCGGCACCGGTGGTTGATGGAACGTATCCGGAAATAGTGCCGCATGCATTAATATTGCCGCCAACACCTACGCCGCCTGCTACCACAAGTGCGCCGCTCGTGCAGCCGGTGCTTGGTGCGGTGCTAAAAATAGTTTCGGTGCCACAGACGGTGAGATTTCCTCCGATCTGCTCATTACCTGTAACGCACAAATTTTGTGTTACTAAACTGCAGAATTGTGCCGCACCGGTTACTCCTGCGCAGGGAGTAGGGCACGCAGCTTTAAGAGATACTGATGAAAGAGAGCAGAGCGCAACAAGAGCAACTGCTTTATAGTGGGTGTATGAAAAATTCATAACATTCTCCTTTTGACTAACTAGAAAATATCTTATTTTTAATTTACGATAACTTTTTTTAAAAAACAATAAAAAATCGAACTTAAAAGAAAATCTGTGGATTTAATAACCATTAATCTTCAAAACCGCCTTGGCGCATTTTTTTAACAAAGCCGCGCTGCTTTTTTTCTTGGAGCCGCGCCTCTTTTGCCGATGCTGAAATTCTGGTTTTCATTCGCTTCTTGGGAACATAGAGCGCTTTTTCGATAGTTTTTTGTAATTGAGTGAGCGCTGCTGTTTTATTATGTTGTTGGCTGCGCGATTCACTATTGTGAATAATCAGATCACCTTCTTGCGTGAGCCGTGATGTAAGATTTTCCAGCACTCGTGTTTTTTGCTCATCAGAAAGCGCGCTGGAATTTTTTGGGCTCCAACGCACACTGATGCGGCTTTCTGTTTTATTCACATGCTGCCCACCAGCCCCTCCGGATCGGCTGGTGGTAATTTCAATCTCATACGCGGGAATAATAATGCCGTTTTTTAATAGTATATCGCTGCTCATATTATCCTCGATGATAACGACACCGTGGCCGCTTGTGTGCCGGTGACATCGCCAAGCAAAGGTCCGAGTAAATTGGTTGCCGAACTTGCATTTCCATTGAGATTCGCATTAACGGTGTTTGCCGTTAAGGTATTAACATTTGAAATATTGCCACTATTATCGAGGGTGACTATCGATTGTTGAATATTATCAACACCGCTGCCTAAATCAACGCGAAGTATCGCATTACTCAGGCCAAAGGGCAATGCGGATGAAACATTGCCTGCGCCGGACGGCGTGCCATATACTAAATTTCCATGCCCATCACTGCCTAAAAATGTGCCGGCAGCGCCAACGATTGAGGGCCAGTTGGCAGTGTTGCCATTCTTGGTGATCCCATTGAGAGTGACATTGCCGCTATCATCAACGAGCACGGTAGAATTTTTCAAAAGATTGCCAGAACTATTAGCGAAGCGTGGCACCGCATTGGGCGTTGATGGCGAAGGGCCTTGCACGTAGGTGGCATTATTAATGGTACCTTGAACGGTTAAGTTTCCTAAAATAATTGCATCTTGAGCAACGCCGAGTTCATTCACGCTGAGCAATCCAAGAACCGACACATCTTTAAAAATTTTACTTTTTACGTCAGCATTAGTGTTGAAGAGTAAAAAAAGTGACAGGCCTATAATTCTTGGATAATGCATACTATTGGTATCCTTTTTAAAATAGTGTCAACGCAATGTGAAAAGTTCCGGTTTTTAGCAAAGTGAAAAGTTCCTCTTTTCAACCGCTTTGCTAACCCACTTAAAAGCATAAATTTTAAACCATAAATAACCTCCATTTATCGACCTAAAGATTGCAAGGCCAAGTTGTCTAAATAGGACTTCTCTAAGCTGCTCAGGTAAGGTATGCCTAGCCCTTCAAAGCCCCCCTCGCAAAGTGAAAAGTTCTGTTTAGCTACTTCTTCCGGAGCATCGATTAAATCTCCCATAAGGGCATATTCAATAGGGCTCAATTTAGTGCGCTTTCTGGTTCCAACTTGCTCGAACTCCAAAGTTGATTTTCGGGCAACAAGTGACAGCTGGCCATCCAAATGTTCACGAACAGTCACAGAGTCTTTTGGCCTTACCAAAACAGAGTTTCTATTCATCAGCTGCAAAATTTTATTCTTATACGAAATGGTATAATCGTTCATCACAACACGTTTTTGCTTTGTGCATAAAATGTTGTTTAAATCGGCATCAGCGAGAGAAATATGCGCATCGCCTTGCTTGGCCGGAGGCTCAGCATATCTCGCGTTATGATCGGCTATAAACCAGCCCTCATGAACAAAGCGATTAGCCTCCTCCATGGTAGAGATTTTAGCCATTCTCATTTCCTTGATAAGGCGATCCTGCATGGTTCTATTACATCGTTCTACACGGCCCTTTGCCTGAGGGCTCCGAGCATGAATAACCTCAATACCCAGCTCTTTCATAGCACGTTCAAACTGAGTTATTTTTTCACGATTTTCATTATTTGTGTTGACGCTAAAAACTGATCCATAATCAACATAAAAAGAGGTCGGTTTGCCAAACCTTTCAAAGTACTTTTTGGTTGCTGACATAACCGCATGAACCGACTCGCCATCCACAAATTCAAGCCATAAAATTTGGCTTGTTGCGTCATCGATGAAAACAAGCAAAGTGCATGGTTTGCCACGCCCCTCGAACCAATCGTGGGGTGAGCCATCAAGCTGCACCATCAGCCCAAATAACTCACGACGTTCACGTCGTTTTCGACGCTTACCTTTCTTCCGAGTGTCGTAACTTATGCCATCTGCTCGCATTGCCTTACGCAAGGTCTCCCTGCTTATTTTTATGTCATAATACTTCACAAGTTTTTCAGCAGCAAAAGTGGGGCCAAAGCCTACCCAATCTGATCGTAACAACTCAAGGGCGAGGGCGCACTGATCAGGATTCCAACGCTTCAGGCTAGGTCTTCCTCTGCCTTTGTGTACCAGCCCCAGATCACCCTGTTTTAGGTACCTTTTGAGCTTGGCTTGAACCCATCTTGGCGTAATCTTAAGCATCTGTGCTGCTACCTCCTGAGTCACCTCTCCCTCGGCCAACTTCTTAAAAACAATCAGCTGTTCTCTTTCTTTCCTGTTCATGATAATTTTATCCATAGAAAGTTCCGGATTTTGCGGTTTGGCTTGGCTTTTTATCTATTCTTAGCCTACCCCAAAACCGGAACTTTTCATTTTGCACAACTATAGGAACTTATCAGGAACTCCCGCTAACAAAAACAACCCTTTAGTATCGCATTCGTAAAAATTTATTTTCGTAAACTTTTTTTGGTATGCTGTAGCCACTCTATCAAAATTTGAATAGGAAGTGGACCATGGAAAAGCCAAGAAAAGATTTTTCTGCTACGGGGATGATACGCATTGTCCGTAGCGCATTCAAGAAGACCAAAACACCCCAAATAAAAGGTAATCGGAGCAATCCGATATCACTCGAAGATTGCTTGATGTCTGCATTTGCGATGTTTAGTCTCAAATTTCCTTCGCTCCTGCAATTTGACAATCATATGTATGAACCGGACACGGTGCATGTCAATTTAAAAAATTTATATGACATCCAAAACGTACCCAGTGATACGTACATGCGTGAGCGAGTTGATGAAGTTGAGCCGGACGAAATTAGCCCTATTTTCAAAACTATTTTTGCGCATCTTCAGCGAGGGAAAGCGCTGGAAGGCTTTCAATTTATCAATGGCTATTATCTGCTTTCAGTCGATGGCACCGGTTTCTTTTCATCCTCCACCGTGCATTGTGAAAATTGCTGTGTGAAAGAGCATCGAGACGGCACAAAAACTTACTACCATCAAATGTTATGCGGTTCGCTGGTCCATCCCGGTCAGAAGACGGTGATCCCCTTGGCTCCTGAGCCAATCATGAAGTCGGACGGCGATACCAAAAATGACTGCGAGCTGAATGCTGCCAAGCGTTTTATTGAGCGGCTTCGCAGAGAACATCCGCATTTAAAAATAATTTTCTTGGGCGATGGCATCACCAGCAATGCGCCATTTATCAAAATGCTTGAGGATGCCGGTATTTCATACATACTGGGGGCCAAACCGGGTAATCATAAAGCATTATTTGAGTTTACCCGTGGCATATGCAATGAATCTGAGTATCGCGCCAAAGATGGCGGCGCCATTCATCAGTATCGCTTTTGCAATGGGGTGCCGCTCAATGACACTCATCCTGACGTGAAAGTAAATTTTCTGGATTATATCGAAATTGGGTCCAAAGGAAAAAAGCAGTGCTTCAGCTGGGTAACCGATCTGAAAATTTCTGAAGCTACGGTTCATGACATTATGCGAGGAGGAAGATGTCGATGGAAGATTGAGAATGAAACCTTGAACACGCTTAAAAACCAAAATTATCACTTCGAGCACAATTTTGGGCATGGCAAAAAAAATTTGAGTACCATCTTTGGCATGCTCATGATGCTGGCTTTTTTAATTGATCAAGCGCAAGAGCTTTGCGATGCCCTTTTTCAGAAGGCGCTTTGCAAACAAAAGAAAAAGAAATATCTCTGGGAAAGAATGCGAGCATTGGCTTTGGATTATCTGGTAGAATCCTGGGAAGTTCTGTGGAGCGCCCTGGCCTATGGCCACAAAAAAATTGATCTCAAATCGATCACCAATAGCAGCTAAATTATTTACAGCTCGGGGAATATTAGGGTTTTGAAGCGTGTTTTTTATTAAACTAGTAATTTACGGGGGGGGGTATGAGAGAAGATAGGTCTCGTATTTCCTTTTTTGGGGAATTTTTGACCAAACTTTATCTCTCAAAAAAACCGTTACTTAGCGGGAGCTCCTGGGAACTTATCACTTTGCTACAACAATCCTTTTTAAAATAGTAGAATGTTCATTACCCTAGACATATACTATTTGACTACTGACATTCAATACTTGATTAAAAATTTTTTTGGAGAAAATTTGATGAAAAAAATATTGTTCTGTTTGTTACTGCTTGTGCACTTTGGCAACAAAACTCAAGCAATGGAATTAAGAGATCTGAGCAGAGAGCTGGCGGGAATAGGGCTGCTCACCGGTGGTTTTTATTGCGCTATAGAAGGATTGGCCGGGCATTTGGAGACTGCTCTTGCTCGTGACGAGGATCCTGCGCAAAGACATATTGCGCGAGCATGCGCTAACTCATGGCTCAAGTGTGCGGTGATGGCAGGAGGAACCGGCTACGTACTTTTGACTCCCTCAATAGCGCGCAGTGCAACACCGGTAAAAACGAGCGTAAAATTGGTAGTGGGATCTACATTTTTAGCAGCAGCGGCTCATGGATTTAAATTTGCCGGCCAATATCATCGCCAGTATCAGTGGAATCATCATTATATTAATGAACGGGAGCGGAATCAGTTTTTAGCGGGAGCAATGGTATGCGGTACTTTGGGAATGGTATTTGTTGGAGCGGGCATGCATGATATCAAAAGAGTTTCAGTAGCGTGATTATGATAAGAAATTGATGAAAAAAAGTTGACGTACGAGAATTAATCGGTATTCTAAAAAACAGTCAAAACAATTTGTGTAACCCCGTCCCTTAGTGGAGGAATCATATGATTTCATTTGTTTCTAAGTCTGTTGTATTGTCATTAGCGTTATTGTTTTGCCCAGCACAGGCCATGCTGCCGGTAGCTGCTGCAGTTGCAGGCGCTGCGGAAATTGCAGAAGTTGGTGTTGAAGCAGTCAAAGATGCAGTTGTCGCCATCGCTCCGGCTGCTCAAGTAGCAGAAGCTAAATCATTTGCCCTTGGTGTTAAAGTGGGCGAATTTGTCAGCTCAGTTCGCGCTAAGCTTCCTGCAATGCCGGCACGCCCAACCACCGAACAGGCTAAAAAAGCGGTTCAAGATGCTAAAGATGTGGTAGTCACCTATGCTCACAAGCATCCTTATGCAGCAACGGCAATTGCAGCAGCGGCACTAACCATCACCGGTTATGCCATCTATAAATATTACCAAAGCAAAAAAGCTTCTCCAAAAAAGAAGTAAATTTACTTCCCATCTGAGAAGTATCAAAAATCAAGGCAGGCCTAAAAAACCTGCCTATTTTATTTGCTGCGGTCGCAGCAAATATTAATTAGCGTTTCTATTTGAATTTTAAGTGGCTACTGGCCTTGTGCTTTAGGGATTTTTAGGGTAGTTTAAAAGTACGTGAATTGAAATAACAAGTGCAACAAAATTATAACTAAAATTCTATCAGCGTCGATTAGATGCGTCAAATGCCTCCTGCGGTGTTCGAAAATTAAGACTTTTTCTGGGACGGGAGTTGAGCCGTTTCTCTATAAGTTTGAGCTGGTCACCTGTTACATAAACGAACGCAGTCTTTTTGGGTATGTACTGTCGCACAAGCCCATTGGTATTTTCATTAAGTCCCCGTTCCCATGAGCTGTACGGGTGAGCAAAGTAAAAATCCGCTTTCAATTTTAAGGCAATTTTCTCATGATAGGCAAACTCTTTGCCATTGTCGGCTGTTAGCGTATGGACTTTGTTCCCAGCATTGCCAAGCATCTTGACTACCGCTTTTGTCACCTCATGGGCATGTTTTGACTCAACTTTTCTCAATTTAACAAGTTTACTTTTGCGATCCACGGCAGTCACGATAGCCCCTTTATTATTTTTGCCCATCATGGTGTCTAATTCCCAGTCACCAATGCGAGATTTTTTTTCTACGATCTTTGGCCTTTGCTCGATTGAGATGCGATTTGCAATCTGTCCACGAGTATCACTTGATCCATATTTTTTTCTTCTTTTTTTGTGGCTTCGCCTTAAAAATTTATACAGATTTCCACCATTTGCTCTATCTAGCGCAAGCCATGTATATATCGATCTGCTACTTATATTCGCAATTTTATTTTTTTTAAAATATCCTGCGATTTGTTCTGGGCTCCAGTCCAATTCCAATTTTTCAATGATCATGTTCTTGAGCTTCTGGTCAAGCTTGATGCGCTTGGAAGCTTTCTGGCGCCTCTCGGTTGCTTTTTCGTGAGCTTGATCCGGCCTGTAGCCTCTTTTGCCTCGGTTTCTTCTCAGCTCCCGGGAGATTGTGGATTTATTCGTTCCCACTTCTTTTGCTATGTTCTTGAGCTTTTTTCCTGCTTTACGAAGCGCATAAATATGGTATCTTTCTTCATGAGTTAGCTGTTTGTATCTCATCATCTGCTCCTAATATTGAAAGGTTGGTGAGCTTTTTGATAAGCTTATATCAGCTAACTCACAAATCGCAATCAATAAAAGTTGCAGTTATTATTTCAACTCACGGTATTAATAGTTGTAAAAAATGTCTCAAATGGAGAAATTTATGAACTTATCTAAAGCTATACTCTTAGCCTGTTTGATTGCTACACCTACCATGCCGATGGGCATTGATATTGGCAGTGATAATGATAGTTCTATTATTATCAAAAATAGTGCCTGGGGAGTTAAGGTAGAACACATGATGGGCGGTTCTTTTAGAATGATTAAGGATCGGATTGTTTGTGATGGCTGCACTGGCATAGTCCGCCTTTCGAATGGTTTAATGACCAAAATTATTGAATGTAAGCAGGGTAACTGTACCCAAATTCAGGAAACGCAGGAAGATCATTATCGCCCCTTTATCTTTAAAGTTGTTTCCAAAGCAGCAGATTACACCTGGAATGGTATTCAGCAGCATCCTTACTTGGTAGGCGCTGCACTAGGAGCAGCGGGCTATCTTGGCTGCCGTATCTATAAAGCTAAAAAACGCTAATTTTTGCTAAAATATTTAAAATCTAGGCAGGCCTAAAAACCTGCCTTATTTTTTTGCCAAAAGCCTCTTTTGGCTTATTTCCCCTATCCATGCCAGTCTCGGCCACCACTAGGGGTTCAAAAAGCCCCATCCAAAGGTCCCCTAACCCCTAAAGCGGCCAATTTAGGCCATTTGTAGCTGTTTTTGGGCCATTCCCAGGCCACCCTTAGAAAGAGGGGGCTAAAGGCCAAAAATACCCCTCCGCTACCTTGTTTTATGCATATTTGAAAATAAAAGGCTTATTTAAAGCTTATTTTCTTGACAGTTTAGTTATATAGGGTAAGATGGATACTAGAAATGTAGGTTAAACACAAATGGAGGAAATCTATGAAATTCGTTAATTATAAAACAGTAGCAGCCTTATCTATAGCGTTGTTACTTTCTACCCAAATCAAGCCTATGGGCCACGATACTGAACAGGTATTGCAAGCTCCTATGGCTGATGCAGTTGAAGCAGTTCAAGTCCCAACCTTGGCCCAAAAAACCGGTCAAGCGCTTGCCAATGGCTATAAAGCGGTACAACCTAAGGTAGTAAATGCCCTGGGTATTACCAAAGATGCCATTGCGAGCCAGATTGCAGCTCATCCGTATATGTATGCGGGTGCAGCAGCAGCAGGCAGTGCGGCTATTTTTGCTTATAAAAAGCCCCAAGCGGCTAAAAAAGCAGCAATAGTTGTTACCCCGCCGGTAGCTCTTGCAGGCTTAGTTGCTTATGACAACAAAGAAACTCTTACTAAAGTAGCTCAAGATGCTACTGAAGTAGGTCGAACTGTTGCTAAAGCAGTCCAAGATTTTGACTATAAAAATACCGCAGTGAATGTTGGTAATGCAGTCGTAAATTTTGGTAAAACTGCTGCATCAGTAGTAGCTAATAATGCAGGCAAAGCAGTTAACTATGCCGTTGAAAAAACTCCGGTAGTAGTTGATGCAGTGAGAAATGCAGCTGCTAAATTAACAGTAGAAAATGTAAAAGAACAAATCCGCCAACACCCTTATATTACTGCAGCAACTGCAGCAGTTGTAGCGACTCCGGTTGTTGCCTATGCAGGATATAAAGCACGTAAGCCCCTTAAGCGTATTGCTGGTAAAGCAGGGCGCGCAGTGGCTAATGCTGCGGGAACCGCTGCAAATGCAGTAGCTAATAACGCCGGTAAAGCGGTGGCAGTAGCTGCTCCCGTAGCGCTCGCAGGTTTAGTTGCTTACGATAATAGTGAAGTAATTGCTCAAGTAGCTCAAGGTGCTGCTGTGGTAGTTAAGAATGCAAATTCTGAAGCTCTTAAAATAGCAGCTAACTTCTATGCTAAAGCATCAGAACGTTTAGGAAACTCACGTTTGGCTAAGCTTGATTACAAGAAAATGGCGCAATCTGCCGGTAACTTCCTTGATAATCGCAACGGTGAAATTGCTTTAACCGGTATGACGGTTGGCGTAGCAGGCGTTGTAGCTAAGAATGCACATACTGATTACAAAGCTAATCAAGTTAAGAAAGCATTGGAAAAAGCAGCAGCGAAAGCAATTGTCAAAGTTGGTATAGTTAAATCAATGGTTCCTATGACTGAGATTGGCGATGAGCTTAAAGGCGCTTTAAAGCCTTTAGTTATTACACCTGCTCAAGTTTCTGCAATGGCTAAAACTAAGCCAGCTCCAGCCAGACCAAAGTCTCCTGAAGCTCCAGCAAAAACTGAATTGCCTGTGATTGTACTTAAGAGTAAACAAGATGCTGAAACTTCAGCCACTCTTCAAGAAATGGCAGTGAAGGTTGCAGTTCAAAATGGATTGGGTATTGCTGATAGAATCGAAATTGAATCTATCACAACTCCGGTTGAAGTACACCCACGCTTGGTTCCCGTAACTAAGCCGGCTTCTGCGAGATCTTACTCACATGCATTGTTGCTTTCATTACTCAATAAGTAAACAATCTTAATATATTTACAAGCTAAGGCAGGGAGAAATCCCTGCCTTAGCTATTTTTGTAGGCGCTCGATCGAGCGCCTTTTTTATGGTACTTTGCCCGCTAAAATTTTATAAGCCTCTACCGGCCCGGCCTTATGGCCAAAGATCTCTGTGCCCACTGCCACCTGATCCACTCCCTTGGCAGCAATCTCCACAATATTTTTGATACTAATACCGCCCTCCATAGCAATCTTAAAGACTCGCGGCTCAGTATTGCGCAGGCCCACCAATGGATCCGTCTTGGCCAGGGTGCCCGGTAAAAACGGCTGCCCTGAGAAGCCCGGCTCTACTGACATGATCAGCAGTTGATAGATAGATGGTAAAAAAGGGAAGATCTCGTTGACCCCTGTTTTTGGCTTTATAGCAAGGCTCGGGCGCCACTCTTTTTCTTGTATCTTCTGGATAAGCCGAGAAGCCTCCTTGTGTGCTTCGATATGAAAGGTGATAATAGCGCCGGCCGGGAGTTTTAATTTTTCCAGGTATGCGGCCGGATCTTCCACCAGCAGGTGCACCCACAGCGGCTTGATGGCCAGCTTTGCCACGGTGTTGACTGTTTCAATGCTCATGCCGGCACTCGGAGCAAACTTATTATCGATAATATCGAGGTGAAATCCGGGCACATGCGGCTCCAGTTGGCGCAGCGCCCCTTCAAGATTGCTTTGGTCGGCTGCTATGAGAGAAGGATATATTTGCATTTTTTGCTCCTCTTATACTCTTTTTTTACTTACTCACTTGAGCATACTGATTTGGGATGCGCTATGTCACTACTTGTTCAAATCCATAAAGATGGGTACAATAAAAAGTGTATTAAAATACGTCTTTTTTAGGGGTACTCTATATTATGAATGCAGTAAAAAAATTGGCTATGATGATTGTGATGGAAAATGATCTTCAGGCTGCGGTGGAATTTTACCAAAAATTGGGCCTTGAACTGGTGTTCCATGTGCCGCATCGTTGGGCAGAGTTTAAAATTAATGGCCTTCAGATTGGCTTGTGCCCGACTGAAGAAAAGATCGCCTTGAATCGCACGGGCATTGTTTTTGAAGTGGCAGATCTCAAATCCTTCTACGAAGAGCACAAAACAAGCATCACCTTCCTTGATGCGCCTACTGATGCTCAGCACGGAATAATGGCAAGCATTCAAGATCCATCGGGCAATATTATCGATCTTTACCAGCCAACACCGGAAAAGGTGAAAGAGTTGGCCGAAAAATTGCGCGCGGAAGATGAATGTTGCAGAGGCGCTCAAGGTTGCAATGAAGTTAAGAATCCAGAAGCTTGCTGCTAGTTAATTTTTTTATTTAGAGGATGAATATGTTCGAAAAATTCAAACCATTGGGCGACCGAGTGCTAGTAAAACGCTCGGAAGGCCAAGAAAAAACAGCCGGGGGCATTTATCTTCCGGATGCTGCCAAAGAAAAAGCACAGATTGGATCAGTAATTGCCGTTGGCCCGGGGAAACTGGATAAAGATGGCAAATATATCAAGCCGGCCGTGCAAATAGGTGACAAAATCTATTTTGGCAAGTATGCAGGTACCGAACTCAGTGGTGATCAAAATAATGGCCAGCTGATTGTGATTCGTGAAGAAGAGATTTTAGGAATTATTGAGGGTTAAAATATGGCATCAAAAGTTATTGTTTTCGGGCCGGCGGCACGTGAAAAAGTCCGCAAAGGCGTTGACACATTGGCTGACGCGGTAAAAGTTACACTCGGGCCCCGTGGCCGTAACGTAGTCTACCAAAGAGCATACGGCGCGCCGGGCATCACCAAAGATGGTGTCACCGTTGCCAAAGAGATAGAATTGGCCGATCACTTGGAGAATATGGGCGCGCAGATGGTGCGCGAAGTTGCCAGCAGAACGGCTGATGTGGCCGGTGATGGCACCACCACTGCAACCGTGCTTGCACAAGCTATTTTCCGTGAAGGTAATAAATATGTTACTGCCGGCGCTAATCCGATGGATTTAAAGCGCGGGATTGATAAAGCGGTTGAAGCGGTTGTTGAGAGCATTAAAAACAGCTCAAAACCGGTCAGTGGGAAAAAAGAGATCCAGCAAGTTGCTATGATTTCTGCTAATTCCGATACCAGCATTGGCCAGCAAATTGCCGATGCAATGGAACGTGTGGGCCGCGATGGCGTGATCACCGTTGAAGAAGCAAAAGGCATGAAAGATGAACTGGATGTGGTTGAAGGTATGCAATTTGATCGCGGCTATCTTTCTGCTTATTTTGTGACCAACGCGGAAAAGATGGAAACGGAACTTGCCAATCCACTCATTTTAATTTCTGAGAAGAAAATTAGCTCAATGAAAAGTATTCTGCCGGTCTTGGAGCAAGTGTTAAAAGCGGGCAGATCACTCTTGATTATTGCAGAAGATGTTGATGGCGATGCATTAACCGGTCTGGTTGTAAACAAACTGCGCGGCAGCTTGAATGTGGTCGCAGTAAAAGCGCCCGGCTTTGGCGATCGCAGAAAATCGATGCTGGAAGATATTGCCATTTTAACCGGTGGTAAATTTATCAGTGGTGATATCGGCTTAAAATTAGAAGATGTTAGCGCGCATGATCTGGGAACCGCGGCACGCGTGATTATCACCAAAGATACTACTACCGTTATCGAAGGCCAAGGAAACGCGCAAGATATTAAGGGTCGCATTGCGCAAATTCGCATGCAGATTGAGAATACCAGTTCTGATTATGATCGGGAAAAGATGCAAGAACGCTTGGCAAAATTAGCCGGCGGTGTTGCGGTGATCAAAGTGGGCGCTGCGACTGAAACTGAAATGAAAGAGAAAAAAGATCGCATTGAAGATGCTCTTTCAGCAACGCGCGCAGCTGTGGAAGAAGGCATTGTTGCCGGCGGTGGCGTTGCGCTGATCCGTGCGCAAGCAGCTGTTGAAGCACTCAAATTAGAAGGCGATCAAATACTAGGCGCGCAAATTGTTAAAAAAGCATTGGAAGAGCCGTTGCGTATCATTGCGGCCAATGCCGGCTTTGAACCGAGCGTGGTGATTAATCACGTGAGAGAAAAGAAAGGCAATTTTGGTTTTGATGCCAAAGCAGGCAACTATGTTGATATGATCGAAGAAGGTATCATCGATCCTGCCAAGGTGGCGCGCTCCGCGATTCAAAATGCGGCATCTATTGCCGGCTTGCTCTTGACCACGGAAGCTACCATCTGCGATATTCCTGAACAAAAGAAGGAAGGCGCAGCAGGAGCTCCGGGAATGGGCGGCATGGGCGGAATGCCCGGCGGAATGTTTTGATCCGCCTACGCCAAGTCCCTCGACTGACGCTCGGGAGTAAACGCGTCCTTCCGGTCATCCTGAGGAGCATCGTTAGATGCGTCTCGAAGGACGGCGGACAGGTCCGCTAAGGAAATGTCAAAATCCCATCGTGTAACAGCGGTGGGATTTTTTTATAACGTAAGCCGCGTATTATGTCTTCTTTTCATGTGCTGATTAAGATCACCGCGTACCGCATAAGCTTTGTCACAGAATTTGCACTCAAAAATTTTGATCCCGTGCTTTCTCATTTGATGAAGATCATGGCTTGAGCGCGTAGAGTATCGTTCGTGGCACTCCTTGCACTCAAAGAGAAATCGAGACCTATGCATTCGAGCATAATGATTGCGCTCTTCCGACTCTGTTTTAAATATTCTCTGGCACGTTGATTCGCGACAGGAAAGTTGAACTAACTTATCCCGGGATAAGTTTGCTACCGAGCCTCGTTTAATGACTTTTGTTGTTGCTACGGCCATCGGTGCAGTCAGATCAATGGGCGGTTTTTCTATCGGTGGTTTATGCTCGATGGCTGCCGGTGGCTTAAGATCAAGAAATGCCTGTAGTTCTCGGCATAGTTCTAAAGCCGGTGGCAGTTCCATCGCAATGCATAAACTTCCTGCCATGATGAGTAGTGCTATCTTTTTCACGAAATCAATCTCCTTTTTAGAAGAATTTCATGTTTAGCCTACCACCCAAAAAAAATTAAAAAAAGAGCCCCGCAATCTATGCGGAGCTCATCTATATTCTGCCAAGATAGAGCGGGATTACCAAGAGCGTTTTGGGGCTTTTGGCGCTTTATAGCCGGCTTTACGGGCTTCAGAGAGGCCAATCGCAATCGCCTGTTTTCGGCTTTTTACCGTTTTGCCTGAGCGGCCACTTTTAAGTTCGCCTTCTTTCATCTCATGCATTGCTCTTTTTACCTTTGCTTGGGCTCTTTTGCCATATTTTGCCATAGTAATTCTCCTCCCAGCCTACGCTTATCCAGGCCTTCCGGCTTGGCAAGCTACAGCGGACAAGTATAGGGTTTTGACTACTTTCTTTACTAGTCTTAGCCTAGCATATTTTCCTATGAGAAATAAACGGTTTTATCAATGGAAAAGCCTATAAAACAGCATATAAAAAATCTATTGACTATTAGTAACTGAATTTACTAGTATGGAGGTAGGATAAAAAGGGTCTGGCTTGGTGCCGGATTCAGTAATCTATTATATTGCTAAAACCAAATAAGGGAGTTTGCAATGAACGATAATAATAACAATAATAACCCAAAACAGGGCCAAAACCCAAATATGGGTAACCAGAACCAGCAAAAGCAAGGCCAAAACGGCCAGCATGGTCAAAAACAAGGCCAGAATCAAGGCCAGCAAGGCAACCAACCACAACAAGGTGAACAAAAGAAAGGTGGCTGGTGCGGCGAACATAAAAGCCCTAAAGCTAAATGTAACTGCCAATAAATTTGGCCATTACATTAATTAATTAGGGGGCGTGGGCTAAACGTAAAGCGATTGCCTTGTGCAATAGAGCTTTTGTTTGCAAAAGGTTTCAGGCCCCTTAATACTTTTTGGAAAAATTATGAAAAAGCTGATATTGGTTATTCCACTATTAATAAGTTTTGGTGCTTTAAGCGCCATGAAAAAATTTGAGCATATTTCTCCTGATGCAACAGATGGCAGCAAAAGCAATGAAGCTCAAGCAGAAAGTGAAATAATTCGCGCGCTGAGTACCGGTAAAATAAATGATGTTGAAAGAAAATTATCCCAGGGATTTGCAACTAATCATATCTTCAAAAGCGAAAACTATAAAGGTGATACGCTTTTAAAGATAAACTTCAGAGCCAATGCGGGTGGCAATCGCTATGAGATGGCCCAAATGCTTTTGGCGCTTGGTGCTAAGCAAGAAGATTTAAATGAATTTTTAGTGCCGGCAGTGCAAGCGGCCAATTTTGAGATGGTTGATTGGCTAGTGGCTCATGGTGCTAGCGATAAGGGTGATGCTTACGATCAGGCAGTAGCTTTGGAAGCCACCGAAAAAATCGGCCCACGCAAAGAGCGATTTGGAAAAATTAAAAATTTATTAAGTGGTCGCAAAAGTTTAATTAGCCCCGTGATGAAACGATCGGTGCAAAAACCACCGGCTGCGGCAGGATTGCCCGTAATAATTTCAGAATCGAAGAGATCAGCGGGTAAACTTCCGGTAATTAAACGAGGGCCACCACCGCCACGGCCAAAAAATGGACCACCACCATTACCGGAATCGTACATTAAGAAATAGGCATTAAAAATTTTGAAGAGATAGAAAAGAGATAACTATGAATAAAAAGGAGAAAACGATGAAGAGAATAATAGTATCAATCAGTTTGTTGCTGAGCATTGCTTCGGTTGGAGCGATGACGCAAGGGCCTGTTAACATTGGTAGCTCAGCGATTGGCCAACAGAATGAGTTTGCGCTTGCGAATGCATTAGTAAAAGGTAATGCTGCGGAAGTGGAAGCAATTCTGGCCCGTCCTGGAGTCAGCGCGATAGCGCGATTTAAATTGTTGCACTATGCAGGTCTCTCGCCGATACAAGTGGTATTCAACTTTGATGTGCTAGACAAATTGGCAAAAGCAGAGTTGCTTGTTGCAAAAGGCGCAACTCCGGCGGATCTTAATCTGAATGAACTGTTGCTCAAGGCGGTAGCTAAAGTTAAGCCCGATGAGGTTCGCTGGTTGATCGCAAAAGGTGCCAAAGATATTGGCGGCAAAGCGCTTGCGCAAGCAAATGCGCTGGAAGAAGGTGCGTTTTCTGCAGATGAAAAAGCACGTCTTGCCAAAATTAAAACACTGTTAACGCTTAAAGAACCATTAGCGGTAAGAAAGCCTGCACCGGCCAAGCCAAAGCAGTAAGTGATTAGTTTTTCAGGAGATACACGATGAAAAAGCCATCAGAAAATGATACGGTTGTTCGCGTAAACTGCAATGAAGTGTGCGCGACTGCCTGCCCGACGTGCAAAGAAAAATGTATGACGGAATGTTCGATTGCAAAAAGATCGGGAACGGGAAGCTGTAAACAGGTAACGGCCGGTTGCTGCGATGAATGTAAAGATGATTGCATGACCGTTTGCGATCTGTGTGCAAAGTCGTAACCCGTAAATTCCCTTGCATTTTAAACCTTTTATATTTACCATCAAGTGATCAATGGTAAAATCCCCTCTTAAAAAGGTTTTTTATGCAAAAGTTATATGCAGCATTAGTACTATTTGTTTCATTCTATTCAAGGGCGATGGACGTTGTTCCTTCGCCCGCAAGCGCTGACTTGTATGATCTTATTCGCTATCCTGTTGACGCAGGAACTAAAATTGCGTATGAGCAGGCTAAATTTAAGTTGGCAAAGAATCCCCACGATGGTAAAAGTTTAAAATCATTACATGCATTGGCAAATTCCGGTTATGTGCCGGCAATGCGATCATTGGCGAGCGCAGCTCTTACCAGTAAAGATCAAGATTTGAATGCCGCATTGCATTGGGCGTCACGAGCCGCTGTGCAGTGTGGTGATGCACCGAGTATGCACAGTTTCGCAACGATGATGTTTAATCATGATGCAATACCTAATTTGCAAAACATAGATCCGTTGATTGCGGAAATGAATGGCCGGCAACTTTTGTGGCAAGCGAGCCAATCGCATTTGCTGCAGGCTCCTGATGGGCGCCTCTTTTGCTATCACGTGCCGGGAGTTGCAGATTTACTGAGCACTGTCTTGGATGATAATAGTTTACGATGGTACGATGCGCTTGAAAAATCTGCGAGTCGGCTTGCGCATGATCTTCCTGATGGAGAGCAAGCGCAGGTATTTTTATTGCTTGCTGATCTTGCTGAAACTTGCGATCAGCGCTTGGCATGGTGCAATGATGCCGTGCGCAATATATCATCACTTATGTCTGCCACGGCAGACATCCGGTCAACGCCGATGCTGCTTGAGAATATTATACAACTCTATTCACGCGTGATGGCTGAAGGTAACAAACATTTTGTGCCGGGATTGGTGACTTTCTTAAAAGATAATACGTATAAAAAAATGAAAGAATCGGTGCGCAATTGCTCGGGACTTTCCCAAGAATTGGGACTGGCATTATTGCGCCTGCGGGATGCGGCCATAACATTTTCCGATACGGCTCGTGGCGATCATCGGCGTATTCGTGACGAGGGAATCGAGTTTCTTGCCATGAGTGCTGCACAAGAAAATGTGATCTCATCATGGGCGTTGGTGGAACAGTGTAATAATCTCAAAGAGATAGAGGTGCTGTTGGCTGAAGCGATAATGCGCACGTCCAAAGCATTGGATCAGCATTATGAAGAAGATGACCAGCAGTATCAAGAGATTGATCCCAAGCAGATTGAGCGCTGCATGGCAAAGGTAGATAAAATATCCTTAAGCTCAGATACCTATGTGGTGTTGGGCGGATTGTATATGCGGGGATTGGAGCGAGGCATACCAGTAGATCGGCAAAAAGCAATTGGGTATTTTGCCAAGGCTTGCGATGGGGCACAAAAATTATTTGAACTGTTGCAAGATCATCACTTGGTGGCAACACTGGAGTCGCGTATTTGCTTCGAAGCAGCCTGTTTGCTTCATTCTAAAAAAGATGAGAAATTTGAAACCCTGCAAACTCAACTGCTGGCGCGGGTGGTATTCCATGAAGATATTGCACTCAGAAAAGATGCGATCCGCTATTGCCTTGAGCATGAAGATCTGCTCAGCTCAGGCATTTATGCGCTGCGTGAATTTCATAAAGATTACGTTGCATCGCCTGCCGAGCAAGCTCGTGCGCAGGATAGTTTTAACCGTGAAACTATTGGCACTATTAGCAAATGGGCAATGGGAACGCGGAATTCTCAAACGGCTGAGATTAGCCAGCGGCATCCGGCAGCGATTATGCTTTTGCATGAAATAAGTAGGAACGATAATGATCAAATGCTGGTGCCCATTAAAAAAACAATCCAAGAGCTGGTTGAGTGGGCCGCATTCAAAACAGGATTTGCTCCTGCTATTGAAGCGCTTGAGCCTGAATTTGAGTGCGTGCCTCAAGAAAAGGAGCGGTTGGAAAAATCGATAGACTTTTGGCACACCTGGTGGAAAAAATATGCTGATGATCCTGTGCAGCGGGATAAGAAAAATTCAGTCTACCAAAAACTATTGGCCTTGAGTGATGCGGCCCTTGTGCCGCTTGCCAATAAGGAAGATGGTGGAGGCAGTGTGTACTTGAATATTCCCAGTGTCCACTATCGAATAGCGACCATTTTTATGCAGATGGGCGATGAGCTTAAAGCCTTAGTGCACATTGTGGCGGCTGAGCAATTAGTTCGTTCGATGATAATGAGGATGCCGCAAGCGGGTGAGCAAGTGGATAAGCTTGGTGCGCTTGACTTGATCAAAGCAGCGGCCAATCAGGGCAAAGATTGGGCGCGCTATGCCTGGGCATTAATCCGCTTTAATCGAGTGGAGCTTTTGCTGGAAGGGCCAAAGCCTGAGCAGATGTTGGATGAGCTTGATGCGATTAAGACATTAATTTCCGGAATAAATCAAGCTGCCATCCCTGAAGCGGATGATATTCTCAAGCCGGGAGAAATGGACTTTTACATAGCATTTTTTGGGGGCCGTATTAATCAACGGCTTAAGGTGGCAGATCAAAAAATCAATGCGCGGGTGGTCGCAGCGCTAGAAGCTGCTATAGCACAAGATCATTGTCAGGCCCTATATACTTGGGCTATGACAGCGCTCAATCAAGCGGGACGTGCTGACATGGGACAGGCAACATTAGAAAAAGCAGTCGATTATTTATGCCGTGCGACAATATTGGGACATGGTGAGGCGCCTGGTATCATTCGTACGATTAAAACAAGAGGCTTTGGGTTTATTTCTCTTTGCGGCGGTGCCATGACGGCAGAATTATTGACCAAAATTGAGGCGACGCTTGCCGCGTTACCGGCACCCACACAAAATACGCTATCAGATGTCCACACCGATGATTGGCAGCCAATGATACCCGAATCTGATGAACCGGAGCCTCTGCCCGCTGATCCTTTTGAACGCGCGACGAAACTTTTGCATACAAAAAAATATTCAGATGCTTTTGGTGAATTTAGCCAGCTCGCTGCGCAGCAGCACGTGGGTGCTTATTCCTATTTGGGAGCTATGTATCGTGATGGCTTGCATGTTGAAAAATCTGCGGAAGGTGCGCGAGATTATTTTATGCGCGCCCTGCGTGAATCAAATGATGCGCATACTCGGTACATAGGACCGCTGATTGTTGCATACCAGGCGCTTCGAGATGATCCATCATTGGAAGTACAAATGCTGCGCCTCAAGCATAACGTGCATGTGCTGAATAGTAATCATGTCAGCGGTGGCTTTGAAGAGTTATTGGATCATTTGCGTACTGTGGAAGTCCAAAATCCGGGTGAACTTTTGTGCACCACCGGATTATTGCCAGCTCTTAATAATTTTAGTGCGAAGAATTGTAAGAATGTTGCATGGTTACTCAATCTGGTGGGCATCTGGGCAGATCGTCTTATCATTCACGGTTGGCCGGATCTTAATAAATATAGAAATGAATTTTATCAGTTGGTAGTCCCATTCGATTTGTTGCGGGAGCAGTTAGAAAATAGTTTGCTTTCGCCTGATGGCAATTACACTAGTATTTTGGGCGATGGTCTTGATGCTCAAAGCATTGTCGGAGTGATAGTGCGGCTGGAGACTCTGGTGCAAAAAGGATATCACGATCCGTTTGAAGGATTGCTGGGAGAGCTAAAAATTATCTACGGCCTTGAGACGATGCCATCGGTGCACGGCGAGCGCAGCATTAAAGAGGGCCTTGAGTGGCTGAAGCATACGCAGACTGCCGGAGTAGATGTGAAAGCCGGAGTGTTGCTGGGAAGGCTTCAGCTATCGGGCATTGCAAAGATTAAAGTGATTATGGGTATCGGCCTCAAGACTGAAGCGCTCAGACCAAATCCTGAAGCTGGCAAGGCAGTACTTTTGGATCTGGTAAAAAAAGGGAATGCGGGCGCAGCGGTGGTGTTAGGAAAATGGCATTACTGTGAGCGCAAGGAGCCCGAGCCTGCCATTGGGCATTTTAAAAAAGCTTTGGAGATTACCCCCAATACCCCTGAAGCAGCATTTAATCTTTTGAGCATCTATTGCGAAAGACCATCGCTGGCAAAAAAAGTGACCGTTGATACCCTGCGTTCATTGGTCGCAACGGCCCAAACATTACCCAAGCATAATCTGGCCGCTTCATTTTATAAAAGTTATTTTACCTTGGCTAAGGGTATGCCGGTAGTGTCAGAAGAAGAGGCATTGGAAACAATTATAGCGATGTGCTGCCGCGAAACTGATATGAAGGCCATGGCGCGAGCATTTGTGGAAATATTGGGAAGCAATTTTTATTCCAAATTGCAGGGGTGGATTGATACGGTGCTTGAGCGCCCGGAAACTCCGGAGCGTGCGCAACTTTTAAGTAGAGGATACCGAGCATGTGCTTCGATGGCTTTTATAAACTATGGAGATGTCCTTTGTAAAATGCCGAGCAAAGCAAAAATCTATTCGCAAGAATGCATCGCCTTTTGTGATAAAGCGATTGCGGTGTGGGATGAGTATGCAGAGGCGATGGCATTAAAAGTATGGTATCAGCATCTGATGGGAGATAAAAAAGATGCGGAGCAAAAGATTGCCACTAAAAAATCTTTGGTGCGTCTGGCATTAACGATGCAGAAAAAGGGGGGATTAAAATTATCCACATTTACACCGGCCATGCGCATATTGGCAGATCTCAAAAATGCTTGGCAGACAGAGACGGTGGTACTCGGAGCCAAAGAGATAGCGGAACTCCAGCAAGATCT
Source organism: uncultured bacterium (assembly GCA_963836585.1). Lineage (GTDB taxonomy): Bacteria > Babelota > Babeliae > Babelales > Vermiphilaceae > BTUB01. The sequence continues at coordinate 135,978 of CAWIJV010000001.1, forward strand.
TGAGTTTGTGAAGATGATGGAGGAAAAGTATTGTTGACGATGGCTTCGACGAATCGAGAAGTCTTTTAAAAATATTTCTCGACTCACTTCGTTCGCTCACCACGAACGGGATCAACTCAGATCACCCGATCTTTAATGAGCAGTTTTTCAGCAATATGCTCAAAAAGTGGCGCGGCAACGGTTGATGCATATAAATCTTTTTGAGCAACCTCTTTGATAAATACTATGATCACTCGTTGATAAGAATCTTTTTGTACAATGCCGGCGCAGGTGAATATATTGCGATCAGGATTATATTGCCCATGATCCAAGAGATTTGCCGTTCCGGTTTTGCACATGATGCGATATCCCTTGATGTGTGCCTTGCGCGCGGTGCCACTTGCGGTGGTTTTTTCTAAAAAGTTCTGAATAATCTCAATGGCCGGATCAGCATATAATTTTTGCTGTTTGCCCGGCATTTTTTCTTTTTTGATCAGTTGAGGATCGATCCAGTAGCCTCCATTGGCAATGATAGAAAATGTGCGGGCCAACTGGAGTAAATTGGCCGAAACTTCATAGCCATACGAAAGGGAGATGATCGATTGCTTGGACCAATTTTTGGGATGATTGAGTGTTCCCTTATTTTCACCGGGAAACGGGATGCCGGTTTTTTTGCTAAAGCCCAGGGCTAGATAATGATCATACAGTTTTGTTCCCAAGCGTTGGGAAACTTGCGCGATGCCAATATTATTTGATTGCGCGATAACCTCCTCAAAAGGGATTATGCCCGCGGCATTAACCGTATTAATTTTTCGACCGTCGATAATGGTGCTGAGGGTATCCTTGCAATCAATTAATTCATCAGGAGTAACCACTTCTTCGGCAATGGCCGCCAGCGCGGCACAGATTTTGAATACCGATCCCAATTCATAGCATTCGGTAATGCAGGTATTTTTGGTGAGCGCCTGATTCACCTCAACAAAATTGTTTGGGTCAAAGCTGGGAGTATTGGTCATGGCCAAAATTTCACCGGTGTGCGGATCCATAATAATTGCAGCGCCTTCTTTGGCTTGATATTTTTCTACCGTTTGGGCCACCGCATCTTGGGCCAAAAATTGCAGCTCACTATCGATAGTAATTTCCAAAGGTGCACTCTGCTGCCCAAAATTGGTAGTCTCTTTTTTAAAGTAAAAATGGCCTGAGCGGGCATCTTTTTCGAGAGTTACGGTGCTGGGAGTTCCGGATAACTCTTTATTGTATTGCAACTCGAGGCCAAACAGCCCATGATTATCAATATCGGTGAGGCCGATCAATGATGCGGCTGAAGTGAGTGGATAGTAGCGGCTCGGCTCGGCTAGGAATTTAATATCGGTGCAGCCACTGTTTTCAATTAATGCTATTTGCTCCGGTGATAATTTGCGCTGCACGTATAAAAAGTGAGCATGGGCATGCGTTTTAAGCCGCTCACGCGCAGTCGGAAAATGTTTTGCTAAAAATGCTTCCAGTCCTTTTTTATCATCCAACTGTTTAGGCAGAATAAAGGCGGCCAGACTATCTTTGTTGATTGCCAAATACTTTCCATGCCGATCCAAAATAAGGCCTCGCGGTGGAAAGCTGGTGATGGTTACATGGTATTGCTTTTGCCCGAGCTGCACAAAAAAATTATGTTGAAGAATTTGCAGATATAAGAGGTTGGCAAGCACAATGCCATAAGCACCGCTGAAGGCGAGAAAAATAATGCTGGTTCGTGTTTTAGAAAGTTGTATCATGATTTATCTTTTTCATTTGGCTAATTTTTACCGGTTTTAATGATAATTCTTTGGTAGCAAATTGTTGGACATCCCGCAGATTATGCAAAGCATGCCTTTGATGAGTGAGTTCCTGTTTTTGTTTTAAAAGCGCGGTGCGCTGAGATTCAATTTTTTGTTTGGTAAAAGAGAGTTCGATGATTTTACTATGCTTGTGAATATGCAGTAGAATCATTGCAACATTGCTCAAGGCAAACAACGCAATAAATGAAGATCGCTTCATGATATGCACCTCTGTTTTTTTTCAATGTACTTGCAGTACATGAAAAAAATAAAGAGTTTTGTACACATGGTGAGTGGATGAATGGATTTACCATTCATACGCACTATTAAAGTGGATTTCATAGGACGGTTCGCCCTTGCGCGGATCAAGTTTGAAGCCCCAATCGATTTTTATTGGCATCGGATTATAGAGCCGAATGCCAAAGCCGACCGCATGGCGATAATTGAAGTGATTATTTTGAATATATTGCCGATTTGTCTCACTAACATACGGATTATCCCAGCCGGCGCCACCATCATAAAACAGTACGCCTTTGAAATTCATATCTTGGGTAATCGGGAAAATCAGTTCAGCATTCAGCCACGTAGCTTTAGTGCCGCCAATGGAATCGCCCGGAGACTGGGGGCCGATAGTATCAAACACATTAAATTGTGGCCCGATCTGGCCAAAAAGGAAGCCGCGCACACTTGCCGGGCCACCAATATGATATAGTTCGCGATACGGAATAAGCAGATGTTTAAAGGGGGCCACCACACCCAAATAGCCACGCAGGTGAAACACTAAATCATAGGCGCCAATGAGCGGTGTATACCAGTGGGCATCAACATCATATTTTTGGAATCCGAGCGTTTTTTGCGTAAAGTTAAAGGTGACCTGTGCGCGGGACATCCAGCTAAATCCGTTGGTTGGATGCAGCGGGTGGTTGCGCTTATCTTGCCCCATCTGCAGCATAAATGATCCATAGTTTCCCGGTACAAACAGTTTGCCCAAGATCAGATTGTATTGCGTTTCTGCCGCTGCATTTTCATCAGCCGGAAGCACCCGAATAGATGCTTTTGGTTGCGGTTGATAATGAATGCTATCAATGCCCAAGACCCCGCGAATAAAGGCATCGGTCATAATATTGCCATAGAAATTGGTAACTACGCCGCTGGTGAGCGCGAATCCGGTATCGATTTCATTAACCGGAGCAGTATAATTAAACTCTTCATAGGCTACCCGCTTATGAAACACATCGAGAGCGCCCAGAATTGGCCGATCAAAAAGCCAGGGCTGCGTGAGGTTGAATCCTAAACTAAAATCTTCATGCGATAAGCGGGTATTTAAATTATAACGCAGACCGGTGCCCAAAAAGTTGGTATCACCCACATCAAGCTGCAGCGAGCTGCCTTTGAGCGGATCTTTGATGCTGGAAGGGTTGCCGGCAAATCCTAATTGGAAGCCTAGGTGCCCCGTTTTGGTCTCCTTGAGCATCAGATCAAGATCGGCTGTTGAAGGGCCAGTGCGAATTATTTTCCAATTCACCCCATCCCGTTGATCAAAATAGCCGAGCGCTTGAATCCGATCCTTAGATTGTTCCATGCGAATATTGGTTAAAAGATCCCCTTCACCAAAGGTGAGTTGCCGCCGGATAATTTTGTCACGCGTTTTTTGATTACCCCTGATAGTAAGTTTCCCGAGAGTCATCTGATTGCCCAGCTCGGTGTGAAAAGCCAGATCGACCGTTCTAGTATCATCATGTGGATTTATTGAAGGTTCGATATGCGCATTTAAATAGCCAAAGCTTCCCCATACCAGCTCAAGATTCTTGATCGCTTCGATAATCTTTTCACGCGAATAGGGATCGCCCGGTTTGATAGGAATTGCCTTGAGAAGATCCTCTTCGCATCGTAAATCGTTGCCCGGGGCACTAATGGATCCGATGGTGTAAAGGTCACCTTCTTGAATCTCAAAAATGAGATGGAAATTATCACACTCATCTTTTTCGGGCGTGATTTTGGCAACTTTGGCATTCATGTAACCGTTACTTTGATAATACATCTCAATAACATGCTTATCCCCTTCCAAACGTTCGGGTAAATAGGTACCCGATTTATCAAAGAAGCTCATGAGCCATTCTTCGCGGGTATACATTATGCTGCGCAACGTTTTGCTACTCACATGCCTATTACCACGAAATGAGATGCGCTTAACCGTTGCTTTACTTCCCTCGGTAATTCTAAAAATTATAGAACCTTTGCCATTATCATCCACGATCAGCTCAGGGTTTACTGCAATGCTATAGTAGCCATGCTCCATATAGATTTTCTTGATTGCCTGAGCGAAAATTTTTAATTCTTCGGGGTCGATGGCAGAAGTTTCCAGACCGGTTACTTTTTCTTTAATCTCTTTTTCAGTGACGGCAGAAAGTCCCTCAAAAATAATCTCATTGAGAGGGATTTTTTCTTGGACATCAATATACAGATCAATTGTTTCTGGATCGATAATTTCAGCGCTGATATTAATCGTTCTAAAACGTTTGAAATCATAGTAAAGATTTCTGATTGCTTCACGGGTTTTGAGTGAATCAAAACGCTGACCGGTGCGATAGGGAATTTTGTTAAGGATGGCCGGTGTGCTTACTTGCGCATTGCCGCTGACAATGATGTTGCGAATGATTTTACTATTCAGTTCGTTTTCAACTTCAGTATCATCATTCTCGTCTTCTTCAAGAACAATCTGAGAAATCTCTTCAGCATCTTCCTCGGTGGGTTGATTGTTCTGTTGCGCGATAATGGGGCAAAACCCTAATACTATCAGCAGTAAAAAAAATCTTTGAAACGATGGTTGCTGGCCAAACATTGGTTATTACACTCCTGGAGGTCTAAAAAAGATGCTTTTAATCATACCCTTAAAATGCATGTGCGCCTAGAGGCCTTGTCTTGCTTTCCGACTCTTGTTATAGTGCTGTAAGAAATTCCCACAAAGTGGGATAAATAAATTTTAGACGGGTATCATTGTTGCTATGATCACTATTTTTAATACCTTAAGTGGGAAAAAAGAACTATTTAAGCCGATAAAAGAGGGCCACGTTTCTCTGTATGTGTGCGGCATTACGCCCTATGATTATGCACATTTGGGGCATGGCCGCGTTTATGTATCCTTTGATCTTCTCTATCGGCTTTTGCAGTTTTTAGGATATCGGGTGACTTACTGCAGAAACTTCACCGATATTGATGACAAAATTATCATCCGGGCCACAAGAGAGCTGGGCAATCCCGCCAAATTTGAAGAAATTAGCCAAAAATATATAAACACGTTTCATGAAGATATGAAGGCGCTTAACTGTCTGCCGCCTACGTATGAGCCGCTGGTAACCCAAACGATGCCGGAAATTATTGCCTTTGTGCAGGGCCTCATCGATGCGGGCATGGCCTATGAGAGTAATGGGGACGTTTACTTTGCTATTAATAGTTTCCCCGAGTATGGCCGTTTATCAAAACATAAGCTTGAGGATCTCATTGCCGGCGCACGGGTTGAGGTGAATGAATGCAAAAAAAATCCCCTTGATTTTGCCTTGTGGAAACATGCTGATGCGGATGAGCCGGGCTGGAAATCTCCCTGGGGGCGTGGCAGACCGGGATGGCATATTGAATGTTCTGCCATGGCCGCAAAATATTTGGGGGATACCATCGATATACATGCGGGCGGACTTGATCTTATTTTCCCGCATCATGAAAATGAGATTGCGCAGTCGCAAGCATTGCACCACAAACCATTTGTCCACTACTGGATGCACAATGGATTTGTGCGAATCAATCAAGAGAAAATGTCAAAATCTTTGGGCAATTTTTTTACTCTCCGCGATATATTTAAGCAATTTGATCCGATGGTGGTCCGTTTTTATCTGCTCAACCATCACTATAAAGCGCCGCTCGATTTTTCATTCGATGATCTGCAGGTTGCCCAAAAAACCTATCAGCGGTTATGTAAAGCGCTAAGCCCCATTCATACTCACTCCGTTCGTGCTGAGCTCGTCGAAGCATGTACGCCACTTTCCAATTGTGATCTCAAAGAATCTCCCACGGTGCAAAAAATGCTCAACTTCTTGATTGATGATCTGAATACTCCCGGTATGTGGGGCGTGGTGTTTGAATCACTTCCCGAGCTGCAGAAAAATCAAAAAGAGTTGTGCGCGATAAAGCTTTTTATTCAAAAAGTTTTGGGGCTCACGCTAGAACCATTACCCGAAAAAACGGTAGAAATTACGCCGGAAATAGAGGCGCTCATTGCCGAACGCGAGCAGGCCCGTGCATCAAAAGATTGGAAAAAAGCCGATGAGCTGCGTGAAAAATTGCGTTCGCTCGGCTATGAAGTTCATGATAAAAGATAGGAGATTTAACCCAGATATTCTTCAATTTTAGCCTTAAGATCGGCCTTGCTCATATAACCGGTGGTGCGGCCTTTAATCTGGCCACTATGCATAAAGATGAAGGTGGGAACTGAAGTAACGCCAAATTTGATGGAGATATCGCGGGCTTCATCCACATTAAGCTTGGCAAATTTATAGTTATCTTTGAGCTCTTTTTCCAGCGCTTCAAAATGGGGAGCCATCTGTTGGCAGGGGCCACACCAGCTGGCATAGACATCAATAACCACCGGCGTTTGAGATTGCACTATTTCTTGTTCATAATTTTCTTTAGTAATCGATAATGGCATGGTGTTTCCCGTAACTTAAAATTTTTATTTTTTTACCCTATATATCGTATCCAGCTTAAACGCTCAGTGCAAGTATAATCGAAAATATTGGACAACCTTTGGATGCAGCGATATCTTTAAGAATTATAGGTCTAAATTTTTATTGCATACTAAAGGAGTTATTATGGCTCAATATTCAAATCAAAGATACTATGTACGCGAAAACAATCTGTTGTATCGCGTCTATGCCTGGATGTGCCTGGCACTAGGGCTAACGGCAGTCACTGCCTACTATACTGCCATGAGCCCTACATTCATTGCCACTATTTTTGGTAACCCGATGATTACCGTGGTGCTCATGCTAGCCCAATTGGGACTGGTGATGGTGCTGAGCTTTATGATCAATCGCATCAGTTTTGCTGCCGCTGTTGGTCTATTTTTACTCTATGCAGTATCACTGGGGATTACGCTATCGGCTATTTTCTTGGTCTACACTCACGCTTCTATCTTTGCCACCTTTTTAGTGGCCTCAGGAATGTTTGGAGCCATGGCAATCTACGGCTATTTTACCAATGCCGATCTGAGTGCGATGGGAAGCTTTTTGTTTATGGCGCTCATTGGGCTGATTATTGGTAGTTGGGTAAATCTGTTTTTCAAAAGTCCACAATTACAATATCTGCTTTCTGGTGTTGGGGTATTAGTATTTACCTTGCTCACTGCCTATGATGTGCAAAAGATAAAGCAGATGGCCAGTGGCCTGTATGAAGATCAAGAATCGATGGCAAAAGCATCGATTATGGGTGCGCTCACCTTATATCTTGATTTTATAAACCTGTTCCTGTTTTTACTGCAAATTATGGGACGCAAAAAAGATTAAATATGGTTCGATCCAGCCTTCGCTCTTCAAGCTTCGGCGGACAGGTACGATTGCGGAGCCTGTCCTGAGCAAAGTCGAAGGGCAATCACTCACCACGAACGGAAAACAAGGCCCCGTTCGCCCTGAGTAGTACTGCAGGTACGTATCGAAGGGCCTTTGTGAAATTAACTATTCTAAAGGAGTATAGTAATGAAAAAAAATAATCTCATTCTGCTGCTGAGCTTCTGTGTTGCATTGCCAGTGATTATCGGTATTCATATGCGGCATAGTGATAATGTGCAGGAAGAAAAACCGCTATCAACTTCTATGGACGTTGATGCTATGGAATCCACCGGCTCACAAACCATTGATACGGCCGGGCAGCACATGGAAGCGCCATCAACTGAGCTTGATGATACGGTAAAGCGCAAGCAGGTGACCGATCTGGTGAATGATGCGCTCAAATTTGTGGAAAATAATCCTTTTGATAAAGCAATGAACGCCTTTACGCATGGGCGTGATTTTATCCGCGGCGAAATGTATCTGTTTGTCTATGATATGAATGGGTTTGAGTATGCCAATGGCCAAGACGAGCGCTATGTGTGGAAAAATTTAATTGAACAGCGCGATACTTTTGGCACCTATATTGTCAAAGAGATGATAAAAAAAGCCAGAGGCGGCGGCGGATGGCTCACCTATCAGTGGCGCAATGCAACCAAAAATACCTATGTGAAATCATTCTCAAAAGATGGCCGCGATTATCTGATCGGCACCGGGTATTACCCGCATTCCAAGCATGATGTGGTGATCGGTTTAGTGAAGGCGGCTGTTGCTTATTTTAATGATATTGTAATTACCAAAGGCTTTTTGGTTGATGAAGTATTTAGCACACTCAGTTATCCGGCTGGCCGTTTTGTGATGGGTGATTTGTATCTTTACGCCGTTGATTTTAATGGGCAGATGATGGCCAATGGCGATCGCCCGGGCCTGATCGGCACCAATGTGCTCAATGTGAAAGATGCTGAAGGAAAACTGGTAAATCAAGAGATTATTAGTAAGTTAAAAACCAGCAGTGGCGGTATTTGGGTCGAATATAAATCCAAGAATGCTACCAAGGCCACGTATGTGGAAAAGATTCAGGATAAGGATGGCCGCCAATATTTTGTAGCCTGCGGCTACTATCCGGCTTCAACGCCTAATAAAGCAGTGGATCTCGTAAAAAATGGCTATGAATTTTTGAAAAAGCATGGCGTTAGCGTGGCGGTGCAAGAATTTTCCGGCCGGCAATCTGATGAGTTTCGCTTTGGCGATCTCTATCTCGTGCTCTGGAATCTGAAAGGTGTGGTGATAGCGCATGGCGCCAACCTCGATTCGATTGGCTTAGAGCAGTATGATCTGCAGGATGAAGATGGCAAATTTTATGTGCGCGAAGCGATCGAGAAAGCCAAAAAAGGTGGCGGTTGGGTTGATTTCAAGCTCAAAAATGCGTTCCAATCTATTTATGTTGAAAAGGTTGAATTGGGATCTGATGATTTTGTGATCGGCTCTGGATTATATCCGATTTCAAAACGTGAAACGGCACTCCTATTGGCTCGCAGTGCTGCCGGCTATTTACGTGTTCATCCCGAGGAAGAAGCATTCGCGGCATTTAGTGATCCCAATGGCAAATTTATTCGAGGCGATCTGTTTATTTTTGTTATTGGCTTTGATGGCATTGCCAAAGTGTGGGGCGATAATTATGAGCTTATCTGGCGCAACATTATGGATGCGCGTGATGATAGTGGTAAGCCGTACGTACAAGTGTTTATCAACACGGTAAAACAAGGCCCGGGGCAAGTCACCTATCGCATCAATGGATTTGATCGCGTTGCGCTCCTTGAAGCGGTGGAAAAAGATGGCGAGCAGTATGTGGTCGGCACAGGGTATTATTTGTAAATTACTTCTTCACATACACCGCCGGCAGGCCGCGATATAACTCTTTGTAATCAAGACCGTAGCCGATTACAAACTGATTTTCTATTTCAAAAAGTACGTAATCCGGCGTGCGCTGCATGGCTCGTTGCTTGCGTTTGGTGAGTAATACCAGCATTTTTAAGCTGGCAGGATTTTTCTCGAGCAACAGAGTTTCCAGTTGGCACAGTGTGTTGCCGGTATCAAAAATATCATCAATGAGCAGCACATGTTTGCCAGCAATATCCAGATTTTCCAGGCTGCTGACTGCTAATGCGCCCGGCTGCATGCCATTTTGCCCATAACTGGAGGTGCGTACATATTCTAATGCGCAGGGAATGGTGAGCGCGCGCATCATGTCCGCTGCCACACAAACCGAGCCTTTCATAACCATAATGATTACAATCTCTTCACCTTCATAATCATAATCTATCTGTGCAGCGACTGCTGCGATGCGTTCTTGAATTTCTGTTTCGCTGATCAGGGGAATAAAATCATCGAGTGTTAAGTCTTGGCTTGGTGCCACGGTGTATGAAGCTGCATTAGCGAGAAGCGCCAAAGAAAGTAAAAGATGTTTGTAATTCATGAGTGCCCTTTATAAATGGTGTTTTTTACGATAGTAGCAGAGTAAACAGATTCACAACTTTTTCAATAGAGTTTACGCAAAAAATTTGCTGTGCGCGGTGAACGGAATGGCATGCGGAGTATACGCGCGTGCCAGTTCTTTCATATTTTTTGCATTGAGAATCAGCAGGTACGATTTTTTCTTAACTGCATCGAGCACGAGTGAGAGGAGTACCCCATCATCTTCGTGAGTTGCGCCTGGGCGTGGCACAAATATTGGTTCAGTTGGATACGATCCTCTGCTGTGCCACTGATAATGCCGATGGGAACTCATGTCGAGCTTGAATATATGTTCGGTGAAGCCATGCTCACTGGCAGTGGCGTATACATACTCATGCTTGTGCATAAGTTTAGCGGGATTAATCGAAGGCAGCTCAATATTGTGAGTACTCAGTGTGTGCGGATGAACTTTTCCTGTTTCCAGATCAATATCAAACCGTTTTAAATGAGCAACCGGCAATTTCAAATGCGGGTCGCACAGATTATTATAAGCAAATGATTTGACCACGTGCGGATCTTTGTGAGCGATCAGATCGACAATAATATGCCCATCCTCTTCATAGGCATTCACATGATGAAGTGCAAAAAATGGTTCCGTTTTATAACTGCCGATCTTTTTGCCAGTTTTTTTGTCGATCACAATAAAGGTGGTGCCATTTTTTGGTTTCCATGAAAAATTATCAATAAACGAATTGTCACTGAGCAATAGATCATACGGGCTCACGGTGAATGGCATCTCGGTGAGGATAATATAATGCGATGTCATGGCAAATGAATGCAGGTAGGTAGGATAACCCACGGGCAGTGTGGCAATAACGGTCCGTTTTGCGCTATCTTTTGCCATTTTATAAATTATATAGTCACTGTTGTGTGCAAAATGAATGCCGATGCTATACCATTCCTGGGTAGCCGGATCAAAAAGTGGATGAGCAGAAGTATATTGAATTTCTAGCTTGTCCTTAAATTCAAAAGGTCCGGTGGTCTGCAGTGTTTTGGTATCAATGCATAGATGATGCGGCGTTTCAGTGAGTGAAACCAACTGATTATTAAAGCAGGCAACATTGATATTGGTATTATCATAGATGGACCGCGGTGCGCTGCTGACGGCTGAAGTGAGCTTGGCCCAGGTTGATTTTTTTTGCTCCGGTGTGCTGCCGCGCAATTTGCCTTTTGCCATGCATTCTTTGCAATATTCTGATTCGATTATTTTATTGCTGTAGGTGATTGATTTATCAGCAATGTTCCATTGATAAATCATGGCCAAGCCATCGAGCCAGTGGCAGGCATGGGAAGAGCCGATCTCAAAAACTGCCGGGCCAACACTCACAAATGATCCGCTTAGCCATGAAGGGACAGTGCCTTCAACGGTTAATTTTTCATCAGAAAGTTGTTCATTGAGTGAGGCAAATCCTAATTCATGAGAGCAATGCGGGTGAGGTTGCGCAACGGCAAGAGGCAGCGGAAGAGGGAGCGGCAAAGGCGCGGTAGCTATGTTGTCTTTTTCTTAGTCTTACTTTTTCTTCTCTGCTTTAACAATCTTGCGGTGCTGGCGCAATATGCTCTGGCGCCACCGGTATCTCAACCATCGAGGGGGGTTCCGGTGTTACAATTTGCTCAGGTTGAACGCCGAAAGTGAGTTCTGGCGATGGAGTATGCAGGTAATAATATGCTGCTCCACACAGTCCGAGGGTCAGCATGGCTAAAAGGCCTACTTGTATGGTAAAAAAATTGCTTATTTTCATGCTACGATCCTGGTTTGCAAAAGGTTAGTATTTACAGGGCAGAATACCATAAAACTAATACCTCAACAAATAAAGACCCCGGTAGGTGCAACCGGGGTCTTTCATGGGAATGGGTAATATGAGCTTTTTACTTTGCCGCGGTCGATCTGAGCATCCAAGCAATTTTCTCATGCTTGAGGATCAGATCTTGCAAGAAATTACTGGTTCCTTGGTCACCCAGCTGTGCTGTTTGATCGATAGCGGTTCTGATGATTTTGATGACTGTTTCATGGTCAGCGAGCAACTGTTTTACCATCTCAAGGGCAGATAATTTTTGATTATTGGGCTCTTGAAGACGGGCAAGTGCGCTAAATTCTTGTAAGCTACCGGCCGCTGGCTCTCCTAAGGCGCGGGCCCGCTCGGCTATTTTGTCCACGATGTCAAAAAGCATTTCATACTGCTCTTTAAATGCGGCGTGAAAATCATGAAATACAATGCCCTTTCACATTCCAGTGGAATTTTAACGTCTTGGTATAGAGGAGATACTCATCAGCCAATAAACGATTGAGCAAGCGCGGCAATTTGTTGGCGCACGGCAGTGGCAAGCCCTATATTTACCATATCTTGCGTGGCGGCTTGAGTTTCCGGCTCTTTGCTTATCGGTTGTGGCATTTCCATTACCGGCGGTTGAGGCAGTCAAGTTCTTTCATATCTTGAGAAAATGTGGTGTTGATTGCCAAAAACGCCCAAAATATGCGGCAAAATCTCATTTTCATACTAATCTCCGATAATTTGAGTATAATCTTAATCTGTTTACAGAAGTATGATACCACATCTAATTTTCTATTTGCAATAAATAAACAGCGGGGGAATATTTTATGCGTAATACAACAAAAAAGAAGCCTGAGGCAAATAAAAGGTCAGAGAAAAGAAAAAAAATTGAGAAAGTGCCGGCACATACCTGCTGGGAGAAATCTATGTTTTGGGAGTGGCTGACTGAAGAAGATGAAGAAGCATTTAAGCATTTGAAGGTGAAAATAATATTGGGGTTAATACTAAGTGCTTTTTCTGCCAGCTGTTTTGCTATGGAAGCAGAAAAATCAGTAATTCCTGCGCAAGAATTGGCGATTTACCAAGAATGTTTTCAGAACAAAAGAGCAACGCTGGCGCAGCTAACCGGCGAACTAGGAAAATCTTTTCTCGATGAGAATATTCTCCAATCTCGTGAGCGTAAATTAAAAAAAGCGCTCAAGCAGTATGCTGCGCAAAGAGATAGCATCGTGATGTATGGATTTGTGAATGCTTGTGTTGCCAGCGGTGCAGGATATTGCCTCTATAATGGTTGCAAAACCAAAGAACTTACTGCACTGGTGGGAGTGGCGGGTGGCATAAGCTCAGTATTTACTCTGCGATCACTCTATCAATTTTTTACTATGCAACGCCCTACTCATGAATCTGTCACCAAGCAATTGCAACAGCGGTTGGCCGGCTATGACTGGCGCGCAAGCCTCTTGAGAAAGATCCTTAAAATTTATGAAGTAGAAAACAGCAAAGGTGCGTAAATTACTTCGTTGATGTAGCCCGCAGCATCCATGCAATTTTTTCATGCTTTTCCAGAAGCTCAGCAAGAAAATTATTGGTCCCCATATCGCCAAGCTCCGCGCAGGTTTCCAAATCTTTTCTGATTTGGCGGCAGAGCGCTTCGTGATCAGCAAGCAGAATTTTAATCATGCCCAAAGCATCAGGAATTTTGCCCGGCTCTTCTTTGAGACGCGTGTGTTTTAGGAACTCTGCCATGCTGCCAAAGGCATCATGCCCTAGTGCCCGCACTCGTTCGGCAACATCATCGGAAATGGTAAGCATCTGTTCATATTGTTCTAGAAAAAGCTTATGAAAATCATGAAAAACGATGCCATAAACATTCCAATGAAATTTTAATGTTTTAATATAAACCACCAGTTCATCGGATAAGAGTTGGTTGAGGATATGCGCGACTTCTTTGCGTGCTTTTGGAGATAAACCAATATTTGCTTCCATGGTATTCCTTTTTTAAACGAATTAATTTTGGCTTAGTGTAAGATGGGTAGCTGTGCAAGTCAAATAGTGGCAAGTATAAAAAAGGGGCGACTTAGTCGCCCCCGGTATTTAGGTTTTAGAGGTTATTATATTTTTGAGCGATTGCTTTCATTTCATTATCAAGTTCAGCCAGCTCAGGGAAGAACTGATGTTTCAATTTCAGGAATTCTCGTAAGTAGTCTTCGGATTGGGTTTTTGGATTGTATTTTTGTTCCAATGCCGTGATAGCTTCTGCGAATTCCAAGTTGGAAGAAAAATTATTGTTAAACGTTTCCATCGCTGCTTTATGGCGTGAGAATAGTTCGTTAAATTCCTGTTGCATTTCCGGCATGAGCGCTTTCATCTTCTCCATTTCCTTGTGATCAGGTTCATTGGGGAAATTCTTCTCCAAGCCTTTGACTGAAATGGCACGAATATTGGCTAAGGCTGAAGCGGTGGCTTCCTCCATGCCGGCAGAAATGGTGCCTTTTTCAGCTTTGACCAGCGGTGTAATGATCAATGATTTGCCATCCGTTTGCAACTTAACAATACTTGATTCATCCATATTTAGGAGTTCAAGAATTGCCTTATCGATCACCAGTGTGGTGCTGTTGCCATATTTGGCCAGTTTTTTTAACATAAGCGTCCCTTCTGTTTAGTGGTTGTAATTAAACTGTATATACGAAATATATACTAAAATAATTACTTTGCAACAAAAAGATGCAAGAAAGTTTAAGATCGTAAAAAAAAGAATAGGGGGGAGGCTAAAAAATAGGTGATAGAAGGAAGACAAGGGCATAAATTTTAGGAGAGAGTGGGATTCGAACCCACGATTCCGTTCTCACGGAATAACGGTTTTCAAGACCGCCGCATTCAACCGCTCTGCCATCTCTCCGGTAAGTAATTGTCCGCCTACGTCAAGACTACGTCGGACAGCCTTCGCATCTTGCTAGCAAACTTATTTTTCAAGTAATATTCATCTAGTAGGCCTGCCAGACATAGCTCCGAAAGGAGCGAAGTGGAGCTCCGAAAGGAGCGAAGGCTGGTTTTCAAGACCGCCGCATTCAACCGCTCTGCCATCTCTCCAAACTGTTAGAACTAGTAAGAAATGCGCCTATAAGGAGTCGAACCTTAAACCTTCAGATCCGTAGTCTGATGCTCTATCCAATTGAGCTATAGGCGCATAAAATTTCAAGATTAGTGGCTTCTTGAGATTAGCAAAACACGCCCTTCGACTATCGTAAACTCGCTCACGGATAAACTCCGCTAAAAAACTGGCGTAGCCAGGCGTAGCCAAGCTTTGTCTTACACTTCGAAGTCTAACACCACGAAGGCGAAGACTGGAGAGAGAGGGATTCGAACCCTCGTGCCCCATTTCTGGAGCTCTTGCTTAGCAGGCAAGCGCTTTAGGCCACTCAGCCATCTCTCCGTTAGGATAAAAAAAGATATAAAAAGAATAAAGTATTTGCGATTTTATGCAAGTAGGGGCTAAGCTTACATTCTAGAGTAAAGGAACTATTTATGGCGCTGGTGATTCAGGTAAAAGTTGTTCCCTCTTCGGGCCGAAATCAGTATCGGCTGGATAAGAGTGGTCAGCTAAAAATCTATTTAAAAAGCCCTCCTGAGCGAGGTAAGGCCAACCATGAACTGGTCTCGCTGTTGGCCAAAGAGTTGCGCCTTCCTCTGAGTGCCATTGCTATTGTTTCAGGGCATACCGATCCCAAAAAACGGTTAAAAGTTGAAACTTCGCTCACTTTTGAGCAACTCTTAGAAAAATTGGGTATTCATACTCAAACCACGTTCATTACTCAAAAGGATTAAAATGCCATATTATGCATGGAAAGGGGTTAATCTGCAGGCTCAATGGGCCAAAGGGACCTTATTCGCCCGCAATGAGCATGAATTGGATGATATTTTATTTAAAAAGGATATAGCACTGCTTTATCACAAACCCAAAAAATTGTGGTGGTGCTCTTACAATCAGCAGCAGGTGCTGCACTATTTTGTGCAGTTACAAACGCTGATCAAGGCCGGAGTGATGGTGCCTGAAGCGCTCAATATTGTGGCGCGGCAGACAACGCATCCCTATTTTGCTTCAATCTGCTATGATGTGGCCGATAAAGTGGCTCGGGGGCATAGTTTAGCGGCAGCATTGGCATGCCATCCACAGATATTTAATCCGGTAATTGTGCAGAGCATCAGCGTGGGCCAAGAGTCGGGCAGCTTGCCGCAAACATTGGAGATTTTAGTGCACTATTTGGATGCGATGGTGGTGTTCAAGAAAAAAATTCGCGCGGCGCTCATGCTCCCGGCCATTACGTTTCTCTTTTTTCTCATGGTTATTGCCGTTATTGTGATGGTGATTGTGCCGCAGTTTGTAAACTTGTGCGCAAGTATGCATAAGCAACTGCCACCGTCTACTTATTTGCTCCAGCAATTAAGCAACTTTTTGCGCAGTGGTTCTGCCCGAATGCTGGCAGCCGCTCTGGGAATAGGACTGATCTGGCTGTATCGATACAGCCAAACAGCATCAGGCAAACAGCGGATAAATAATTTAATGGCGCGAATACCACTTGTTCGCGCTTTAATCCGATATCAGGTGATGGCGGTCTTTTTTAGATCGGTGGCAAAACTGATGATGGGCGGTATGCCACTTTCTAAAGCGCTCACCATTGCGTGCGAATCGGTGGAGTATGGCCATCTTCAAGAGCAGCTGAAGGCGATTGCTTACTGTGTGGATGCGGGAATTCCTTTTCATCAAAGCGCGCAAAGCTATCCGGACTTGATGGGGGCCAATACGCTGGCATTGATCGCAGTGGGCCATGAGACAGGCATGCTGGCGCCGATGATGATGCGAATTGCTGATACGCAACAAGAATCTCTGTTGGCAGCTATGCATCGTATCACTACTCTTATTCAGCCACTTCTCCTTATCATTCTAGGGCTCATGATCAGCGCACTGATTGTGGGATTATATGCGCCAATTATGAGTTTATCCTCGATTTTTTGAACTCTTGCTTCATTCTTGGCAAGCAGACACGGTTGTGCAATACTATGGCCATGAAAAAAATTAATTTTATTAGGAGATGTATGAAAAGACTACTGCTATTTTCCCTTTTGGCTTCTCTGTTCGGCTCACATGTTTTAACTGCGCATATAACTTTGTTATGGCAAGCAGATAGAAAAATTTTCTGGGAAACAGATTGGGTTCTAGAGCTGTTGACGGGCTTAGAATATGAAACGGTCGATGATATGAAGTTTGAAAAATTCATTGATAATTCTATTATTGTGGTGTGCGCTATTCAAGAAAATATGATGCCCTATTTTAAAAAGTTACATGAAATGCATTATAAATTCGGCATTATTCTTTTAAGCGATGAGTGTTATAAATGTCCCACAGATTTTTATCAATATGCGCAATTTGTTTTTAGAAATTTTTGGCATAAGAAATTTAATGATGATCCGCATGTTGTCTGTTTTCCACTGGGTTATAAGCAAGGTTTTTGGAATAATTGTTCTCAACGAGTGATAAAAGAAGCAACCCAACGTAAATATTGTTGGAGTTTTGCTGGACAGGTAGGTGGAAAGCCAACGCGAACTACCATGATTGATCGTATGAAGCGTATTTCTCCTTTTTATGTGCATGAGATTCATACATTCGCAGATTCACGCTCTTTGGGAACTAAAGAGTATCGAGAGCTTTTACTAGAGAGCATTTTTGTGCCCTGCGGATGCGGTTACTGGAATATAGATTCATTTAGGGTATGTGAAGCTCTTGAATGTGGCTGTATTCCCATCGTGGAGACCTTTCCGTTAGATTATTTTAAGAAATTTTTTGGTAATCATCCATTCCTTGCTGTCGACTCATGGGATCAGGCGCCTGAGCTGATGAAGCAATTGCTTACCGATCCGGTGGCGCTTGAATCTAAGCGGCTCGAATGCATGCGTTGGTGGGATGAGTATAAAAAGAACCTGAAAAAAACATTTACAGAGATTATTAAAAATACGATTTGTTAAGAAATATAGATTTCAGGAGAAAAAATGAAAATAAAAATAGCAGTATTTTTAAGTCTATTAACGAGTTTTTTATATTCAGTTGTTCCCAATAAACGAGAGCAGATGCTCATTGATCATGTAAAATGAAGCATAGATCAAGCAGAAAAGGGATTATCAAAACTTACGCCTAAAGTTTTAGCAGTTGAAGGTATGACAAGCCCTCTAATAAAACGCTTTTTGAATAATCTTTGTTCGCTTTCCCAAAGCACTTATCTTGAAATTGGCGTATGGAAAGGCGCTACTTTTACCGCCGCTTTGTATGGCAATAAAGATTCATTAAAACAAGCAGTGGCAATAGATAACTGGTCAGAATATGGTAATCCATCGGCAGAATTTAAAGCAAATTGTTCACTTATTTCAGATGTTCCCTATACTTTCTATCTTCACGATTGTTTTACTATATCGATCTTTCCCCTTTGCGCGATTCCCTTAAAAACTTTATGAGAATAAATTCTACGTTGATGGCTTACTTCGAGGCTAAAACTATCAACGAAAGATGCCTCAGTACATTTTGCCAATCGTGCTTGCAGCTGAGCAAATATAGCTAAAGGTATTGCAATATTTTTGCGAAGTTCTAAAAACCGATTATAACTAACCAGATTTGGAAATTCGGAATTAAGATACATTAATACATATTTTTCATAGTAATCTTTGAAGCTTTTATATCCGGAAAAATGAAAGTAGATTGCAATTGTCATGATCTCACTGGGCTTCATAATGAATGATCGATTTCGCAATCTTTTACCATCGGTTAGAAAATTATTTTGAAATTGTTGCTGAAAAAGCTTGCTAAAATCATCGATTTCGCAGAAAATTTTAACTAGTAACATGTTACGGATATCCTTTTTTTTGGGGTTTCTAGTTCCAATTAAAAGGATATTTTTTTTATCAAAATTTTGCCAATCATAAAGAAGGATTTTTTGATTCGCCGATAGATATTTATTTTTATGATGGGCAGCATACGCAAGCTTCACAGGAAAGAGCATTCACATACTATAATGATTTATTTGCTCTCACATTTATTGCCATTGTTGATGACTGGAATGATTTTCCAGTCAAATTTGGTACTCGAAGCGCATTTCAAAAGTTAGGTTATACTATTCTTTATGAATGTGAGCTACCGGGATATCATAATGCAACTTTATGGTGGAACGGCTTATACGTGGCAGTAATACGGCGCAATATATAGCTAATGACGGCTTCTGCATTGACGGAGCCAGCCTTTTACTCTATCCTACTACTATATTTTGCCGGGATGGCGGAATTGGTAGACGCACTGGACTCAAAATCCAGCGTTGGTAACAACATGTCGGTTCGAGTCCGACTCCCGGCATACTATAAAAAAGGTTCGAATCATGTCTCTTTCCTGTATTTTTTGCAAAATTATCGCTCGAGAAGTCCCATCCACGATCATCGCTGAAACTGATGATATTATCGTAATTAAGGATATCAACCCTAAGGCGCCAATTCATTACCTGATCATCCCTAAAAAACATATGGCTGATCTGACTAAATTTGAGCAAACAGATGCGCCACTGGCAGGGCATATGCTCTTAATGGCAAAACAGCTATCGCAAGGGTTGAGCGGTTCGCAAGATTTTAAGCTAATGGTGAATAATGGTGCTGATGCCGGGCAAATTGTGTTTCATGCACATATCCATTTTCTAGCCGGTAAAAAAATGGCTGATTTCTGATTATTTCGTTGCATTTTACCTCTTCTTCTTTATTCTTATCCATACATAGTGAAATTGTTATGCCGAGATGGCGAAATTGGTAGACGCACAGGCTTCAGGTGCCTGCGGTGGCAACACTGTGCCGGTTCGAATCCGGCTCTCGGCAATCAGGATGAGTGCGCATATGTTTGATGTTTTTTTAGGTTTTGGTTTTTTAGCCAGTGCCACGATGGCAAATAAGTATGCCTTATTGAGCCTGACGCCCACCTTTATGGTTGCCCTGCGCATGCTGGGGGCCGGTGCTATTTTGTGGTGGTACTATCATAAAGGTACGCATCGCCTCTCGTTTGCTTACTTTAAGCGAGATTTGCCGGTGCTTATCGGTATCTCATTGCTTACTCTTTTCATCCCTTCAATCTGCAAGGCATATGCTCTGCAAAATATGCTTGCCTCGAAGGCGTCATTTTTTGGCAGCCTTGATCCTTTTGTGACTGCAATTTACGCATATCTCTTTTTTAAAGAAACACTCAGCTTTAAAAAAATTATAGGCATTATGCTGGGGTTTGCCGGAATGGTGGTAATTCTGCTTTCCCGCGCTCCTTCATCTGAGCAGGCGCTCATGGCATTCTCAGTATTTTCTTATCCGGAGTTGGCTGCATTGATCGCGATGGCCGTTGGCCGGCTCGGGTGGATTTTTGTACAGCGTCTTATTAGAAATGAGCGATACACCGGTGCGGAGCTTAATGGGTTATTGATGACTTTGAGTGGTTTGTTGGCACTCATTATTCCCTTTTTTGGAGCTACGTGTATTAGGATCGCGCGCATGCTTGCGCCATCAGCAGCTTTTGCTTATTTGCCTGATTACACGTTTGAGAATGCAATGGCAATTTTTCATCTTAATCCGGCCACTTCCATTAGTTTTAACCTGCTTATTTTTCTGCTGCTGTATACCATTATTATTGGTAATGTGATTGGATACACTATGTATGCTAATTTTCTCAAGCACCATTCCATCACCTTTATTTCTTTGGCCGGATTTTCCGTGCCGATGTATACCTATCTTTTTGATGCAATGTTAGGCAACCCCATTTCGCTGAGCTTCTTAGTCGCCGCTGCCATCACTTTCACCGGCCTCATGATCTTCTACCAAGATGAGATCAATCGCATTAGCCATGGTGCCTGGCATCCTATTACTTATCTAAAAAATCTCTTTTTAAAAAAGTAATATAGGCATCAAGGATTAAATCTCTTTTGTGACTATTTTTATTGATTTTAACAAATTCATTAGATTATTCTGATAAAAAAGAAATGGATAATACTAGGGAGATAAAGGTTTGAAGAAATTCATATTGTATCTAGGGATGATCGGATTTTTGTTAACCAATTTTGTTTTGGCAGATGAGCTATGGGATCAGTTTAAACAACGTGTTACTCTGAATAAAGAATTAAAGTCTAAATTTGCAAAAAAAGCCGAACAGCCATTACCTCCTATGCCGGCCAATTTTTTGCCACAAACCATGATGCATCTAAGAACTCTCTTTGGCCCCGGTAAAACTGAGGATGAGTATATTGCCTTAGGAGTTAAATATTCATCTACTGAGCAGTATTATTTTGACGAAGGCTATCAAAATATAAAAATTGATACAAAGGCAATTGCTGAAAAATATGGAGAGTATATACAATATGCAAAAAAGATGATTGCAAATGAGAAGAAATATTGGCCTTATTATGTCTTTTATCATAGCCAAAAAAGTGGACTTTCAATTATTCAGGATTTCTTGAGCGAGCTCTATGGATGGCTTAATTTAGAAACTCCTCATGAGCAAACAAAACTTTTACGAATGTTTGTTGAAAATGAGAAGGGATATAAAAATATTGATGCATTTTTAGCTGCCCATAAAAATGACATTATGAATTCATTCCCAATTCATGGAACAAATTTTTTTGATCATTTGCAAGACGTGATTCTTAATTTATTATCAGCGAATCTAGCCTTATTTGCCAATGCTGGATATACCAATGAAAGTAGCTGGTACTACTGGTACGCAAACAAAAGTATTCATCCGCCTAATTTAAACAGTGTATTTTCTCGATTCTTTAAGGCTTTTGGGTTCAATGAAAAGTTCATTCCTGCTCTTCTAGAGCTCAACGAGTTAAAATCTGGCACAACAATGTGCCAAATTTTTATTCATCCAGATGTTGTTGACCAGATTACCTATTTGTGTTGGGCCGGTGGCTCGCCGCTGGTCTCAATTATTCCGCCCAGTATGCAAGAATTAGATGCGATGGGTTCAAGCTTAAGCACAAAAATTGTTCCGGACGTCACCCCAGATCTACTCAAAATGCAAAAGCAGCTTGAGCAGGTTATTTATGATCCTCAGTTAAAGAGAATAAGTGTTAAGAAATACCTTTCTGTTTATAGCACACAACCTGAACGTATTCCCTGGGGCCCCGTAAGCTGGAGAAAAGGGGATAATATATATTTTATAAATGATTTTCAAGCGAGAATTTATTGGGAATATTCTCTTTTGCTGGATCCAGAAAAAGTAAAAATAATCACGTATACTTCATATAAGGGGCTTCAAGGGCCACAGCGAGAAACAGCAGAAAAACTCTACCAGCAAAAGCTTTCTGTGATTGTGGAAGAACTAATAAAAGATTGGTTGCTTACTGAAAATAAGAATGCAGAGGGAAAAACAAAAATAGAAAAATTCTTTGAGATGTTAAAAAGTAGATAATAAGCGTTATTGATTATTATCTACCGAATGCGTGGTAATACCAATCGTTTCTAGCTCATGCTTATAAAACATATAGAGCCCTATAAAAACCATAATTGAAGAAGCATAAAAATGCCAGGTGATTATTTCGCCTAAAAATATCCATCCATAGAAGGCAGAAAAGAGCGGCCCCAGAAACCCGGCAAATGCCAGGAATGTTGCCGTATATTTTTTGAGCAAATAGCCATACAAATTGTGGCAGATAATATTACTTACCAGAATCACTAGAATGAGCCAGCTTGCCAGCATTCCCGGATCAGCAACTTCTTGCGGCCCTTCCCAAAAAAAGGCAGTAAGCAGTGCGGCAATTCCTCCAGCCGTCATTGTCATGCCATTGATCATGGAAGGCGCATAGGCATTATCGCGTACCAGTTTTCGCATAATGATCCAGCTATAGCTTTGAAAAGCAACGGCCAAAAGCACCGCGCATTCCGGCCAAGAGATAAATAAAAATTCACCGAGCCGTTTCTCTGCCGGGCTCGTGGAAATGAGGATCGGTAAAAATCCGATAAAGCCGATAAGCAATCCTGCCCATTGTTGCCGTGTTAATTTTTCTTTGAAGAAAAAATAGGAGTAAAAGGCTGAGAAGAACGGCATAAAGTTAAATAGAAAAGCAGTTTTTGCCGAGGTGAGGGTAGCGAGCCCTACAAACCGCAAGATATAGGTAAGATAGATCCCAAATAAGGCAACTTGGCTATAGAGCCAAATATTTTTCCATCTAAACCTAAAATGGTGATGCGCGTAAAAATATTGATACGCGAGCAAAAGTGATCCGGCGATAATCATGCGAATGCCGGTATAAAAAATCGGATCAATGATTTTCAAGATTGTTTTGCTGAGCGGGAAAGAAAGCCCAAAAAGAGCATATAATATAATGATTAGTAGCATTGCATATTCCGAATCGAAAGTAACTTTTTATCTAAATGAGTTGCTTACTAGTATACATAAATTTATTTCTAGAAACAGAAGAGAAAAATTATTGACAAATGGTAAGTGAATTTTGGTAATATGAGATAAGTAAAGGGCGGGTAAAATCTGGAGGAGTAATAATGGGTGCGTTTTCTAGAAGATTATGGTTGTGCGGTCTATTATTTTTAGTCTTTTTTTCTCATTGTCATGAAGTTCCGGTAAAAGATAAATGGATTGTAATTACTACCATTAATAAGCCGACCGCAGTATTTGATCTCTTGGTGCAACTTTCTGATTGGCAAGTGGTAGTTGTTGCGGATATCAAGACACCTAAAAATTGGCAGGTGCCGGGCGTTATTTTTTTGAGCGTCGAGGATCAAGAGAAGCTTAATTATCATATTGTAAAGCATTTGCCATGGCGCCATTATGGCCGTAAAAATGTGGGCTATTTATATGCGATTGAGCATGGAGCTAAAATTATTTACGATACTGATGATGATAACTTTCTCTATGATACGATCAATATACTGCCTGAGTATGGGAATATGCTGAGGTTTGTAGATGGTAAAGTCACGGTAAATCCGTATGCCTACTTTGGCCAGCACACCGTGTGGCCGCGCGGATATCCTTTGAGAGGTGTTAAAAGTGCTCAGGATGCGTCCCTAAAAATAGTTGAGAATATTTTTATGCCGATTCAGCAAGGATTGGTAGATAAAGATCCAGATGTTGATGCTATTTTTAGATTAACGCGATCAAATGAAGTATTTTTTCCTGAAAAAAATGCTCCTCTAATATTGGGCGCTCATTGTATGGCGCCGTTTAATTCACAAAATACTCTTTTTTATTATTCGGCGTTCTGGAGTTTACTGATACCATGCACAGTTACTTTAAGGGTGGCTGATATTTGGCGTGGCTATTGGGCACAACGACTATTGTGGGATATCGGTGGCGGGTTGTGCTTTACTGCAGCAAGTGCATTCCAAGAAAGAAATGAGCATGATTTACTCAAAGATTTTAGCGATGAGCTCGATCTATATCTCAAAGTGGATCAACTAATAGCCGCATTGAATGAATTTAAAAGTGGTAAGAAAGTTCTGAGCGATCGTATGATAGATATGTTTGTAATGTTGGCGAATGCCGGGTTCATTAAACAAGGAGATGTTGATTTGGTATGTGCTTGGATCAAGGATTTGGAAAAAGTAGGGTATCTATTTCCTCCTTTAAATAACGGAGAAGAGTTATGATGAAAATAGCAAAAAAAGTCTTATTATTTATATGTCTGAATAATATATGCATGGCGCAGCCATTGTATACAAACAAGTTTGAAAATGTTCTTCTGATTGTTAATTTCAATCACCCGTTTTATGGCAATATCGAATTTCTCAAAAAGTTATACGCGCCCTTTTTCCCGCGAATGGTTTTTTATGGTGAGCAGGCGCATCCGGAAGTAACCGTAAAGCATACTACTATTGGTTATCATGTTTCAGATATTCTTATTGATGCTATTACTAAAAACCCTGATTGTGATGGATATTTATTCTTAGAAGATGATTGTATCTTGAATATGTGGCGCTGCGAAGATTTGGCATTAGATAAAATATGGCTTTTACCCAATTTTAATAATGATGCTCTAAATGATTCATATTATATTGATTTCTTTACGGCAAATTTGAAGTCCAGTCAGCACAATCGCTATTGGATGTGGTGGAGCATTTATTGGCACTCACTTAAAAATGCGGTTGCTCGAATGCTTCCTCGCGATGTGGCTATCCTTGCACACAATGTGGGAAATGACACTGCTTGCGGTTCGTCAGCTGATATGTTTTATGTGCCGGCACGGTATAAAGATGAATTTTTGAGACTTGCCGACGTTTTTAGACACGTATTTATAGAAATTGCCATGCCAACGATCTTGGCTTCTTTGGATTATAAAGAAAATTGGGAGAAAGTAACTGTCTTATGGAAATCGACCAATGTTAACCTTGAACAACGCTGGCCGATAACCTACACCTGCATTCATGTGTTGAAGCTTTCATCAGAATCCAGTAGAGTGCTGGTTAAAAATGTATTTGAAAAAATGATGCCAGGATTACATATATAGGTCAACAATCCGATAGACATTTTTTGATTCTTGTTTTATAACTACAGGCAGCTCAGGAGTCGAGTTATGAAATTGTTTTATCACACATGGTGAGTGCTGCGCGAAGCGCAGTGTATCGAACCATATCCTTCGAGCCTACTCCGCCGTAGTCCTGGGCATAGTGCCTTGACTATGACGTAGAAGCTACGAAGGCCGGATACGCCGCTGTCGCGGCTACTCAGGATGTGCGGTGGGCATAAAAAAAGGAAAGTAGTTATGAAATGCTTCCGTTTTCTAACGTTATTAATGGTATGGTGTGGCATCACTGTTGGACATATTGATGACAACACGTCTGCGAAAGCAGACCTAGATTATGATCCGCTTCTAGTGGTAGTAATCATGGTAAAAGACGAAGAAGCGGTGATTCGCGAAACGCTTGAAATGTACTGCAAGGCCGATCCGGAGGGCAAAAAAATTGCCTACTTTGTGTATGATACCGGTGATCATGCCGATCGCTGGAGCCCCACAATGCAGAAGGCCAAAGAGCTGTTTGAAGATTATCATCTTACCAATTATAAACTGTTGCAAGAGCCTTTTGTTGATTTTGCCACCTCGCGAAACCGCGCGCTTGATTTATGTGAAGAGTTTTTCCCCCATGCGGCCTATATGCTGATGCCGGATGCTGAATGGTATTTGCATAATGTGCAAGAGCTGATTGCCTTTTGTGAACACGAATTTTTTGCACCCGATCATACTTCATATTTAGTGCGTATTGCCTCTACCGATTTGGATTTTGGTACCCAACGGCTTATTCGATGCAAATCCGGGCTACGTTTTGGTGGGGTGGTGCATGAAACAATTATGATCGGCACCCGCTACAAAACTCCGCCGAGCATCTATTTTGAGCTGCGGCCGGGCAGAAATGGCATGGAAAAAACGGCGCGCCGCTGGGCTCGCGACAGAGAACTGCTCATGCGAGCACATTTGGCCAATCCGATGGATTCACGCACCGCCTTTTATCTGGCCCAAACCTTTGATTGCCTTAATGAGCTGGAGAGTGCTTATAGATATTATGAACTGCGTACCCATCTGCGGGGTTGGGATGAGGAAGATTATATGGCTCGCTATCGCTTGGCGATTGTAACTGAACGCATGAAGAATGAAGATGGTTCGGGCCGTTGGCCGGAAGCATTGGATCATTATTTAAAGGCTCACACCATGCGCCCTATTAGAGGCGAAGCGCTGATCCGGATTGCGCAACATTATCTTGCCGAAGGCAATCATGCGTGTGCCTATATTTTCGCGCGCCGGGCTTGTGAACTTGTGTATCCCGAGCAAGATACCTTATTTGTTGAAAAAGAGGCGTATGATTATATTCGCCATGATATTTTGGGCCAATCGGCTTGGTATATGCAGCAGTATGATCTTGGTGAAGCGGAAGTGCGCCAGGCATTGAAGATCCATGAGAATTATCCGCATCTGTTTACTAATCTTTCATTCTATATCAATCGAAAAATTAATCAGCAGAAGGGAGCGCCGTCAGGGCATCAATGTGCATCGTGCAATGTGCCGGTACTTGCAGCTTAGTAAAAAAATTATTTGAATTAGAGAGATGACTATATTTTGAATTGGAATTATAAAATGAAGATAACCTGCTATGCGCCATATTTTCTCTCTGTAGTTTTTCTTCTCTCCTCTTCTGCTATGGCCATTACCATTGATCGGGTGATTTTAGGCTGCGATGATAACCCGATGTATCTTGAATTTTGGCCGGTTGTGGCCAAAACATGGACCGAGATTGTGGGCGTGCGTCCCACGTTGGCCCTTATAGCGTCAAAAGACGTGGTAATTGATGAAACATTAGGCGATGTGATTCGATTTGAGCCGATTCCGGGAATTCCTACCTCCTTTCAAGCGCAGGTGATTCGTCTTTTATTGCCGACCTATTTTGAAGATGAGGTGTGTATCATCTCTGATATGGATATGATTCCATGCCAAAAAAATTATTTTGTTGATGCGGTTGCTTTTGCGCCACTTAATAGCTTTGTGGTTTATAAAGATGGCGCTTTTGAGAGTGATGAGTATAAAGAATATCCCATGTGCTATAATGTCGCCTTAGGAAAAACATTCAAAGAAATATTTAATCTGGGTTCTACCGGTGAAATTGAGTCGAAAATCAAAAAATGGTATGCTCTGGGGCTGGGATGGACCAGTGATCAACAAATCTTATATACTGCTCTTAATGCATGGGAAGACAAAGTGTCGCGTCTGATTAAGTTAGGACATCCGGTGATGGGCCGCATTGATCGAGCTAGCTGGAGCTATAATTTTTCTGCTGCTAAAAGCCATAAGTATGTAGATTCACACATGTTACGGCCTTACTCAGCCTATCAAGTATATATAGATCAATTAGTTAGTTTGTTGTTAGAAGATAAAAATATTTTTTAGGAGAATAGAATGAAAAGAAACAATCTTATTAAAAGTTTGACAGGAATATTTCTAGTGTTCGGGGTATTTGGGCAAATAAAAAGTCAGACTGAACCGGTGATAGAAGAAGGGTTTGTAACATTTGCAACGGCCGATTATTTCCCCTTGCTGGAGGTTACCCTAGAAAGTGTTCATGAATTTTCAACACGGCCTATTGTTGCCTATGGCGTTAATGCCGATATTCCCTTTTCAACTGAACAGTTTCCGCGACTCATTAAAAAAAGAGTAAATGTTGATCTTTCACGCCTTAATATTTTTGCAATAAAGCCATGGATACTGCTGGATGTTAATATCAAATATGGGGTATATATAGAAGCAGACCATATTGCCAATGCGCACGTGGATGATCTTTTTGATTTTGCGCATGCGGTTAAGGAATATCCTCTGTGCCCGTATCATCCGCAGCAACCTGATAATCAGCAACCTATTATGCAACTACTAAATGTAACGCGCAAATCCATGCCCTATATTCACGCACATCCCCTCTTTTCTCCCCTGTGTAGACCGTTTATTGAAGAGTGGTATCAGATGTGTTTGCGGTATATTAATCTTGCGCAATGTTTTGATGAAACTATTTTAAATGTATTGCTGTGGAAACATAATGCCACCAAATATGTTCCTTTATATGGTGCATTTTACATGAGACATCAAGGGTTTTTTGAAGGGAAAAATCAAGAGAATCCCTATGAATATTGTATGATTCATGGATGCAAGGATCCGGCTGAAGCACGACGAATTCTTAAATCGTTGAGAGATTTTAATAAAATAAAGAAATCAACTATTTTTTAATATCATGAAATATTTCAATAAAATGATTCTTACTGTTATTCATTCTTTATAGTATTAGCATTTTGTCATTAGGTAATTCAGCTGTTACCTATAATTTTAGTGGTGGTCGGCTGGGCGATAATTTAGTGGCATACTGCCATGCATTCTGGATTTCATACAAGTATGGCATGCCACTTTTATACAAGCCATTTAAATATTCTGATCAACTCATGATGCATGAAATGGATTTGCACCATAATTCTCATCAACAATCACGTTTGGTGACTGATATTTTTAGTAAAGGTATAGAAGAGAATGCTTTATATACCGTACCTTATTTTCCTGAATCGCATTTCGAGCGCAATGATCCACGATGTCCGTATTTGTTTGACGTTGATTGGAAGGATCAGAGCTTTATCACTGAATTGAAAAAACGGATTTGCCCAGCGTTATTCCTTGCCTTTATTAGAATTGCCAACTGATTGCATTACTATAGCCGTACACATTCGCAAGGGAACTGGGTGGGATATCCCGCAATTTGCACCGAGCTTTGAAAAGTTAACAGAAATGGGCCCACTAAAATGGCCGCCGGATTCTTATTATATTGAGCAAATACAGAATATAATAAAACTATTTCCGGATCAGAAATTATATATTCATATTTTTACTGATCATGATAATACGCAGGAAATAGTGGAACACTATAAAGCAGCTATTAATGATACAACTGGCCACGTTTCATGGGGATGTAGGGCACAAGGAAATAAGCATGATCTTAATGTGCTCGAAGATTTTTTTGCACTTACTACTTTCGATTGTTTAATTAGAAATGATTCTAACTTCTCATTAATAGCATCTAAGTTAGCAAATTATAAAATGCTTATAGCGCCATGGGAAAGTAAAATGGTCAATGGGACTATTGTAATTTCTGGAATACTAATTGAAACAGCTGCTGGCTGTAGGATTGATAATGAAGTATAAAATATTTTTTTTAAGTTATCTGCTACTAGGTTCTATTGCTGCATCTGAATATAAAAGTCAGTCTGGGCAAGATCGTTTATTTCTTATAAAATAACCCCACCGCTCTTTCTGGAATAGATTGCTTGGACCACATTTGTTTAAATTCCTTGCAAGTGGATGCATTTATACTATGTAAACGATTTAAAATATCTTTTTTACGATACAGGATGGTTCCTAGGCTTTCTGGGTATTGCCAAATATGCATAGTATAATTGGGCTGCCATGCTACTAATTTATTACTCAGATTACCACATAAAGAATGTAACTCGGGAATATATTTGAGACTCAAATAAAATCCCTGTGCAAACGTTCTCTCTAGCTCTTCTATGATCTGCGATGCATTCATTTCATGGATAATGCTTATATCTGTGTTAGTCAGTATAATCCAATCATTGGGACAGTTGTTCACAGTGTGGTATAGATTGTTAATGAAGTTGTCTGCTTCCGTAGAAGTTTCATCAGAAATTACGGATACCATGTCAACATTGCTTACCGTATAGTGTATCCGAGATATGGCGGCCTGTGTATTTTCATTTGGTTCGCTAAAAATAATTACATCACATTTTTTATTTTTGAACTGATCAATGTAATCAATAACAGGACCTTGCAAGGGTTGATAAGAAGGCCATTGAAGGCGTATGGTGTAATCGACGCTTATTATTTTATCTAAAGGGGTAACAAATCGTTGGCTAATTGGATTTTTTACATTCCAAACATACAGACGATCTTTAACTACTCGGTTGTGATAGCCAGCCATTTCAAGCATAGGATACATCATGGCTACATCAGGGCATGGCGCCATGCCGGCAAAGTTTCCCTTAAACATAAGATCTTCGAGCTTTATTTGCTTGAATAACCAAGCTCTAAAAGTACGTAAATGGCTGTAGGGCCACCCATCATTATTACTCCTAAATCGATTAGAAGCAGTAATTTCTTCTTTAAGGCTATTAGGAATCGTATCTGGACATTGTTGATAGGTATCTGATCTTATCGGTAATCCAAAAGTAACCCATACATTATCATTTTGATAGATGCTATTAATAATATTTAACGTGTTATCATCATAAAAAAAATCATCGCCATCTAAATGGCACACGATCTCATCATCATCACATAGATATACAGCGTTATAGTGATTGGCCATCTGGCTTTGCCATTCTGTATGGAGTATAAGAGTAACTCTAAATTCCTGGCCTTTTTCTTTAATATATTGTTCTACCAGTTTGCCGGTTCCATCAGATGAATTGTCGTCGAGATAAATGATACGATAGTTGCTGTATTTTTGCCGGAAAACAGCATCTAGGTTAGCTTTATACCAATCTTTATTATTGTAAGAGGTAATAATGATCACAATCTTGTGTTCTATGAGAGAAGCAGTATCAGTAGCTATTGGCTGAGTACAGAAAGCTCTGAGAGCCATTAAAAGGGTTGCAATAAATAGTGAGTAAAGATTTTTTATCATGATACACGTGAGTAATATTAACTATCGTTTAAAAATAAAAACCAAACAATTGTAACAGTGGATTGATTCAATATGTTGCTGATAATAAGTGAGTTCATTTACGTTAAATCGTTGATAGTTTGCGCAGAAAAAAGGCGCGGGTATTTTTGGTGTAAAGGAATTTATTTCTTCAATTAATTGTTGTAAGAAACTCATTGTTGTTCCAGGCCCGGATTTTGGGTTTGGCTTTGAGCCATATCCACCCCAATCAGCCAAAAATGAAGTAGCTAAGTCTTCTATTACGTAGATACCACCACTATTAAGTTGTGGAAATAAAACCTTAAAGCTAGTAATTTGCTGTAGCATTGTATGGCCGCCATCATCTATAATAATGTCAAAGCCATCTCCTGCCTTAGCGAGAAATGCTTGAAGGCTTTTTTCGTCAGATTGATCCGCTAAATATAGATGGCATCGCTCTGAGGCATTACTTTTGTAAATATTTAGAAATTCCTGACTAATATCAATAAAGTGAAGATCTGCTTTGGTAAAATATTCTTCCCATGCATGCGCAGATCTACCGTGTGCTAGCCCAATTTCTAATAATTTAATCGGTTGATGTCTCATGCCTTCAAAATATTTTTCATATTTATCGGTATAGTTATGCCATTCTGATGATTTATCAGTTCCATACTTAAGGGCAATTTTATCAAGATCAGTGTTATTTGAGATTCCAAAGAAGTTGCCGTTAATGAAGAGAATAGATATGAACAGTGTTATTTTTTTTGATGAAAACATAGTGTTTTTCCTTTTTTATTATTTTTCTTTTTTCCAGTATGCACCAATGTTATCGATATTTAATACCGGCTCAGTAATATTTCTTTGTTTTCGAAAGTCTTGAGTAGCTTTTTGTGCTGCAGGTAATGAGTAATCATCGATAATGATGTATCCCCCGATTGAAAGCTTATCGTAGAGAGCTTCTAAGACTTGGATAGTAGATTCATACATATCACCATCAAGACGCAATAATGCTATTTGTTTGATGGAGCAATTCGGCATAGTATCTTTGAAAAAGCCTTTTAAGAATCGTACCTGATCATCAAGAAGGCTGTAGGCTTTAAAATTAGCGCGAACTTCATTAAGTGAAACTTTTAGATAATCAAAGGTATGTAATGTTGAAGTGGCATCGATAGGAAAATGTAAAATATCCGGTTTTGGAAGTCCCTCAAAAGAGTCGGCCACCCATACTATTCGTTGAGTATCATTGTATGCTTTTAAGAGTGCGCGCATGAAGATTGTCGCTCCTCCACGCCATACGCCAGTTTCTATAAAATCGCCGGGAATATTATTTCTTAAGATATCTTCAACGCAAAATTGGATATTATCCATGCGTTTACGGCCAATCATGCTGTGAGCTAGATTGGGCCATTGTGCTCCGGTTTCTTTGTAAGCTCCTGGTTCATAAATTGTATTCAGAATTATATCTTTTATTAAATTGATATAAAGGTCGCGCGCATTTTGAAGATCATTTGTGATTGTAAACATAGGATTAATTAGTATAGATGCGATAAAAAGAGAATGAAAAAATTTCATGAAAAAGTATCCTTTTTAGAAAATTTTAGTGCTAGGGGAACATTTTGTAAAAAACTCTTAGCTATTAGTTAATACAGATATTTAGTTTTGGCAAGTAAGTTTTTATAAATTCCAAAATTAAAATTTATTTAAAGTTCTTTTCATTTGAAAAAAAAATTGGTTAACTAGAAAAAGTTTTAAAAAGGTGGATGAGATTGTTTATAATACTTACACTATGTAAGTTTGGTGAGTTTTAAAATTAATTGAGTGATTAATTGCACTGAGATGCTAGTCCAATGTATTCTGAAGGTAGCTATACTCTTGATTGAGGATGTTTATATATGAATAAAATAATGATGAGATTGCTTGTACTAAGTCTTTGTTTCGCGCAACAATCTGTATTATGTGATAAAAAATTTATTGAAGGATTTTTACCGAAAAATCCTGTTATTCTAGAAGCTGGTGCTCATATAGGTGTGGATACTTTTGAAATGGCTTCAATGTGGCCGACCAGTACTATTTACGCATTTGAACCGGTGCCGGATTTATTTAAAAAATTGATGAGGAAAACTTCTCATTTTACAAATGTGCATCATTATCAACTAGCCTTAAGTAATAAAATGGGTACAGCTAAGTTTTTTGTAAGTGGTGGAGCAGGGGATGCTTCAAGCTCTTTGCTTGAGCCTAAAGAGCATTTAATGTATCATCCACAAATTACTTTTGATACGGTTATTGAAGTGGAAACTGTCACGTTAGATGAATGGGCAGGTAAAAACCATATCGATCATATTGATTTTATGTGGCTTGATATGCAAGGACATGAACTTGCTATGTTAAAAGCATCTCCTCGCATTCTAAAAACAGTTCAGGTAATTTTTATTGAAGTTGGATGGAGCGAATTCTATAAAGGAAGTCCTCTCTTCCCGGAAGTTAATGCATGGCTAGTGGCTCAAGGATTTGAATTTATATGCCAAATTTATGAAAATGCATTATATGTTCGTAGAATATAATTTGTAGATTTATGTCACTGCTTTATTGGCTTTCAGTGTGAATAACCGTTCTTTGATGGGGAAGTCATAATGATGATTCATATATACAGCAATGATTCTTATTCACCATTCATCTCCTTGCTATCTTAATTAGTTATAATTCTTTGAGATGCTTTTTTTTAAAAAATAGCAAGGAGATGACGCAATAATGCCTATGCTAAAAGATTGCTGCGAATAAATAAGGCATTGCCTTCTGCTTTGGCTGCGCCGCATGTCTCTTCAAAGATTACCGTGAAGCCTTGAGATTCTAGCCAGCTCCTTACTTCTGGATATAAAGGAACATTTTTATAGGTTTCTTTAAAGGCGATTTCTATAAAAATGAGTTTAACTGTTCTTAAAATGCGTGGAGCAGCTTTTAAAACACTCAATTCGGCTCCTTGCATATCAAGCCACATGAGATCTATGTAATCAACATTATTTTGAGCTGCCCATTCATCAAGATTAATAGTTTGAACCTCTATGGTTTTTTCAAACCGAACATCAGGATATATTGTTAAATGATCTTTAGGCTCTAGCAAAGATCCTGAGCCGCTTGTTTCTTCTTCGGGGCTACTGCTTACAAAAAAAGTTGCTTTGCCAGTCTGTTCGCTAAGCGCCAGCTTGTAGCAGTGCACATTATTCCGCGCAAAAGTTTTTGCCCTTGTTTTTAGAAATAATGAGGGAACCGGTTCAAAGCTGTAAATGGTTCCCTGTGGCCATAGTTGAGACATTCTCAGTGAGTCTTCTCCGTCACAAGCCCCTGCTTCCAATATTACCGGTTTGCTTGGCAATAGTTGTTGCAAGTTGTTGAGTATCCAATGAGCCTGAAGATTGAATGTGATTGTTGTGATCAAAAAAAGTGGCAACTTATTAATCATAGTTATCCTTTTAAAAGAGTAATGGGTTATATTTCATTTTTTCATGAATTAATCGATCAAGACACATCTGAAGTTGCATATTAACTTTATTATCGTTGATAGGTGTTGCGCGATTATAGATATATAGTACGTCAGAAATAAATTTACTACGTTCTCCCGCCATTTCTAGAATAGGAAACATTATAGCCAGATCCCAAGCCATAGGGAAAAAGTTTCCTTCATAGAGAAAATCTTCTTTATTTATTTTATGGAAGAGGAATGCGTAAAAAGTACGCAAATGAGTGGTTACCCAATCATATTCGCGATATGCGCGATGTGCAATGATTTCAGAAGGCAACTGGCGTGCTCCGCCAATTCTGCCATTGGGATATTCTTGGAACTGCCCATAGGTAATCCACACATTGGGATCTTGATATGCTGCATTTAAATATGCAAGAACATTTTCATTTGAAAACCAATCATCGCCATCAAGCATCACAATAATCTCATGAGGTTTACATGAGTGTATGGCATAATAAAAGTTGGCCATAGCCCCTCTGCGATCAGGATTATTAATGAGAGTTATTTTTTTTGAGGCATCATATTTTGTGATAAATTCCTTAACACACTGCAAGGTATTATCACTAGAAGCATCATCGATATAGATTACTCGGTAATTAGAATATTTTTGCATTAATACTGAGCCAAGATTATTGTAATACCATTGTTCATTGTTGTAAGAAGGTATGATAATGACAAATTCTCTATCAGTGGTGTGCTCATATTGAATATAGGGAATATAGATATCAGGATTTACGTCAAAACGAGCGCAATAAATATTTGTTTGGGGAATGCGCGCTTCGGGAATACAGGCGATATGAAAGGGGATAAGCATTCCCCGAATATTTAAATAAAATAATTCTTGAGGGCACTTAAAATGATGGTAAATTTTGTAATTATTCAGAAGTGCATGTATTGAAAAAAGACTCAAATCATGGCGCGAATTGCCAAAGCCACCCGGGCACGTGCCATCATCGGCAAAATAGCGTAAATCTTGGGTGAGTTCATACATAGGGTATACATAATCATCATATACCTTTTTGGTGACTCCCATAAAGCCTGCTTCAAGTCCTTGCACTGTATCTTGCAAAAGCCATGATCGCTCAGGGCTGGCAAGATTGAAAGCATTCTTTACAAATTGAGTGGTTTCGCGATTGAGCGCCCATGGTGATCCATTGTGAAAAAAGTAACCGTGCTCTTCAATATAGGAAAATAATGCTGAAATATCGTTGAGCACCGTTGTGCCCGCGTCTATCCAAAGAATGATTGCGTCTTGCCCAAATAGGTCAAACGCTTGCTTTAATATGACCGCTTTCCATGCGTACCATCCGGGTACCGGTTTGCCCCAGAGGCGGGTATTAAACCGCGTGAGCAAATCAGGGTGCGTCTTTTCAATATCATAAATATCTACCTTGGCGATAGTTGCCAATTGTTCTTTTTGCTCTTGTTTTAACCCTAAATCGAAGACGGCGATATGGGCGATGTCATTAAAATTATGTTTGTGAAGACTACCAATTAAGTTTCTCAGGCAATGAAAATAGTGTTCATCGGCGGCAGTGCAGATGTAAACCGGTCTTGTTGCTTTGGGAACAGCAGAGAGTGATATTCCTAGAAAAATAAATGCCCAATATAATTGTTTCATATAGTTACCTCTTTTTATGATCTTCCCATCATAGAAAAAATAAAATTATTCTTTTTCAGCTGTGCCGGATCAAGGAGATTCCGTGCATCAACGATTACCGGTTTATTCATCAATTTTTTTGCGTGAACCAAATCAATGGTTTTGAATTCATCCCACTCAGTTATAATAATAGCTGCATCAGCGTGAGCTAATGCATCATATAATGAGTTTTCATACGTAATATTTGGGAACAACAAACGCATATTACTAATGGCTGCCGGATCATATGCTTTAATAAAAGCATCATGTTCAAGCAAAAGTTCGATAGTAGTGATAGCGGGTGAATAGCGAATGTCATCAGTGTTACTTTTAAATGCCAAGCCTAATACTGCTATAGTTTTGCCTGTAATATCTCCTCCCATGAGATGTAGTAATTTTTCTACCGGTTTTCTTTTTTGTTGTTCATTGGTGAAGAGGGCCGCCTCAACAAGATGTAAGGATACTCCTGCTTTAGTGCCCAATTCGCATAGAGCATGGCAATCTTTAGGAAAGCAGGAGCCGCCAAATCCTGGCCCCGGCTTTAAAAATAGTGGTCCTATTCGCTTATCAAGCCCCATGCCATAAGCAACTTCAGTGATATCCGCACCGGTGGCATCGCACAGATTTGCAATCTCATTAATAAAACTTAATTTGGTAGCAAGAAATGCATTAGAGCTATATTTTATGGTCTCGGATGAAAGAAGAGAGGTAAATAAGCAGGGAGTTTTTGCTTCTAGCAGTGGGGCATACAGCTCTTCCATGATGGCGCGTGCTCGCGGGGAATGAGTGCCGATAATAATGCGATCGGGGTGCATAAAATCATGGATAGCGCTTCCCTCACGCAAAAATTCCGGATTGGAAACAATATCGTATAGTTGTGGATCAAGATAGATATCATCTAACTCATTAATAAGTATTTTGCAGGTGCCAATGGGCACGGTGCTTTTTACACAAATTAATTTATAACGCGTGAGATGAGGAATAATCATAGAAAATGCTTTTTTGAATGCTGCTAAATCAGCGCATCCATCGGCACCCATTGGTGTGCCTACGGCGATAAAAATGGCATCAGCGGCTTCGATTGCCTGATTAATGTCGGTAGTGAATGATACGCGCTGTGCTTGAGTGTTACGGGCTACCAGTTCTTCAAGCCCCGGTTCGTAGATAGGGATGATTCCTTGATTGAGCAGATCAATTTTGCGCTGATCGGTGTCTGCGCAGATTACCGTATGGCCAAATTCAGCAAAACAAGCACCGGTGATCAAGCCGACGTAGCCGGTTCCCAAAACGGTGATGGTATGATGAGTTGCTATGCATGAATTGATGCAAATCAATGAGGCTACGCAAAGAATAAGTTTCTTCATTATCTTTTCTCCTGATGGGAACGTAGGTTGTGGTCTACAATAATGTGTGTAGCTTACAACAAGTAGCGTTGAAGGCAAGAGAAGGATATACTTTTTGTCGTTGATTTTCTCTGTTCCCGTTCGCCTCGAGCGAACCCCGAAGTGGGCGAGTCGAAGGAAGCGAACGGGCCTTATTATTTTTATCGAAAGGTCCGTATGAATCTCATGAATAAAAAAATCATACTTTTTATTTCTCTTTTTACATTCTTACCCATTGCTCCCGTTTACATCCAGCACAAAGTGATTGACTTGCGCATTCATGAGCGCCATGAACGTTTAAGTAAATATCAAGATATTATTTTAGGAATGCCGCACACTATTGAGCAGCTTCAGCCGGGCACTTTGCTGCTTATTATTGTGCCGGATGATTTGGAAGGGGTGGGGCCTTTGGAGGAGCGAGCGCCTTTTATTGAGGCGGCGCGGACGGCGCTTGCCTGGGTGAGATCATACGAGCAGTTTTTTAAGCGTAATAATATTGAGTATATCATTCAAAAAGAATCAGCCTGCACATGCGTTTTGCCCAGCCGCCGCGTAACCGAAAAATTTTTCATAGAATCTCCCTGGCATGATGCATCCAAAAAATGTGTGGTGATTACCGGAGGGGCCGGTTTCATCGGCAGCCATTTCACTAAAAAACTTTTGAATGCGGGCTATCGAGTGATAGTGATCGATAATTTGCGGTGCTGCACCGGAGAAAATATCAAAGAATTAGAATCACATCCCGATTTTTTCTTTGTGAAGCATGATGTTTCACTGCCTTTTGATGTTGCAGGCACGGTTGATGCGGTGGTGCATGCTGCCTCAATTCCCAGTCCGGCCGATTATTATCAGATGCCGATTGAAACAATGGCGATAGGCTTGAGTGGGACATTGCATACGCTGGAGCTGGCTATTGGCCATCAGGCCAGATATCTGTTTGTTTCCACCTCAGAAGTATATGGCGATCCGGAAGTGCATCCGCAGGTGGAATCGTATGCGGGAAATGTTGATTGTATGAGTGCGCGCAGCCCGTATGATCAATCCAAGCGAGGCGCTGAGACGCTCATACAACTATATTGCCAGCAGTGCCCTTGGCTTGACGTGCGTATTGCGCGGGTATTTAATACCTATGGGCCAGGCATGCGCTTGCGTGATGGCAGAGTGATTACCAATTTTATTGCCGCGCTTCTTGGTAATAAGCCAATGCTCATTTACGGTGATGGCTCTCAGACGCGCAGCTTGTGCTATGTTGATGATATGGTAGATGGTTTGTATAAGTTACTGATGCACGATGGATTTACCCAGGATGATTCTTTGGAACACCGAGTGTTTAATCTGGGCAATCCACAGGAATATACGGTCAACGAGATAGCGCAGACATTTGTGGGGCTTTCGTATCGCTACTTTGCGCGTGAACCGGAGATTAAAAAGATAGAAAGTCCTGATAAGGCTGACCCGCGCAAACGGAAGCCGGACATTACGCGCGCACAACAGGTACTTGGGTTTAATCCGCAAGTGCCATTCGAGGAAGGCTTGGAAAGAACATTTACTTGGTTTTGGAAGCCATAAACTTATCTTTTTCCCGAAATTGTTTAATTTTGGCTTTTATCTCTATTTTATAAAGAAAGCACGAGATTCAGTATAATGGAGACAAAATTTTCTATGGAATATGCATACGCAGCACGACTATTAAGATAATTTTTAATATTGTTTAAATAGTTTTCAAATGTTTCTTTATCCATATTCTTCAAATACTGATACATCTCCTCATTGCTACTAAACTGATTGCGATTGATGAAGCAATTGGCGGGGATATAATCAGTGATATTATTGGCTCCCCAATATACCGGCACGCAACCGCATCTAAAACAATCGAATATTTTTTCGGTGATATAGCCGGGAATATTCTTAATATTTTCATAGCAGATGCAAAACTTGTAATGATTAAGGGTAAATATTTTTTTCCCGATGGCCCCTCGATAGTTTTTGTATGGTGGCCACCACCTGCCATATAAATCAAAATCATCAGAATGGTTGGCTTCAAAATACTCGATGGCTTCCCGGCGTGCTGAATAGAGCTCATTGGGATGATTGGATTGCTTATTGCCGGCTATTAAGGTGCAAAGTTTTCTTTCTTCAAAGGGAATTGTCTCCGGTATCATAGGAAACATTACCGGGTAATAAAATTTTGAATAGTTTTTGTGTGGCAAAAAGCCATCATGCCATGTATATACCCGTGAATAAAATTGGTGATACGAAGGATCATAGTTATAAGGGATTACGCTCGGTGGTTCCCACAAGAAAGCAAAACATCTCTCATGAGGATAAGCAGCTAAATCATTGAGTTGGTGAACGGGAATATCAAAAGTAATAATGCAATGTACATCGGTCAAGTTTTTCAAAGAGTCTGCCTGCTTTACGATAAAACCGTAGTGTTCAAGCGCAAGCTTTGCATAATACATTGATAATTGATGGTCATCAACATTCAAAACAGGATCTTCGATATTAAATAGCTGTCCCCACTGCCCGGGGGTAAAATATACTGTTTTAGAATGAAGACTTGGAACTGATATAAGAAGAAGCGATGAGAAAACTAAAGATACTTTAATCATGATAAAAATCCTTTTATAAATGAGCAAGTGGCTGATATTTTTCTCTTGATCGAATCACACTTCCCAGATTTACTTGCCGATTCCCGTCAACTTTATGATCGTTGATACTGCTTTCAGTGTTATAAATATAGAGAATCTCACTCACAAATTTGCAGTGATAGCCGGCCATCTCTATCATAGGAAAGGTGATGGCCAAATCGCCGGTCATTGAGAAGAATTTCCCTTCATACATGAGATCTTCTTGTTTGATCCGGTGATATAAACCGGCATAGAAACTGCGCAAGTGAGTGGTCACCCAGCCATATTCACGTATTTTATTTTGATTACGTATTTGCGTTGGTATTGGCTGGCAAAATCCATGTACGCCACTAGGCCACCATTGGAATTGCCCGTAAGTGAGCCAGATAAATGGGTCTTGATAGATTGCATTCAGATGATTGAGTACGCGATCGTGCGCGAGCCAATCATCACCATCAAGGATCACCACAATTTCTTCCGGTTTGCACAAATGTGCCATGGTATAAAGATTGGCTGTGGCACCACGCCGATCGGTGTTGCGAATGAGCAGAACGCGATCATTTTTTTGTAACGTATCAATATACTCTTCCACCAATTTGCCGGTGGCATCCGGGGAACAATCATCAATATAGATCACGCGATAGTTGCCATAGTGCTGATTAAACACTGAATTGAGATTTCGCTTATACCAGTTTTTATTTTTGTAAGAAGCGATGATGATCACAAATGGTTTTTCCGGAAAATCATAATAATGGTCCCACAAAGGTGCATAAGTTTGGCGAATGTAGCGATCTTCTTGATAGCCTCGATCCATTTCTTGATCGTTGGAAAAAAGACGGCGCGTATCAAAATAATCTAGAAATCGGTTGCCTGCATTGCCGGGAGTCTTTTTAAAGATGGCTCCTTGCGCCGCGCAGCGATTCCAAAACTCCCACCAGAATTCATACATGAGTGTTTCCATAAAATAGCCATAGCGGGTATGAAGCGATTTGCGCCAGACGCAGTGAGTGCCAAAAATGTTTCCTGATAAGCGGTACGGCGCAAATTCAGGCACGTCAACCGGATACCATTTCTGCGCAACATTCTGGTAGCCTTGGCGTTGAC
The DNA here is from genome assembly GCA_963836585.1 of uncultured bacterium. Classification (GTDB taxonomy): domain Bacteria; phylum Babelota; class Babeliae; order Babelales; family Vermiphilaceae; genus BTUB01. The sequence continues at coordinate 177,153 of CAWIJV010000001.1, forward strand.
AAGTAGTGTAATAATCGGAATAGACCAGATCCAGGGATTCATTTTGTTTGAGCGCTTCAAGTTGTTTATAGAGATGCTGCGCGTCGCGATAATCGCCAACATAATGGAGCGTGAGATAGGGGGCTGTGGCTGCTTGGCATGCGCAATTGTGCAGAGCGCTCGCATGCTGCCGATCAGGGGATGCAATACATTTAATGTTGGCAAAATTATTGACGCAGTCATTTATTCCTTCTAACTGCTCTTGGGTGTAATCCCAGCTGATGAAAATAAACTCACTGGAGGCAAAAAATGGTTGAGCGGTGAGATCATAAATAAATGGCATCACCGGATCAACACTACAAAATGGGATGATGAAGGTGAGCAGCGGTGTGCCGAGCTGCATGGTGGGGATTGCTAGTACAAAAAGAATTAAGGCTTTGCGAAATGATGAGAGATAACCGTTCGTGCTGACCCTTCGGCAAAACTCAGGAGTAAACGCCCAGCCTGCCCGCCATAGCTTCGAAGAAGCGACGGCTGGGTCGAAGCATGCTCTGGTTAATTTAGTCCTTAAATTTATAAGAAATTTTAAATGATTATTCTTTATCAAAACATGCTTCGAGCCAGCCTTCGCCAAGGCTTCGGCGGCCAGGCTGGCCGTTCCTCCTGAGCGAAGTCGAAGGGTCAGCACGAACGGAGTGTGTAACTTCTTATTCCTCATCAGTATCTCCTTTTTTATCAGGGCATCATCAAAATTCTCTCAGAATCATAGCGGGTTTGTGATTCTTATGCAAATAAAAAAACAAGAATTTTTTGCTCATATTGAAGAGTGGCCGATAAACCAGTAATATGAACAAAAAAGCAACAATCTTGGTGGTGCCATGATTGCTGCAAATAAATAATATAGTGAGTTTATCGCATGAAAAGAGTGACAAAAAAGCAAGGCAAAAAAGTAGTATCAACTAAAAAATATGGACATCTTCTTGAGGCAATTAAGACTGATATAAAAAAGACACAGTTAAAAGCAGCGCAAGAGTTAAATAATGACTTAGTTATGCTGTACTGGCGGACTGGCAAGCATATTTCCGAGACTATGGTTAAAGAAGGGTGGGGCGCTAAAACCATAGATAGCCTTGCTCACGATTTAGAAATATCTTTTCCTGGTAATTCTGGATTCTCTGCTCGAAACCTGCGCTATATGCGAAAATTCGCGGAGATATACCAAGATTCCAATTTTGCAACAGCTGTTGCAAAATTACCATGGGGGCATAATATAGCCATAATGGAAAAGGTCAAAAACAATGAACAGCGCCTCTGGTACGCGCAGAAAGCATTAGAAAGTGGTTGGAGCCGCAATTCGCTTTCTATGTGGATAGAATCTAACTTATATAAACGGCAAGGAAAGGCGATAACTAACTTTGAATCGACTCTTCCTTCGCCGCATTCTGATTTGGCACATCAATCATTAAAAGATCCCTACTGTTTTGGATTCTTAACTTTGGAAGATGATGCGCGTGAACAAGAAATAGAAAAAGGGTTGATGCGGCACATTGAAAGTTTCTTGGTAGAATTAGGCCAAGGATTCTCGATGGTTGGCAGGCAATATCATCTGGAAGTAGGGAATAAAGATTACTATATTGACCTGCTTTTTTATCATCTTAAGCTGCGCTGTTTTATAGTGATAGAGCTTAAGGCGGGAGAGTTTAGTGCGCGTGATACCGGTCAGCTTAATTTTTATCTCTCAGCGGTAGATGATTTGTTGCGGCATCCGGGGGACAATCCTACCATTGGTTTGTTGTTGGTTAAAGAAAAAAAGAATGTGACGGCCGAATATGCTTTGCGGCGAGTTACCAGTCCGATTGGTGTTGCAAGCTATGAAACCAAATTGGTAGAATCACTGCCCAAAGAGTTAAAGGGCAGTCTCCCTTCGGTCAAAGAGATTGAAGCTGAGCTTGAGGTGCACAAAAAAGTGAAAAAAAGCAAAAAGTCATAATTTTGCAGCAGCTGCTGCAAAAATTAAATATGCCTCAATAAATGCCATCAGATCGCCATCGAGCACCAGATCCGGTTGCGGTGATTCAAAATCGGTGCGATGATCTTTTACCATCTTATACGGATGCAGCACATATGAGCGAATTTGCGATCCCCACTCGATCTTCTTTTTCTCAACGCTGGCAAGCTTGGCCTCCTGCTCCTCTTTTTGTTTTTGCACCAGCTTTGCCTTGAGCATCTTCATCGCCGTTTCTTTATTCTGCGCCTGCGATCGCTCGCTTTGGCATTGCACCACCGTATTGGTTGGGATATGGGTGATGCGAATGGCCGATTCGGTTTTGTTTACATGCTGGCCACCCGCGCCGCCGGAGCGATAGGTGTCGATGCGCAAGTCACTCGGATCGATGGTGATCTCTTGCTCAGGCACTTCGGGAGTTACTGATACGGCAGCAAATGAGGTGTGCCGCCGTTTATTGGCATCAAAAGGAGAGATGCGCACGAGCCGATGGATGCCCTGCTCGCTTTTGAGCAAACCGTATACATTTTTGCCCTTGATAAAAAGCGTGGCCGATTTGATGCCGGCCGTTTCTCCTGCTTGATAATCCACAATGGCGGTGGAAAATCCTTCTCGTTCGCAAAAGCGCACATACATCCTGAGTAAAATTTCCGCCCAATCTTGAGATTCGGTGCCGCCCGCGCCGGCATTGATGGTTAAAAATGAATCTGAAGTGTCATCGGGGCTAGAGAGCAAAATCGCAATTTTAAACTGTGCAACCGCTTTGGTCAGTGCTTTGATTTCTGAGGCCAATTTTTTGAGCTCGTGCTCATCATCTTTAAACATTTCCAGCAGCTCAGAAAGATCGGTGCTTGTTTTGGCAATATAAAGGTACTGGTCCCGCTGGTTTTTAATCTTCTGTAACTCCTTGAGAATGGTGGCCTGCTGGGGATTTTTCCAGAAATCTTCAGTCACTGTTTGGGCATGCAACTCTTGGTAACGGTTTTCAAGGGAGCTATTGGCCCAGTAGTTTTTAATAATGGTGATATCAGGCGCAAGCGCCTTGAGCTGTTCTTGTAAGTCATCAAAAAGCATTTTGTATCCTTTGGTAATTGATTTTTTAGTATATATGATTTTTGCAGCAAAAAAAATTTGACCCAGCCTACGCTTATTCCGTCTTTGCTAAAGCTACGCCGGACACCGCCGGGCCTCGTGCAAGCGGAGTTTATCCTGAGCGAACGCAGTGAGTCGAAGGGGCGGGCAGGCAATTTTTTTCCTTGACAATAATTTGACTATCTGAGTAATGTGGAGGAGTATTTTTCTAACCATCTTAAAAAGGATGAGTGGCCATGAAGACCCTCCGAAGTATCAAAAAAGCCTATAGTTGTCTCTCTCTCTCTCTCTCTCTCTCTCTCGTTTCTCCTTTATGGTAATTTCCTAAATGCATCTTGCCCTACTAATTCAGCACAATTTTGTAACGTATGCGTGAATGGCATTATCATTGCCAACACGGGAATTTTTAATAATTTAACGGTAACCGGGGCCAGTATATTTGAAGGCCCGGTGACAATTACTAACACCACCGAAAGTTTCGCGTGCGATGAGGGCGCACTCGTGATTGACGGTGGTGTTGGCATTATGGGTAATCTGAATGTCTGTGGTGCAATTACGGCGACTGGTGGCATCAGCTTCACCGGTCCGCTGATCATCCTTGATCCAACGCAAAGCACCACATGCAGAAATGGTGCGCTGGCTGTTCCAAACGGCGGCGCGGGGATCGGCGGCAATTTGAATGTGTGCGGCACCGGAACTTTTGGTAGCCCCGTAATTATTACTTCAACGGCCACCGGATCTTCATGTTCTGAAGGGGCGTTGGTAGTTTTCGGCGATGTCGGCATTGAGGGTAGCCTGAATGTCTGCCAGGTAATAACAGCCGGCGGTGCCAGAAGTGGTGGGTTGTTGAATGGAGAAGGATTACGAAAAAATCCGATCATGGTGAGCCTGTCGAACCACGAAGCATGTTTTGGATGGTGAATTCCGTTCTGTCCCTTGCACCGGCCCGCGCAATGCACTGGTGCTAGAAGCATTGGGTAATGTAGGAGTCTTGGATAATTTGTATGTCTGCGGCAATGAAGAAATCGGCGGCAATACAACAATTAACGGAAATCTCACCGTCGCAGGCACTGGAACTTTTGGCAACGTAAGTTTCACCGGCGGCAATGTCACTTTCAACAATTTCACGGTGAATGGCACAGGAACGATCAATAATCTAGTGGTGAATAATGCCACGATTAATAATTTGACGGTGACTGGTAGCAGTACGCTTAATACTGAAACGGTAAACGTGATTACCGGCGGAACTGGCAGCTTTAACAATTTGAGTGCGAACAATTTCACCGTAAATAATTTAACCGTCACTGGCCCGGTGAGCATCAGCAACACTACCGCAAGCACCGCATGTACCAATGGCGCACTCACCGTTTCGGGAGGCGTAGGCGTTGGAGGCAATTTAAATGTCTGTGGAAATATAAAAGCTGCTAACTTCAATACCACCGGCGCAAGCAACTCAACCAATTGCAATCTATCAGTAGGTGATAATACCAACAATGTGAATGGTGCCTTCACTCATGTTACGGCATTAGGTGAAAATGCGTTGCAAAATAATGCCGGCTCATATAATACTGCCGTAGGGTGCCAAGCTTTGCAAAATAGTCCGGGCTTCGGCAACGTGGCAGTCGGCAGTCTGGCAATGACAAACTGTTCAGGAGCCACTTATAATACTGCCATGGGAATTTATGCGCTACTTGATGGGCAGGGCAGCAATAATGTGGCCATTGGTGGCGGAGTGCTCAATGACAGTACTACCGCAAGCAAGAATGTGGCTGTTGGTGTTGGTGCAATGTATGAAGGCCAAAGCGGAAATTATAATACTGCGCTTGGATATAATGCACTATTTACCAATGCAACCGGATCAAATAATATCGCGATCGGTAACCATGCTGGTTATCAGTTGGCCACTTCCGGCGAAAGTAACAATATTGATATTGGTAATCAGGGAGTTGCCGGCGATCAAAGCATCATTCGCATCGGCATTCAAAATACTCAAACCGGTTCATTCATGGCAGGTATCTATGGCACACCGGTAAACGGCACCCATCAACCGGTAATTGTAACCCCGAGTGGCCAGTTGGCAGTAATCAGCGTGACCGGCACTATTGCCAACCGCTCAACAGTCCAAAGCACCGGCTGCACTAATGGCGCATTCACCGTGAGTGGCGGCGTGGGCATCGGTGGCAACTTGAATGTGTGTGGCAACATAAATGCGGCAAACTTTAACCTGACCGGCGCAAGTAATCTAGCGCAGTGCAATCTCTCGGTAGGTGATAATACTAATAATGCAAATGCTGCCGGCGTGACTGGGGTAACGGCACTTGGTGAAAATGCATTATCGGTTAATTCCGGTTCATATAATACCGCCGTTGGATGCAGTGCATTGCAGTATAATACTTCAGCAACCGGTAACGTGGGAATTGGGTATCAAGCATTACAAAATCATCTAGCTGGATATGATAATGTGGCAGTGGGTTATCAGGCCTTGCAAAATACAGTAAATGGGATTAACAATGTTGCCGTCGGCCCATATGCCTTACAATATAATTCGACATCATTTAATAATGTGGCTATTGGTCAGAGCGCATTACAATTTTCAACAGGGTCTTCTGGCAATGTAGTAGTTGGAGATAGTGCAATGGCAAACAGCATCGGATCAGCTTCTAATGTGGTTGTTGGAAATCAAGCAATGCAATCTGCAAGCGGATCTAATAATGTAGCTATTGGTGTTGTTGCAATGTCAAATGCAGTTGGTGCACTTAATAATGTTGCAGTAGGAGCTAATGCTATGAGATATGGGAGCGGGGCAACTTTTAATGTAGCGATAGGTAGCCAATCAATGCAATTTGCAAGTGGCACTAATAATGTGGCTATTGGCAGTACGGTAATGCAAAATGGGACTAACATCGCTAGCAATGTGGCTATCGGCACTGCTGCGATGCAAAATGCTGTCAGCTCAGCTACCAATGTGGCAATTGGTACTAGTGCAATGCAAAATGCGAGTGGCAATTTTAATGTGGTCCTTGGTGATGCGGCAATGTCTGCTGCTACCGGATCAAGCACTAATGTGGCTATTGGATTCGAAGCAATGCAAAATGCTGTCAGCTCAGCTACCAATGTGGCAATTGGCAATCTTGCAATGAGAAATGGTTCCGGTACTAATAACGTGGCCATTGGTAATACAGCTATGGCTTTTGCTACTGGCTCAAGCACTAATGTGGCTATTGGTCTTAATGCAATGGAAAATGCTCTCGGCTCAGCTACTAATATAGCAATTGGTAATACTGCAATGCAAAATGGTTCAGGAACTAATAATGTGGCGATTGGTAATACGGTAATGTTTGCTGCTACCGGCTCGAGTACCAACGTGGCGATTGGATTTCAATCGATGCAGAATGCTATGAATGCAAGTAAAAATGTGGCTATTGGATATAATACAATGCGCCAAAGTACCGGTGCTGCCAATAATGTGGCAATCGGTAATACGGCTCTCACTACTTGTACCGGTAGTAACAATGTTGCCATTGGGACCAGCGCTCTTTCCCGAAATTTGACCGGTTCAACCAATATTGCCATTGGTAATAGCGCCGGCAACAATTTCACCGGCGGTGAAAGTAACAATATTGATATTGGCAATGCCGGTGTTCTTGGCGAATCAAATGTAATTCGCATCGGCACGCAGGGTTCAGGATCTGGCCAGCAAAATACCTGTTTTATTGCCGGTATTTTTGGTGTTACGGGTAATAATACCGGATCAGCGCTTCCGGTATATGTGAGCACTAATGGCCAGCTTGGGACTGTGCCTTCATCAGCTCGCTATAAAAAAGACATTGCCGATATGAACTCGCAACAAGAGAAGATGCTCAAGCTTCGCCCGGTGACATTCAGTTACAAAGGCGATGCAAGCAACAGCAAGCAATACGGATTGATTGCCGAAGAAGTGAATGAGATTTATCCGGAAATTGTGGTGCGCGATGAAGCGGGCGAGATTTATTCAGTGAACTATATGGCGCTAATTCCGCTGCTACTCAAACAGATTCAGGAGCAGGGTATGCAAATACAGGAATTAAAAGAACTCAAAGAATTGGTTGTACAATTGATGGCATTTACTAATATGCCATCATCAAAATAGTAGTTTTAAAAGGAGTATGTTGTTGTGGTTATGAAGAATTTTTTACTTTTATCTTTGCTGGTTGCTGCGCCTCTCTTTGGTGCGTGCCCTACTAACTCAGCACAATTTTGCAATGTGTGCGTGAATGGCACCATTGTTGCCGGCACGGGAATATTTAATAATATCAATGTCACTGGCAGTGCAACCGTAGATAACTTAATTGTAAATGGAACCGGCACATTTAATGGGCCGGTTATAATTACTGACACCACCCAAAGCTTTGCGTGTGATGAGGGCGCACTCATTGTTGCAGGTGGTGTCGGCATTGCAGGTAACCTGAATGTCTGCGGTGCAATCACCGCAACCGGTGGCATTAGCTTCACCGGTCCGCTCATAATTCTGGATCCAACGCAAAGCACCAATTGTAGAAATGGCGCATTGGCAGTGCCCAATGGCGGTGCAGGCATCGGCGGCAATTTGAATGTCTGCGGTACCGGCATGTTTGGCAGCCCGGTGATTATCACATCAACGGCAACCGGATCTTCATGCTCTGAAGGGGCATTGGTAGTTTTCGGTGATGTGGGTATTGAAGGTAGCTTGAATGTTTGCCAAGTAATCACCGCGGGCGGCGCCAGAAGTGTGCCGCTACTCAATAACGAATTAAGATCAGTCCCCTGCACGGGCCCGCGCAATGCACTGGTGCTAGAAGCATTGGGCAATGTGGGAATTTTGGACAATTTGTATGTCTGCGGCAATGAAGAAATTGGCCGCAATACAACCATTAATGGCAATCTTACCGTCGCCGGTACCGGAACATTTAACACACTTGATATCAATAATCTTATCGTTACCGGGCCAGTGAGCATTAGCAACACGACGCAAAGCACCGCATGTACCAATGGCGCACTCACCGTTTCGGGAGGCGTAGGCGTTGGAGGCAATTTAAATGTCTGTGGAAATATAAAAGCTGCTAACTTCAATACCACCGGCGCAAGCAACTCAACCAATTGCAATCTATCAGTAGGTGATAATACCAACAATGTGAATGGTGCCTTCACTCATGTTACGGCATTAGGTGAAAATGCGTTGCAAAATAATGCCGGCTCATATAATACTGCCGTAGGGTGCCAAGCTTTGCAAAATAGTCCGGGCTTCGGCAACGTGGCAGTCGGCAGTCTGGCAATGACAAACTGTTCAGGAGCCACTTATAATACTGCCATGGGAATTTATGCGCTACTTGATGGGCAGGGCAGCAATAATGTGGCCATTGGTGGCGGAGTGCTCAATGACAGTACTACCGCAAGCAAGAATGTGGCTGTTGGTGTTGGTGCAATGTATGAAGGCCAAAGCGGAAATTATAATACTGCGCTTGGATATAATGCACTATTTACCAATGCAACCGGATCAAATAATATCGCGATCGGTAACCATGCTGGTTATCAGTTGGCCACTTCCGGCGAAAGTAACAATATTGATATTGGTAATCAGGGAGTTGCCGGCGATCAAAGCATCATTCGCATCGGCATTCAAAATACTCAAACCGGTTCATTCATGGCAGGTATCTATGGCACACCGGTAAACGGCACCCATCAACCGGTAATTGTAACCCCGAGTGGCCAGTTGGCAGTAATCAGCGTGACCGGCACTATTGCCAACCGCTCAACAGTCCAAAGCACCGGCTGCACTAATGGCGCATTCACCGTGAGTGGCGGCGTGGGCATCGGTGGCAACTTGAATGTGTGTGGCAACATAAATGCGGCAAACTTTAACCTGACCGGCGCAAGTAATCTAGCGCAGTGCAATCTCTCGGTAGGTGATAATACTAATAATGCAAATGCTGCCGGCGTGACTGGGGTAACGGCACTTGGTGAAAATGCATTATCGGTTAATTCCGGTTCATATAATACCGCCGTTGGATGCAGTGCATTGCAGTATAATACTTCAGCAACCGGTAACGTGGGAATTGGGTATCAAGCATTACAAAATCATCTAGCTGGATATGATAATGTGGCAGTGGGTTATCAGGCCTTGCAAAATACAGTAAATGGGATTAACAATGTTGCCGTCGGCCCATATGCCTTACAATATAATTCGACATCATTTAATAATGTGGCTATTGGTCAGAGCGCATTACAATTTTCAACAGGGTCTTCTGGCAATGTAGTAGTTGGAGATAGTGCAATGGCAAACAGCATCGGATCAGCTTCTAATGTGGTTGTTGGAAATCAAGCAATGCAATCTGCAAGCGGATCTAATAATGTAGCTATTGGTGTTGTTGCAATGTCAAATGCAGTTGGTGCACTTAATAATGTTGCAGTAGGAGCTAATGCTATGAGATATGGGAGCGGGGCAACTTTTAATGTAGCGATAGGTAGCCAATCAATGCAATTTGCAAGTGGCACTAATAATGTGGCTATTGGCAGTACGGTAATGCAAAATGGGACTAACATCGCTAGCAATGTGGCTATCGGCACTGCTGCGATGCAAAATGCTAGTGGCGCTACGAGTAATGTAGCAATTGGGCAATCCGCAATGCAAAATGCAATACCAAATTCAACGGGAGCTAATAATAATATAGCAATTGGTGGTGAGGCGATGCAAAATGCCAGTGGGGTAAGTGGAAACGTGGCGATTGGTGCAGCTGCAATGCAAAATGCTACTGGCGCTAACAATGTGGCTATTGGTAGTCAAGTAATGGTTAATGCGCCTGGTGCCAATAATAATGTGGCTATCGGCACTGCTGCGATGCAAAATGTCAGCGGGGCTACGAGTAATGTGGCTATTGGTATCGCTGCAATGCAAAATGCGATACAGAATTTAACAGGAGGCAACAATATAGCAATTGGTGGTGAGGCGATGCAAAATGCCAGTGGGGTAAGTGGAAACGTGGCGATTGGTGCAGCTGCAATGCAAAATGCTACTGGCGCTAACAATGTGGCTATTGGTAGTCAAGTAATGGTTAATGCGCCTGGTGCCAATAATAATGTGGCTATCGGCATTGCTGCGATGCAAAATGTCAGCGGGGCTACGAGTAATGTGGCTATTGGTATCGCTGCAATGCAAAATGCGATACAGAATTTAACAGGAGGCAACAATATAGCAATTGGTAGTGAAGCGATGCAAAATGCCAGTGGGGTAAGTGGAAACGTGGCCATTGGTTCTGCCGCAATGCAAAATGCTACCGGTATTAATAATGTGGCAATTGGTAGCCAAGTGATGATCAATGCACTTGACACCAATAGCAATGTAGCGATTGGTACTACTGTGATGCAGAATGCAAGTGGAGCAAGTGGTAATGTTGCTATTGGTCAAAACGCTATGCTGCAAAGTATGGGAGCTGCCAATAACGTTGCCATTGGTAATGGCACTCTTCAATTATGCACTGGCATTAATAATGTGGCCATTGGTAACAATGCACTGGTAAATAGCCTCACTGGTTCAACTAACATTGCAATCGGTAGTAGCGCAGGTTCCGCATTAAATGGTGGCGGAAGCAATAACATCATTATTGGCAATGTTGGTGTTGCCGGTGATCAAAGCCTAATTCGTATTGGTTCAAATCAAACCGGTTGTTTTATTGCCGGTATTAATGGTGCAATAGATTTGACCAGCACAGCGTAACGATTAATGCGAATGGTCAGCTAGGAACTACACCTCCTTCCTCCCGTCGCTATAAAAAAGACATTGTTGACATGGATTCTCAGCAGGAAAAAATGCTTACGCTGCGGCCAGTTACCTTTAGTTATAAATCTGATCCAAAGAATACCAAACAGTATGGATTGATCGCCGAAGAGGCCAATGAGGTCTATCCGGAAATTGTAATTCGGGATGAAGCAGGTGAAATTTATTCAGTGAATTATATGGCGCTGATTCCATTGCTGCTTAAGCAGATTCAAGAACTTGAGGCGCATAATCAAGCGCAAGATGCGCGTGTTGACCAGCAGCAAGATCAAATTGATGAGATGAAAAAACTGGTGAGCCAATTAATGAGCCTGATCAACCTACCGAACTAACACTCTATCTTTTTGTACAAGAATAAGATCGCATGAGCCCTAAAAGGCCATGCGATTTTTACTTGGCTATTGTTTCGGTTATTTCGTTTAATGTAAAATCTTGATATAGTATTTTTAATGTTAAGAGGAAAAATATGAATAAAGATATTCCATCTATAGTTCCATCGCATAAAGAAGCGACACTAGCTGAGAAATCAGGAAAAATTTTATCGGAATATATTAAAAAAACAAAGAATCCAGAGTTACAATTGATTAGCAACAAGAAAGAGGATAAAAAAATCATAGTACCATTTCAAGCACTACGATTATTAGTGGGTATTTTAGAAGAAATGAGTCAAGGCAATGCGGTTTCTTTAATTCCTATCCATGTGGAACTAACCACGCAAGAAGCTGCAGACTTGCTAAATGTATCCCGCCCTTATTTCATAAATTTATTAAAGGATGGCAAGATTCCATTTCGGAAAGTTGGAACTAAGCGTCGTATTCTAGCAAAAGATGTATTGCGATTTAAAACAAATATTGAAAAGAAACGGCTCAAAGCACTTGAGGCACTCACTAAACAAGCCCAAGAGCTTAAGATGGGATATGAGTAATGCAAAAGGTGATTGTAATATACGATGCCTGCGTATTGTATCCAGCGCCTTTACGTGATTTGTTAATGCATTTGGCAATAACAGACTTATATCAGGCGAAATGGACTAATGATATTCATGATGAATGGATTAGGAATGTGCTGGCAAATCGGCCTGATTTAAAGCAATCTCAGCTTGAGCGAACGCGGGAATTGATGGATAAATATGTGCTTGATTGCTTGATAGAAGGCTATGAGCAACTAATCCCTTCATTAAAATTACCTGATCCCGATGATCGACATGTTTTAGCGGCTGCAATCCATTCATCCGCATCTATTATTCTCACTTACAATCTCAAAGATTTTCCCGTAAGTTCATTGAGTAAATATGGCATTACGGCACAGCATCCAGATAAATTTTTAACACAATATATGGATATTCAGCCCGCAATAATATGCAATGCTATTAAAAAATTAAGAACAAGCCTAAAAAATCCTCCTATGAGCCTTGAACAGTATCTAGAGGTCTTAAAAAAACAATCACTATCAAATTTTGTTAACAGTCTTACCCCACTTTCTAATTTATTATAAATATTTATCCGAGCCGCTTGCTACGAGATTAATTTAGCCTAAAAATATCTAAATAGAAATAAATCTTCTATTGTTTTTTCAAAAATATTTAAATTTGATTTTAATGTTGTTAGGCTAAGAGGTAGAGCAAATCTGTTTATCAAAGGGGGAATAGGAATGAAGGATCTCGCATTACTTGTATTGTTCACAATTTCTGCAGGCGCCATGGAAGAGCCGCCGCTTTCACCAAGTGCATTTGCAGCGACGCTAAAAGAATATTTATCAGATGATGAAGCCGATGCTCATGAGCAGGAACAAGAAGAAGAGGGCAATAAAGAAGTTGTCTATGTGTGCGGAGTTCCGCAGAATTTCTGTCAATGGGCAAGTATGTACGCGCAAGAAGTGAGAGGGCATCGGAGTGATCATCGTAAGCCGGTTGGAGATCCGAGCGATGCTGAATATCATGAGACCGTTAATAGTCCTATCCAAGAGGTGGCGCATCGCTTGTTCCCTTTTTCTTGCAAGGATTGTACGCGCGTTTTTAGGACAGCTCAGGCTCTTGAGGGGCATCAATTTTTCCATAGAAAAGAAACCGGGATTGCGCCAGTAGATTTTCGAGCAAAAATTATATGGCGTGAAGCCAAAGCGGCGTACAAATGTGATATTGCTGATTGCAAAGAAAGTTTCCCATCATTCAAGGGACTAAAACAACATCAGCGGCGTGGGCATCATAATATCCCGAAGCCGGTACCGATACTGCCCCCAGCTGCCGCTAGTCCAGCTGGATTAGAAGGTGAGCATAGTCAGATAGATTTATGCACTCCGGATTTAGCAGCAGTAATGGCATCATACCATCAGTTATTAGATGGGTCGCCTCATGCTTTGTCCCCTCCTGCTTCTTCCTTAATGCCTCTTCCTTTGCCAATTACTCAGCCATCGCTGCCGGCGCCGCAGCCGCATGATGCGCCTGCTGAGAAACACTCTAATGCCAGAACAAGGTTTGAATGTAATTATAATGGCTGCGCGTATCAATGTCAGCATCTAGTCATTCTTTTGGGTCATCGCCACAAGATGCATACTCAGCAACTGCGGCCCTATCGGTGTAGCAACTGTGGTACAGCGCTTATGCCGGGGGGCATATGGGCGCACAATAGAAAGTTTCACGCGGATGTTATTCCTGTTCCTAGATGTATATGTGCCGAAACGTTGACGCCTGAAACCAAAGCAGTGATAAGCCATCCTCCCAAACGTATACGTGTTCAAGCCAAAGAATTTTGAACTCTTCTCTTTATCTTTCTAAGTAGGTGCATGTTGCGCTCAAAAAGAGGTGGACATTACCTGTTATTTTTTCTAGAGTAGTGCTGAATTTTTATAACACCTTTTAAAAAATAGGCGGGCGGTATGAAGACCGGATTCTTTTTCTCTACTCTTTTTTTGTTTGTTTCTTCTTCCTTCTTTTCTTATGATGCGCTTGCGGCAACTAATAAAAAGGGCCCGCTGCTGGTGGTGGTACTCATGGTGAAAAATGAGGAGGCGGTGATCAGGCAGACACTGGAAATGTATTGCAAGGCGGATCCTAAGGGCCAAAAAATTGCCTATTTTGTGTATGATACCGGCCCGGATGCCTGGAGCCCCACCATGCAAAAGGCCAAAGAGCTTTTTGATGAATATCGACTGACCAACTATATTATATTGCAAGAGCCGTTTATCGATTTTGCCACCTCGCGCAATAAGGGGCTGCGGTTGGCGGAGGCCTATTTTCCTGAATCGATCTTTATGCTGATGCCGGATGCCGAATGGTATTTAACTAATGTGCAGGGCCTGCTGGAATTTTGCGAAAAGCACCAGGCAAACCAGGTGATTACCGAATATCTGATTCGCATTCTCTCCCCGGGGCTCGATTTTTATACCCCCCGCTTGATTCGTGCCCATAAAGGGGTCTGCTTTGAGGGGGTGGTTCATGAGATTATTAAAGGAAGTGGCACCGGCACCATGATGGGGCCTGAAAATGTGCACTTTAACTATCCAGAAATACCGCAGGGCTTGCAAAGCAGCCAAAATCGCTGGAAACGGGATTATGAGCTGTTACTGCGCGAATACCAAAAAAATCCGCGTGATGCGCGCAATGCTTTTTATCTGGCGCAAACCTGTGATTGCGTTGGCGATCTGGAGACCGCCTATCATTATTATATAAAGCGCACGGAGCTTTCTGGGTTTGTGGAGGAAGATTATATGGCCCACTACCGCCTTGGCTTGCTCACGGAGCGCATGATTGATGAGCGGGGAGCCATGGATTGGCCACGCGCGCTGCGCCACTATCTTGATGCCTTTTTGATGCGCCCTTGCCGGGCAGAGCCGCTGGTTCGCATCGCGGTGCATTATATTAACCAAAATATCTATGATCTGGCGTTCCTTTATTCCTATATTGCCTGCCAAATGCCATACCCTTCTGATGTATTGTTTGTGGAAAAGGAGCTTTATGATCGGGTGCGGTTTGAAACCTTCGCCAAGGCGGCCTTAAAGGTGGATTTGGAGATCCCCGAAAGGATCTGCAAACAGGCATTCGCACGCAACGAACAGCAGGTGCCACTCGAGAAGTTTTTACTTGCCCAGGCCCTGGGGGTATAGCCAGAAAATTTATAGATAGAATTTAAAGGGGACAGAGACCCTGGCAGAAAGTTAAAAATTTATTTTAAAAAGTTGTTGACTCTCTGAAGAATGCCTGTATAATTTTACCTGAATCTTACTAAAAAATTCCTTAAAAATTTTTCTTTGAAATGTACGAGAAAACAAATTACCTACCAGTTCTTTTTGAGAGCCCATACATAATATATATATTTTGTAATGGAGAGTTTGATCCTGGCTCAGAATAAACGCTGGCGGCGTGCCTAACACATGCAAGTCGAGCGAGAAAGTTCCTTCGGGAGCAAGTAAAGCGGCGAACGGGTGAGCAACGCGTGAGAATCTACCCTTTAGTGAAGAATACCTCCGAGAAATCGGGGCTAATACTGCATACGTCCCTTCGGGGAGAAAGATGGCCTCTTTGCTATCGCTAAAGGATGAGCTTGCGTACTATTAGCTAGTTGGCGGGGTAACGGCCCACCAAGGCGATGATGGTTAACCGGCCTGAGAGGGTGTTCGGTCACACTGGAACTTAGACACGGTCCAGACTCCTACGGGAGGCAGCAGTGAGGAATCTTGCGCAATGGGCGAAAGCCTGACGCAGCGACGCCGCGTGGGGGATGAAGGTCTTCGGATTGTAAACTCCTGTTAAGCGGGAAGAAAAGCCTGTTTCTAATACAAGCAGGTTATGACGGTACCGCTAGAGAAAGCACCGGCTAACTTCGTGCCAGCAGCCGCGGTAATACGAGGGGTGCAAGCGTTATTCGGATTGATTGGGTGTAAAGGGTGTGCAGACGGCTTATTAAGTCACTTGTTAAATTCTTCGGCCTAACTGAAGGTATGCAGGTGATACTGGTGAGCTTGAGGGTGGAAGAGAGAAGTGGAATTCTCGGAGTAGCGGTAAAATGCGTAGATCTCGAGAGGAACACCAATGGCGAAGGCAGCTTCTTGGTCCATACCTGACGTTCATACACGAAAGCGTGGGGAGCAAACAGGATTAGATACCCTGGTAGTCCACGCTGTAAACGATGATCACTAGACGTTAATTCTGTTTAACAGAATTAGTGTCGTAGCTAACGCGTTAAGTGATCCACCTGGGGATTACGGTCGCAAGACTAAAACTCAAAGGAATTGACGGGGGCCCGCACAAGCGGTGGAACATGTGGTTTAATTCGACACTACGCGAGGAACCTTACCTAGGCTTGACATGCTTTTGACCTCTGTAGAAATACAGCTTTTCTGGCTTCGGTCAGGACAATTGCACAGGTGCTGCATGGCTGTCGTCAGCTCGTGTCGTGAGATGTTGGGTTAAGTCCTCTAACGAGCGCAACCCCTGCTATCAGTTGCTACTTACGTAAGTAAGGCACTCTGATGGGACTGCCTGGGAAACCAGGAGGAAGGTGGGGATGACGTCAAGTCCTCATGGCCTTTATGCCTAGGGCGACACACGTGTTACAATGGTTGGTACAAAGGGTTGCAAGCTTGTAAAAGTAAGCTAATCCCATAAAGCCAATCTAAGTTCAGATTGAGGTCTGCAACTCGACCTCATGAAGTTGAAATCGCTAGTAATCGCGTATCAGAACGACGCGGTGAATACGTTCTCGGGCCTTGTACACACCGCCCGTCACACCATGAGAGCTGTTTGTACCCAAAACCATTTTAGCTGACCCGTAAGGGAGGCGAATGTCTAAGGTATGGAGAGTGATTGGGGTGAAGTCAAATTACGGCTTCCTATAGGAGTAATCCTATAGTAAAATCTAACTATATCGGTGAAGTCCACATCATTAATTACCCCGATGGGGATAATACCGAGGGAAGTTGGGCTAGGAATTTGGATATGTCTCATAGTTTTCTTGGTAAAAGCATTCGGCAAACTGCACTGACAGTTCTTGAAAGAGAAATAATTAGTGGTTGTTTGTTGGGTGATGGAACGCTAACCAAAGCAGGAAAAAACTATCGTTTGCGTATCGAGCATGCATTTGCATCGCGTGAATATGTGAATTGGAAGTTTCAGCTGCTTAAGCGGTTGTGTGTTTCGGATGTTCAATCTGTGATAGGTCGCCAATCATGGCGATTTGGAACAGTGGGGCATCCCGAGATAACTGGAATGAGAAGCTTATGGTACAATCCTATAAAGCAGGTGCCTGAAAATTTAAGGTTAACTCCTTTGATGATGGCAGTCTGGTTTATGGATGATGGAACCAAGCACAGAGATACGGTTGATTTTTCTATCCATAGTTTTTCTGATGAGAGTGCGCAAGCGCTGCGTAATCAGATGCTACAGTTAGATGTTAAAACAACAATAAACTCTGATGGCAAGGGAAAACGGCTATATGTGCTAAAATCTAGCTATCCAAATTTTAAAAAACTTGTTTCGCCGCACATGGTAACATGTATGGCATATAAGTTGCCTTAACCCCGTAGAGACTACACGTTAGCTCCTGCCAAAGCAGGATGAAGATATAGTCCGACACCCTCGGTAACGAGGGATAAACAGTAGCGTAACAAGGTAGCTGTAGGAGAACCTGCGGCTGGATCACCTCCTTTCGAGGGAGATAGCCTAAAAGAGCTTCGGCTCTTTTAACTAAGGTGTGTTTGGACTTTTAAATAGAACTGGTAGGGTTCTAGATTCTGGGCCCGTAGCTCAGTTGGTTAGAGCACCCCGCTGATAACGGGGAGGTCAGTCGTTCGAGTCGACTTGGGCCCACCAATTTTGGTAGCTTTAATCAGTTTGTGTGAAAAATAAAGGGGGCGTAGCTCAGTTGGTAGAGCGTCCGTTTTGCACGCGGAAGGCCAGCGGTTCGAATCCGCTCGCCTCCAATTTTAAAAATTGTTTTTTCTGTACATTATTCAATATAGTATTAAAAAATTTCTTGTGATCTTTGAAATTTTTGTAAATTAAATACTCAAGCTAAATGGGTAACCAGCAAATTTGTGATTAATTGAAAAGGGCATCTGGTGGATGCCTTGGCATCAAGAGGCGATGAAGGAGGCGGAAGACTGCCAAAAGCTTCGGGGAGCTGTCAATCAAGCATTGATCCGAAGATTTCCGAATGGAGAAATCCACTCTGAAAAAATCAGAGTATTTTTATCTGAATTCATAGGGTAAAAAGGCGAACGGCATGAACTGAAACATCTAAGTAGTGCCAGGAAAAGAAAACAAAGTGATTTCCTCAGTAGTGGTGAGCGAAAGGGAAAGAGCCTAAACTTATATCATGTTAAAGCCGGTATGCGTTGTGATATAAGGGTTGTGGGATAAAGACGTACAAAAAGTACTGTTTTTGTGTTGTTATTATATATTAAAGCTGAATTGTTCTGGAAAGGGCAGCCACAGAGAGTGACAGCCTCGTACGCTAACTAATATATAAAACAAGGTTTTTACACCCGAGTAACATGGAGCACGTGAAATTCCGTGTGAATCTGCCCGGACCATCGGGTAAGGCTAAATACTAATTGATGACCGATAGTGCACAAGTACCGCGAGGGAAAGGTGAAAAGAACCCCGGAAGGGGAGTGAAATAGAAACTGAAACCAGGTGTCTACAAGCGGTGGAAGCGATATATAAGTATGCGCAACCACGTACCTTTTGCATAATGAGCCAACGAGTTACCTTATGTTGCAAGGTTAAGCTTGGAAAGAGCGGAGCCGTAGCGAAAGCGAGTCTGAATAGGGCGTCTAGTAGCATGAGGTAGACCCGAAACCTAGTGAGCTATCCATGTCCAGGGTGAAATCTCAGTAACATGAGATGGAGGCCCGAACCGGTGTGGGTTGAAAACTGCTCGGATGAGGTGTGGATAGGGGTGAAAGGCCAATCAAACTGGGAAATAGCTGGTTCTCCCCGAAATATATTTAGGTATAGCCTTGTTGAATTCATTTTGGCGGTAAAGCACAGTTGAAATTTTGGGGACGTAAGTTTACCGGATTTTTACTAACTCTGAATGCTAGAATGTTTGAAAACAGGAGTCAGACTGTGGGGGATAAGCTTCATAGTCGAGAGGGAAACAGCCCAGACCATCAGCTAAGGTCCTTAAATATTCATTAAGTGGTAAAAGAGGTGAAAATACACAGACAACCAGGAGGTTGGCTTAGAAGCAGCCATCCTTTAAAGAAAGCGTAATAGCTCACTGGTCAAGTGTTTTTGCGCTGAAGAACGAACGGGGCTCAAATGAATTACCGAAGCTATGGCTTACATTAAACCTTGTGTTTTTTGTAGGGGTAGGGGAGCGTTCTGTAACAGATACAAGTTTGACCGTGAGGACAGATTCTGTGGTTACAGAAGTGAGTATGTTGGTATAAGTAACGAAAAAACAGGTGAAATTCCTGTTCGCCGCAAGTCTAAGGTTTCCGTGAGAACGGTTCATCCACTCAGGGTTAGTCGACACCTAAGCCGAGGCCAATTGGAGTAGGCGATGGAAAGCAGGTTAAATATTCCTGCACCGCTGAGTAGCATTTGAGTGAAGGAGTGACGCAGTAGGGTAGGTTGATTTGGTGATTGGAAGCCAAGCTAAGCGCAAAGAGGAGTCTTGTAGGCAAATCCGCAAGACTGTAATCCTTGAAACGTGACGGGTACATCAATTCATAGTAAGAGATGTATTTAACTGATCCCACACTGACTAGAAAAGCTCCTAGCGAGTTGCTCAGTGATCGTACCGCAAACTGACACAGGTAGACGAGCAGAGTATGCTCAGGCGTTGAGATAATTATCATTAAGGAACTCGGCAAATTGACCCCGTAACTTCGGGATAAGGGGTGCCTATAATGTTATAAAGTTTACTTTAAAAGCATTGTTAGGTTTCAACAAAGAGGCCCAACCGACTGTTTAACAAAAACACAGGGCTCTGCAAACTCGTAAGAGGAAGTATAGAGTCTGACGCCTGCCCAGTGCCGGAAGGTCAATAGGAGAAGTTAGCTCGTAAGGGCAAAGCTTTGAATTGAAGCCCCGGTAAACGGCGGCCGTAACTATGATATTGGACCATTGTAGTTGTAAAATCTGGCTATATGCTGGAACATCTCGTGTATCCTGTGCTACTTGCTATACTAATAGTAAGTGACAATGCATAGGTGGAGACAATCAGCAGGAAAGGCCTTGATTTGATGCAATTTGATCCTAAGAGTGTACCGATAGAAGTTGGTTATTACATCGCTGGTTTTACTGATGGCGAAGGAAGTTTTAACTTCTCATTTAGAAGAAGAGGTGATTATAAAAGCGGATGGAAAGTTTCTGCCTGCTTTAATGTGTCTAACAAAGACATAGTCATTCTTCAGATATTTAAGAAGTATTTAGAGTGCGGCACATTAAGATCTAGACCTGATAATGTTTGGTATTATGAGGTCAATAATCTTAACCACTTAGTTAATAATGTGGTGCCGTTTTTTAAGAGATTCCCTTTCTTGTCAGATAAGAAAAGAAACGATTTTTCAAAATTTTGTGAAATTTTAGAAATCATTTTGTGCGAAAAGCCAGTTTCTAACGAGAGCATTAGGTTAATTCTTAGTCTGAGAAATCAGATGAATTATGGTGGCAAGAGAAAATTTAGCGATAAAGAAATTCTTGCAACTTTAAATTGCTCAATCGAGGAATCCTCAGAGACTATACGCCAGACTCAAGTAATTGAGATGATATAGTCCGATCTCTATGGCGACATAGAGTGTAAAGCACCAAGTCATTCGGCTTTACAGCTCTTAATTTTTTAAGAGTTAACAATATGAACGGTTAAAATAGATGCTACCATCTAGTGGCTGTTCTAAAATTTGGCTATATGCTGGAACATCTCGTGTATCCTGTGCTACTTGTCTTTCGAGATAAGTGAAAATGCAATAGGTGGAGACAATCAGCAGGAAAGACTTTGAGAAATCAGAGAATCCTCAGAGACCATACGCCAAAACGTGCTACTAACACCAGCACGAAGATATGGTCCGATCTGCATGGCGACATGCAGTTAACATAATGCCTAAGGTAGCGAAGTCCCTTGTCAGGTAAGTTCTGACCCGCATGAATGGCGTAACGAGTTGGGCACTGTCTTGATGATAAACTCAGTGAATTTGTAGTACCGGTGAAAATGCCGGTTACCCGCGGAAGGACGGAAAGACCCCGTGCACCTTTACTATAGCTTGACATTGATTTTTGGATTGGTTTGTGTAGGATAGGCGGGAGACTTTGAAGTTGCGGCGCTAGCTGCGATGGAGTCAACGTTGAAATACCGCCCTCATTAATTTGAAGATCTAACTTCGTCCCGTTAACCGGGCGGAAAACAGTGTCTGGTGGGTAGTTTGACTGGGGTGGTCGCCTCCTAAAATGTAACGGAGGCGTTCAAAGGTTCTCTCATGACGAATAGAAATCGTCGGTTGAGCGTAAAGGCATAAGAGAGCTTAACTGTAAGACAAACAAGTCGAGCAGATGCGAAAGCAGGACTTAGTGATCCAGTGGTCCCGCATGGAAGGGCCATTGCTAAACGGATAAAAGGTACGCCGGGGATAACAGGCTGATCTCCTCTAAGAGTCCATATCGACGAGGAGGTTTGGCACCTCGATGTCGGATCTTCACATCCTGGGGCTGAAGAAGGTCCCAAGGGTTTGGCTGTTCGCCAATTAAAGTGGAACGTGATCTGGGTTCAGAACGTCGTAAGACAGTTCGGTCCTTATCCTCCGTGGGCGCAGGGTATTTGAGGAGGGTTGTCCCTAGTACGAGAGGACCGGGATGAGTAAGCCTCTGGTGTTCCAGTTGTTCCCCAAGAGCAGCGCTGGGTAGCTAAGCTTATAAGAGATAACCGCTGAAAGCATCTAAGTGGGAAACTCGCTCCAAGATAAGATACCCCTGCTAGCTTCGGCTAGCAATTAAGATCCCTTGAAGACTACAAGGTTGATAGGCTGGGTGTGTAAGCGCCGTAAGGTGTTGAGCTAACCAGTACTAATAGATCGATTGTTTTTATCACATAAAAATTGAGCTGATTACTACGCTGAGTATTTAATTTACATTGATTAAAATTGCTGGATGTTGCTTTATTGTAACATCCAGCACACAAGAACAAATTCTAAAAAATTTCTGGTGGGTATAGTTGCAGGGAAACACCCGTTCCCATTCCGAATACGGAAGTGAAGTCTGCAACGCTGAGAGTACTTGTCTGGTAACGGACTGGAAGGGTAAGTACTGCCAGGTTATATTAAGCCTCGAGAGTAAAATCTCGGGGCTTTTTATTTGTGTGTAACTTTTTTATAGGGACTTTATTATGATTAAACGTTTTGATATGGCATGGATCACCGTTTCTGATTGTGCCAAAGCAAAGAAATTTTTCACAGAAATGTTAGGCATGCAGGTTCGTGCCGATACACCTGAATATGGCTGGGTAGAGCTGGTTGCCAAAGATGGTGGTGCTGCATTGGGCATCGGCCAATATAATCCGCAATATAGCAAAGAGGTGCAACCGGGTGATAATGCAGTGGTTACTTTTACCGTCGATGATATTGTCAAAGTAAAAGAGCTGTTTGCTCAGAAAAATGTCACTATGCTGGGTGATATTGTTGAAGTGCCTGGGCATGTAAAAATGTTATTTTTTGCTGATGCGGATGGCAATAAATTCCAAGTTGTTCAGATGTTAGATTAAGTTTTAGCATCCAAATGCGCAAAATTAAAATGCCTCGAGATTTTTTTCTCGGGGTATTTTTTTGTTCTCTTTTTGAAAAAATAGGTTATATTAGGGGCTAATTGTTTTATACACTCACTTATTTTCTTCAAGGAGTTGATTATGAAAAATATTTTTTTAACCAGAGCACTATCAATTGTGCTTCTTTTCTCTGCTATTCATGCAATGGCGATGGAGTCAGGTAGTGATGATGAGGCTGCTGCTAGCAAACCAGCGCCCGCAGCTCCTATTACCTTGTCAAAAGATGAGCGTGATACGCAAAAAATGATCTTGATGCTCGCGGGAACTAGCGCATTGCTGGCCGGATCGCATTTTCTTGCCGATCGTTTTCATTTGCCTGATGTAGGGAATTTTTTCAATTTAAGTCGTGGTGAATTTAGAGCCGCCTGTGGCTTAAGTTCTCTCTTTGCGGGAATAGGGTTAATTGCTAATGATAAGTGGAGACCAACATTGCGCAGCGCCGCCTGGCGATTCCCATTGATGGCGATGGTAGGCGGATTAATGAGCCATCCAAAAGTAAATCAAGGATTAACTCTTGCGCCTTTGGGCCTTGGTGCTTGGTTTAAAGAAAATCCTCCCATGGGAAAATCGGGAACGAGTGCCATTTATGCAATTGGAACATGGTATGCCCTTAAGCCAAGTTTGGATCGAGTAGAAAATGCAGTGAGCGCACTTTTCCAAAAGAAGTAAGAAGGAAAAAAATAGATAATGCGAACTCGTATCTTTTTACTCACTATTTTTTTTGTAGCAAATATTCAGGGAATGCTTTTTGAGGCATTCCCTCTTTTGCGTGCAAAAATTCCGCATATTTGCCTTGGTAAATGGCCAACATCGGTCAAAAAACTTGAAGCATTAAGTAACTATTTGCAGGCAAATATTTATCATAAAGATGAAGGTGATTGCGGAGTGCCGGATGAAAATGGCTTTTTGCAATTTGGGGGTAACAAAGTCCGCAAACTAGAATTCTTGTTGGCCGATGCTCTGGCCAAAGGACACAAAAGCGTGCTTACCTATGGCGGATATGCCTCTAATCATATGGTAGCAACCGCGTGCTACGCCAAAAAATTAGGATTAAAAGCGATTGGACTATTATTTAAGCAGCATCCGCCGGCTACTATTAGCCGTAATCTATTGCTGAATCTCTATTACGGTGCGCATATTTTTATCTGTCCGCAACCTAAACAATTAACGCCCGAAGAAATACCGGTGTTTCTTAAAGAGCATGATTTTGATGAGGATACCTATGTAATTCCAATCGGAGGCTCAAGCATTCTTGGTGTGCTCGCTCAAGCAGGAGCAATCCTTGAACTAAAGCAACAAATTGAAGATGGATTATTACCCGAGCCTGACTATATCTATGTGCCTTTTGGCAGCATGGGAACCACCGCGGGGCTTTTATTGGGCATTAAGCTTGCCGGGTTAAAAACAAAAGTAAAAGCGATCAAAGTTACCCGAGGCGCTCACTATACGCCAGAGACTTTATGTGATTTGATTTTACGGGCAAATGAATATCTTCATGATCTTGATGAGAATATTCCACTCTTTGAATGGAGGCCTGAAGAAGTTGAAATTAATACCGAATCCCTAGGTGAAGGCTATGCATATGCCACCAAAGAAGGCCAAAATGCGCAGGCGCTCTTTAAAGATTTAGAGAATATTACCCTCGATCAAACCTATACTGCTAAAGCGGCCGCGGCGATGATTGCTGATTGCAACAATCATCAACTGCATGCCGATGCAGTTATTTTGTTTTGGAATACCTACTGCGCCTATGAATATCCTGAGTTGCAAAATTATGTGGATACAGCGCGCGTGCCAGAGTGGATGGTGGAATATTTATAGTTAACCGTTCGTGCTGAGCCTGTCGAAGCATGCTTTGATAAATTAAAAATCATTTAAAAATTTTTGTAATTTACGGATTAGATTAACCAGAAAATGCTTCGACAAGCTCAGCACGAACGGATGTGAGTGATAAACGAATGTGAGGGTTGAGCTGGTTGTTTACTTACTGCTCCTGCCTGCCGAAGCTTGCCGAGCCAGTAGGCCCGGATAAGCGTAGGCTGGGTTATAGCATTTCGATAGTAAACAGCTCTTCAAACTGCGCATAACTGCTGAGCGGCCGTTTGGTGGCCATCCAGGAAGGCAGAATTTCTTGCGCATATTCCAAAAAGCTTAAAAGTCCAATTCTGCTAATTGTTTTGCCATTTTCATCCTCATATTTTTCAGGGAAGGCGATGCCGATGCCAAAAAGGCGTGGCCCGATAGTGCCGGTGCGATCATCAAAATTTAAATAGGGCGCATTGGCAATTGTTGGCAGATCGTTGCGTTCAAAGCCGACGGCATAGATTATTTTGGTGCAGATGGGCAGCCATGCTTTGAGTGCATCGCAGGAATTATAAATGCGCAGGAGATTTACCGGCGGGTGCTTGAGCAGCACATCGCGCGCCCAGCGGGCCGTTGCCGCCTTGAGCCCTGATTCGCCGTCAAATTCTATCGGGTTTCGGTAAAAATTGATCACCCTGCCCACCGATAGCTCAGAAAGATATTTGAGGAGCAGAATTGCTGATTGCGCGCTGCCCACCACCGCGATGGTGTCAGCAAGGCTCACATACTGCCGGAGATTCTCTTTGTTGATCGCAATATCTAAAGGAATTTCATGCGCGCAATCATAATCCAGCTTTTTAGGGTGTGCGCCGACGGCCAGAATCACATGTGAAGCGGTGAAGCATTCTTTATTGGTGCCGATGTGCCAGACATCATTCATGAAGTTGAGCGAGCACAAACTGCCCTGCTTGCAGGTAACTTTGGTGCACAAGTAACTGCTGATTTCAGCCAACGGTTCCACAATTACTTGCAGTGGAAATTCTGTTTCTTGATCCATTTGGAATAATTTTGCCGCAGCGGGGGAGTTTGCCTCCTGGAATGCGTTGCATGATTGCAAAAATTCGATGTACGTTTTTGTTTTTGCATTTCCCGGCACGCTCGAATAATATTTGCCCAGGCGGCCGACGTTAAATTCCGGATCCACCCAGATAATACTTTTTGGATCGGTACCCAGATCGAGTAATAATCCTAACACAATAATGCCGGCCGGCCCTGCGCCCACAATCACCCATTCTGCGTCGGCATTATGGCGCACCGATTTGATGGGATAGAGTGGCTCGCTGCGCGTTGCGCAAGAGAATACAATGAGGGCCAACATTACCAATGATTTGCAAACGGCATTCATACAATTTCTCCCTATTTATTTTGATACTAGCGTATCAAAGGTTAAGAAAATAGCGCAAGCAGTTCGTAGACATTCATAAATCGTTTCGCCGCGCAAGCTGAGCCCTCAATTTTTTGATTCTTAGCCACCAGCAACTGCTTGATGCCAAACTTCTCCGCTTCTTTTACAAACAGATTTATCTGATTGATCGGTTTAATTTCGCCCGTGAGAGAAATTTCTCCCAGCGCGATCGATTTATCCGGCAGCGATTGCTGAAAGTAGCTGGATAAAAGTGCGAGCGCGATGCCTAAATCAGTAGAGCTTCCTTTGATTTTAAAGCCGCCGCTCACTTTGAAAAAAATATCTTGCGTGCTGAATTTTACGTGCAGATATTTTTCTAAAATTGCGGCAATAAGCACCACCTGTTTTTGATCCAGGCCGGAGACCACCCGCTGCGGGATGCCCAGTTTTGATTCGATGGTAAGCGCTTGAAGCTCAATGAGTAAGGGGCGAGAACCTTCAATCACACTCACGAGCACCGATCCGGGCGCATGGGAAAGTTCGCTGATTAAATGTTCATTGATATTGGGCACTTCTTGCAGGCCATTTTCCCGCATCTCGAAAAAGCCCAACTCATTAATGGTGCCAAAGCGGTTTTTTACTGAGCGGAGCACGCGGGTTTGCCAGCGATCCTCTCCTTGCAGATAAAATACCGCATCCACCATATGCTCCAATGTTTTGGGCCCGGCAATCACACCTTCTTTAGTGATGTGGCCGCTCACGATCACGGTGATATTATGCTCTTTTGCCAAACGCATCAGATGGAAGGCTGATTCGCGCAATTGGCCGACGCTGCCCGGGAATGTTGTCGCAGTTGCGGTGTAGCAATTTTGAATCGAATCGATGATTACCATGTCAGGGCGTTTGTGACTGTGCGGTGGCGAGAATAGTTTCCAGGTCCGCTTGGTCTGAAAATAGAAGATTATCGTTAATGCACTCCAGGCGTTGCGCGCGTTGCTTCACTTGTTGCAGCGATTCTTCAGTAGAAAAATAATAGACAATATAATCTTTGGCCAGGCCGTTGCAGATTTGCAGCAGGAGGGTTGATTTGCCGATTCCCGGATCACCGGTGAGAATAATGAGTGAGCTGGGCATAATGCCGCTGCCCACCACCCGATCCCACTCGCCAATGCCTGAATACATCCGTGTGACCGGTGCGGTTTCCACCGCATTAAGTTGCATCATGGTGAGCGTTGCGCCGGCAGATTTTGCGCTCATCTTGGAGCCGGGAATTGCCGGTGCAGAATGCTGCTCAATAAAACTGTTCCACTCACTGCACTCCGGGCAACAGCCCATCCACTTTATGGTTTGATAGGTGCAATTGGAGCAGGAGAAGGTTGTTTTTTGTTTTGCCATGGTAAAAATTAGTATATAGGATTTTTCACAAAAAAGAATTTGACCCAGCCTACGCTTATTCCGTCTTCGCTAAAGCTACGCCGGACACCGCCGGGCCTCGTGCAAGCGGAGTTTATCCTGCCTGCCCGCCGAAGCCTCTGGCGACCTGTCCGACGAAGCCTTGGCGAAGTCGGAAGGCTGGGAGCGAACGCAGTGAGTCGAAGGTGCGGGCAGGCAATTTTTTTTCCTTGACAATAATTTGACTATCTGAGTAATGTAGAGGAGTATTTTTCTAACCATCTTAAAAAGGATGAGTGGCCATGAAGACCCTCCGAAGTATCAAAAAAGCCTATAGTTGTCTCTCTCTCTCTCTCTCTCTCTCTCTCGTTGCTCCTTTATGGTAATTTCCTAAATGCATCCTGCCCTACCAATTCAGCACAATTTTGCAATGTCTGCGTGAATGGCATCATCATTGCCAACACGGGAATTTTTAATAATTTAACGGTAACCGGCGCCAGTACGTTTGGCGGTCCGGTCACAATTACTAACACCACCGAAAGTTTCGCGTGTGATGAGGGCGCACTCGTGATTGACGGTGGTGTTGGCATTATGGGTAATCTCAATGTCTGCGGTGCGATCACCGCAACCGGTGGCATCAGCTTCACCGGGCCATTGATAATCTTAGATCCAACGCAAAGCCTCAATTGCTCCGGCGGTGCACTTGCGGTGCCTAATGGCGGTGTGGGCATCGGTGGCAATTTAAATGTGTGCGGTACCGGCATGTTTGGCAGCCCCGTGATTATTACTTCAACGGCCACCGGATCTTCATGCTCTGAAGGGGCATTGGTAGTTTTTGGTGATGTGGGTATTGAAGGAAGCCTCAATGTCTGCCAAGTGATAACGGCCGGCGGTGCAAGGAATATTCCTCTTCATGCTGAGGAAGGCTGGAGCCTGTCTCGAAGCATCCCCTGCACGGGCCCGCGCAATGCACTGGTGCTGGAAGCATTGGGCAACGTGGGAATTCTGGATAATTTATATGTCTGTGGCAATGAAGAAATTGGTGGCAATACAACCATCAATGGCAACCTGAATGTTGCAGGCACTGGAACTTTTGGAAATGTAAGTTTCACTGGCGGCAATGTGACCTTCAACAATTTTACGGTGAATGGTACGGGTACGATGAACAATTTAGTGGTGAATAATAATGCCACAATTAATAATTTGACCGTGACTGGAAATACCCAACTGAATAATGTTACCGTGAATAATCTCACGGGAAATAATGCTGCTTTTGCAAATTTAACGGTGACCGGCGCTACAACACTCAATACCGAAACAGTGAATGTGTTCACGGGCGGCACCGGCAGCTTTAATAATTTAACAGTAAATAATTTAACGGTCACCGGGCCGATGAACATCAGCAACACACCGCAAAGCACCACATGCACCAATGGCGCACTCACCGTTTCTGGCGGTGTTGGTATTGGCGGCAATTTAAATGTGTGTGGAAATATTACGGGTGCCAACTTTAATACCACCGGCGCAAGCAACTCAACCAACTTGCGGTGAATCTATCAGTAGGTGACTGATACCAGTACAATGTGAATGCTTGCCGGCGATCAAAGCATCATTCGCATCGGCATTCAAAATACTCAAACCGGCTCCTTCATGGCAGGTATTTATGGCACACCGGTAAACGGCAATCATCAACCGGTGATTGTGACTCCCAATGGCCAATTGGCGGTGATCAGTGCGACCGGCACAATTGCTAACCGCTCGACACTGCAAAGCACCGGCTGCACCAACGGCGCGTTCACCGTGAGTGGCGGCGTGGGGATCGGTGGCAACTTGAATGTCTGCGGAAACATAAATGCGGCAAACTTTAATCTGACCGGCGCAAGTAATTCCGCAGCATGCAATCTCTCAGTGGGTGATAATACCAATAATGTGAATGCTGCTGGCGTGACGGGGGTCACAGCGCTGGGTGAAAACGCATTGCAAAGCAATGTGGCCTCGTATAATACAGCAGTGGGTTGCAACGCATTAAATAATAACAGTAATGTAAATGCTGTTGATAATGTAGCAGTAGGCTATCAAGCATTGCAATCAAATATAAACGGCAGCGATAATGTTGCGATAGGTTTTCAGGCGATGTTAAATATAACGGGAACCATCACTAGCGTGGCTATCGGAAGTCTTGCCGGTCAAATGATGGGAAGTAGTGATAACGCCAATGTTGCAATAGGGCGCCGGGCTATGCAAAATTTTCAAGGAGGTATACAGAATGTATCGGTGGGTGCATTTAGTATGCAAAATGTCACAGGATCAACTGGCAATACTGCAGTTGGCTATGCGGTAATGGAAAATGCTGCAGGTTCTACCGAAAATGTGGCAATTGGATATGCCGCTATGGAAAATTCTACTAATTCCACATTAAATACCGTCCTTGGATATGAGGCAATGCAAAACTCAACAGGATCGAGTAATGTGGTTATCGGTTTTGCTGCGATGCAGGCCGCAGTGATACCAACTTTTAATGTGGCGATTGGGTACTTGGCAATGCAATCTGCAAGTGGGGCAACTAATAATGTGGCGCTTGGCCAAAATGCAATGCGCAATAGCATTGCTTGTAATACTAATATTGGAATAGGCCTTAATACCATGCTCACTTCCAATGGATCGGCTGATGCGGTTGCTATTGGATACAATACTATGAGAAATGCCAGTGGAACCAGCGCTATTGCAATAGGAACCAACGCCATGGAAAATGCTAATAATGTTACTAATACTGTTGCGATTGGAAATGGAAGTATGGCAAATGCTACCGCTGCTAATACGAATGTTGCAATTGGATTGCAAGCAATGTTGGGTGCTGCTAATGCGAGCACAAATGTTGCAATTGGATCGCAAGCGATGCGTAATAGCACGGGCGCAACCAATAATGTGGCAATTGGTAATAGTGCTCTTACCACTGGCACAGGCATTAACAATGTTGCTATTGGCACTAATGCACTTGCCAGAAATTTGACCGGTTCAACCAACATCGCCATTGGCAATAGTGCCGGAAATAATTTTACTGGCGGTGAGAGCAATAACATTGATATTGGCAATGCAGGTGTTCTCAATGATTCAGGCATTATCAGAATTGGTACACAAAGCACCCACACCGGTTGCTTTATCGCCGGTATTAATGGCGTTGTAGGAACAGGAAATACGGTAGTAGTAACAAGCGGTAACCAATTAGTAGCGCCATCATCCTCACGCCGCTACAAAAAAGATATTGCTGATTTAGATGCCGAGCATAATCAAAAAATGCTCAAACTGCGCCCGGTGACCTTCAGTTACAAAGGCGATGCGAGCAACAGCAAGCAGTACGGTTTAATTGCCGAAGAAGTGAATGAAATCTATCCAGAAATTGTGGTACGCGATGAAGCGGGCGAGATTTACTCAGTCAATTATATGGCACTGATTCCGCTGCTGCTCAAACAGATTCAGGAATATGAAGTGCAATTGAGATCTCACGATGCTCATATGCATCAATCTGATGAGCGCATTGCGCAGTTGGAAGCATTGGTGCGGAAATTGCTTGCTAAATCTGAAACCCACGGTCAATGCTAAAGCATCCGCGGCAGCGGGCCTGATACGCCTCTTGCGCGCCGACCATAATTATTGGATCATCATGTTTGGCTGGTGAGCCGTTCACTAATCGTTGGGTAAAATGCGCATCATGGCCGCATTGCGTGCAGATGGCTTGAAGTTTGGTAACTTTGTCGGCGATTGCCAAAAGGAGCGGCATGCAGCCAAAAGGCGCGCCACGAAAATCGCGATCAAGGCCAGCGGCAATCACGCGCTTTTGCAACGCGACTAATTTGCAGATCACACTCACAATCTCTTGCGCGAAAAATTGCGTTTCATCCAAACCAATCACGCTTGCTTGATGTTCGTGGGTAATGTTAAGAATGTCTTCTACATTGGAAAGCGGCTGTGCCTCAACTTTGTTGCCATCATGCGATGCTACATATTCTAATCCGTAGCGATGATCAATATTCGGTTTAAAGGTGATCACCGATTGTTGCGCAATCTTAGCGCGCCGTAATCGCCGAATCAATTCTTCTGATTTTCCTGAAAACATGGGGCCGCAGATTACTTCTAAACTTCCCTGCGGTGTATGTTGATTGCAAGAAATAGTTTTGTTAATGCTCATGTATATAGTTCACAATACTTACTTAATTCTGTGGTTCGAGCCTACTCCGCCGTAGTTCTAAGCAACGCACCTAGGCTATAACGTAGAGGCTACGAAGGCCGGATACGCTCGCAAGCTCGCACTCACCACGAACGGGGAACCCCGTTCGCCCTGAGTAGCAGTTTACTGCGTATCGAAGGGTCTTTTTTACCGTACTCAATTTTATAATTTCATCATTTTTTTATTTATCTTTTCTTCGCATTGTGAGAAAGTATATCATCAAAGAAAAAGATCGCTACATAAGATAAAAATCGAAGAACTGTTATGGAAAATTCTTTAAGCAAATATGTCGCGCAAGCAGGGCTTGCATCGCGCCGGTCTGCTACTGATCTGATTAAAGATGGCCTGATCAAAGTAAATGGCAAAGTGATAAAAGAACCCGGATATAAAATAAAAAGCGGTGACACGATCACCTATTTGGGTAAACCGATTCGTGCAGAAAATAAAATTTACATTCTGCTTAATAAGCCTGAAGGCTATATCACCACCGTGGCGGATGAAAATAATCGCAAGACGGTCCTGGATCTGGTGCGCTCTGCCACAAGCGCGCGCATCTACCCCATCGGGAGATTGGATCGCGATACCACCGGCCTATTGGTGCTCACCAATGATGGTAATCTTGCGCAACAACTATCTCATCCGCGCAATGAAGTTGAAAAAGTGTATATTGCCACCGTGGATCGATTGATATCCAAAGAAGATTTTGCGCAGATCAAAAAAGGAGTTCATCTCAAGGATGGATTTATCAAAGTTGATGCAGCCCATTTTATTTTGGGCGCCAAGCGCAATAAGGTGAAGCTGGTTTTGCATAGTGGGAAGAATAGAATTGTTCGGCGCATTTTAGAATTTTTTGGCTATCGCGTGATGGCGCTCGATCGGGTGGCCTATGCAGGCCTTGCCAAAAAAGGATTAAAGCCGGGCCGCTGGCGTTTGTTGCGCGCAGATGAAATTTTACAATTACGAAAAAAATAACATGATACAAAAAAGTAGGTAATTTATATGTCGCAAACATCCTATATCGCTATTGAAACATCACCGGCATTGCAAGGCACGATTGATTTGGCAGGCGCCAAAAATGCGGTGCTGGTAATTATCACTTCACTATTGCTCACGCGGGGCAAATCCCGCTTGATGAATGTTCCTGCTTCTGATGATGTGCTGCTCATGATCACTTTGATGCAGCAGCTGGGAGCAGAAGTTTTCTTTTATCCGCATGAGCATATTCTTGAAGTGGATACCAGCCCGGTATGCAAGTGGCAGGTGAGCGCTGATATTATGAAAAAGATGCGCGCTTCAGTGCTGGCAATGGGGCCGTTGCTGGCGCGATTTGGCAAGGCTGACATTGCTCTGCCCGGCGGCTGCAGAATTGGCACGCGGCCCATCGATTATCATCTTAAAAATTTTAAAAAAATGGGCGTGATGATTGATGAGCATGGCGAGCATGTAACTGCGCGTGCTTCATTGCTCCATGCGCAGCGCATTGTGCTTGAGTATCCGAGTGTGGGCGCCACCGAAAATATTTTGATGACTGCAACGCTGGTGCCGGGAATCACTACCATTGTGAATGCGGCGCTTGAGCCGGAAGTGTTTGATCTGATCGCTATCTTAAAAAAGATGGGTGCAAAAATTTGCATTGAGGCTCCGGCGATTATCATCATTGAGGGGGTGAGCAGTTTGCAGCCGGTGGAGCATGCGATTATTCCGGATCGCTTGGAGGCAGGATCATTACTGTTGGCTGCGGCAATCACGGGGGGTTCAATTAATTTGCCGCAGGCGCATGCCCATTCCATGGATGTCTTTTTGCTTAAGTTGGAAGAGATGGGCCATGAGATTATCGTGGGGCCGCAAGGGATTGGCATCAGCATAAAAGCGACTAAAAACCCACGGGCAGTATCATTTAAAACGGCGCCGTATCCGGGATTTCCTACCGATCTGCAGGCGCCATTCACCGCAGCGCTCTGCTTGGCCGAAGGAACAAGTATCGTAGAAGAAACGGTGTTTGAAAATCGGTTACTCCATGTGCCGGAATTGCAAAAGATGGGGGCGCAGATTAAAGTTGAATTTCATAAGGCGATTATCACCGGTATTGATCAGTTGTTTGGCGCCTCAGTGATCGCGACTGACATTCGCGCTTCATGCGCCTTGGTGTTGGCCGGATTGGTGGCGCGCGGCTCCACGATTATGACCGGCATTCATCACTGGCGCCGCGGCTATGAAGGGCTTGGAAGAAAAGTTGGTGCTGCTGGGCGCCCAAGTGGCCGTGCATACCCAGCAAGAAGATGCAACAATGCTTTACGCCGGGCCCGAATCGGTTTTGCTTGAACAGATTCCGGTGAAGTAATTATTTTGGTATATGAATGAACTTCTTCGGCACTTCTTTTACCACATCTTTGGCAGATTTATCATTGCGCAATCCGCGGTAACGGCCGACGC
This sequence comes from uncultured bacterium, assembly GCA_963836585.1. GTDB lineage: Bacteria > Babelota > Babeliae > Babelales > Vermiphilaceae > BTUB01. Next base: position 211,032 of record CAWIJV010000001.1, read on the forward strand.
GCAGTTTGCCCGCGTTGGTCCACTGGGCAAAGCCAAATTCGCCCACCAGAATGGGGCGGACCCAATGTACATTTATTTGTGGCCCATCATAATCGGAGAAGGGGCATTTTTTGGCGGCAATTGCGCGTAATTTTTTGCCGAGCATGCGTAAAGTTTCTTCACTATAGCCGGTGCCGACTTTGCCCGCGAATTTGAGCTTTTTATTTTTGGCATAATAGCCAACCAGCAGCGCGCCTAAATCGGTGCGGCCACCTTTGGGGCTGGTGTACCCACCAATTACCAGCTCTTGCTGCATGATGCATTTGAATTTGAGCCAGTGCGGAGAGCGAATTCCTTCATAGATGCTGTCTGACTTTTTGACAATCAGACCTTCCCAATGGAGCTGACATGCTTTTTTAAAGTAGGCTATGGCATCGCCAACTTTATGTTCGGTATAGGTGAGTATATCGTTATAATTCAGTAATTTTTTAAGTACCGCCTTGCGCGCGAGCAGTGGCATTTTGCGTAGATCATAGCCGCTTGCATACATCAGATCAAAAATTCGGAGTGAAACGGGCACTTCTTTGGTTTTTGCTTCGATTGCTTCCAGATCTTTTAAATTGATGCGGGATTGCAACAGCTCAAAATCGGAAAGTCCTTTATGCGTGGCAACAATTTCACCATCCACAATAAAATTATCCGCGCGCTGTTTTTCAAAGGCTTTTACCAGATCCGGATACTCATTGTTGATTACGCGCCGATTGCGCGAGAGTAATCGCACCGCGCCATCTTTTTTAATCGCCTGGCAGCGTTCGCCATCAAATTTATGCTCATAGACCCACTCATTGCTGGAAAAATAGTCGGTGGTAAGAGTGGCCAGCATGGGCGGAATAAATGGAGGCTGAGTAATTTTTTTGCGTTTATCTAATGCCGATTTGGATAATCCGGCAAATAATGAGCGTTTCATAAAAATCCTATCGGTTATAGGATAACCTTAGAATTTTTTGGTGGCGGGAAGCAAGGAATTGCAGCAAATTTATAGTTTATGAGATTTTTTCTCGCAATCTGTTGACTTTTATGGTCAAATAGGCCGATAATGAATATGTAAATGAGCTATTTTATCACAAGCCGAGGGTTTATAATGCTTTTATGGTGCTCAATTGAGAATTGGATGTCTTTTAGGGATCGGGTTTCTTTCTCTATGATAGCGAGCAAGGAACGCCAACACAAGAGGCGGGTTGCGCAGATCTCTAAGTATAAATTAGGGGTTTTGCCTATTGCGGCGGTCTATGGGGGGAATGCTTCGGGGAAGACAAACTTTTTTAAGGCGCTTTGGTTTGCGCAAGAATTTGTGGTGAGGGGTACGCAGCCGGGTAGCATCATTCCTGTTGAACCGTTTCGTCTTGATAACAAAAAGATGGCAGGGCCCAGTTTTTTCTCATTCGAGTTATTAATTGATGATGAAATTTATGAGTTGAGCTTTTGGGTTACCTATAATCGAGTGGTGGAAGAAAAGCTCGTGCGTATCTTGGCAACAAGTGAAAAAGTTTTGTACGAAAGAAAAAACGGTAAACTTGTTTTAGATAAATCATTTGAAGATGATAAAGAGCTACAATTTGCTTTTAATGGCACGCGCGATAATCAGCTTTTCTTGACCAATTCAGTATCGCAAAAAAAGGATAATTTTCGCTCGGTATACGATTGGTTCAAGGATAATTTAGTATTAATCGGGCCTGATCATCGCTTTGGCTTTTTTGAATATTTTTTTGATGAAGGGCATGCGCTATATAAACCAATGAACACAATGCTTGCGCAGCTTGATACGGGAATAGCCCATTTGGGTAGTGAGGAGCTTGATGTTAACAGTCCCTTAATTCCTGAAATGATCAAGATGAAAATTCGGGGCGATTTGCTCGAAGGAGTAACATATAAATTTATTAGTCCGATCACCAATGATCGTATCATAGTGACCAGAAAAAATGGTCAGATTATTGTGAAAAAGTTGGTGACGTATCATAGAAAATTGGATGGTGGTGAGATTAAATTTGAGGTACGGCAAGAGTCGGATGGCTCGCAGCGTCTTATTGATTTGTTGCCGGCATTTATTCCGCAGGCCTCTGTGCATCATTCTAAAAAAGTTTTTGTTATTGATGAAATTGATCGCAGTTTGCATGCAGTTTTAACGCGTCGGCTGTTGGAAATATATTTGTCCGGCTGTTCGCATGAAAGCCGCACGCAGTTGCTCTTTACGACGCATGATGTTTTCTTAATGGATCAAGATTTATTGCGGCGCGATGAGATGTGGATAGCAGAGCGGGATGTGAACGGCGCTTCACAGCTTGTCTCGTTTAGTGAATTTAAAGATGTGCGATACGATAAAGACATTCGCAAAAGCTACCTGCAGGGCCGCCTGGGAGGAATTCCGCGCATATTGTTGAGCGCTATCAGGGATACTGCATCATGTAAAATACGCGACGCACTTTTTATCGGCCACTGGGAGAGCGGCGGTATAAAAAACTGTTTGCCATAGTAGTTGAAGGCAGAAAAACCGAACCTCAATATTTTGGAAAGATTAGTCTCATGAATCCCGCGGTGATCATAGTGTGCCTCACGGAAATACAAAGCGCTCCGCACTATTTGCTGCAACGCATGAAGCGCTATATCAAGCAAAACTCATTGCTAAAATCTGATGAAGCATGGATTGTGATGGATAAAGATGAGTGGACCGATCAGCAGTTGCAGGAGCTGATGGCATGGAGCCGCATCGATGCTAGATATGGCTTGGCATTAAGCAATCCCAATTTTAAGTATTGGCTCTTGCTGCATTGAGAAGGGATCAAATATTTCCAGTGCTCGCGCCTGTTTGGATCGATTGAAAAAGCATGTATCCAATTACGAAAAGTCGGTGAATTATAACATCACCAAAGAGATGGTGGATAAAGCCATTGATTGCGCGAGAAAACGTGATCAGCCCCCATGCAAAGATTGGCCGCGATCATGTGGGTCTACAACAGTCTATCGATTGGTTGAAGTGTTATTCTTCAAATGGTCCACCAAAATCTTTAGGGGTAAGGCCAAGTTTTTTAGCCGCAGCTCTGCCTTTTTTTGCTAAGATTTTGAGTGACCGTTGTGCTTTATATTGCCTAAATGATTCGCGAATAAGCTCGCTGACAGTACGATGTTCTTTATTTGCCAGTTTTTGGATCTCTTTGCCCATTTCAACAGGAATCGAGATAGTAATAGTTTTATGCTTTTCATAAAATGCTTTTCTACATAAATATTTTTACCAAGGCATCAAGTTTTTGCCATGCTACCGCTTTGCCTCTGGTCCGCGTTTGATTTTGCTCGCCTCCATAGACAACCACAGGCTCTTGCGTATTGTTTATCTGTTCTTGAATCATAGTGTTTGAAAAAAGTAGCCACGCATTTGTGAGGCTTTGATTTCGACCGGGATTGTTTTCCCACCCAGTTCTATAATAAGATCAATCTCATTTTTATTATTGTCTCTTAAAAAGGTGAGCGTTGGCCGCATGCCATGGCTATTAAAATTTTTCATCAAGTCTACGATTATCATATTTTCAAAAAGTGCTCCATAGATGATCCGCTCTTTAATAATGATATCTTTGTTTACGCCCATAAGAGTTGCGGCAAGACCGACGTCATAAAAAAATAGTTTCGGAGATTTTGTGAGCCGTTTTCCTAAATTATCATGATAAGAAGGCAGTAAAAACAAAATGAAACTTGTTTCCAACAAAGCCAGCCAGCTTCTTGCGGTGCTTTCAGTGATGCCACAATTGCCGGCAATATCGGCAATATTAAGAATTCCACACCCACAGTGAGGATATTTTAAAAATTTCTTGAAATCAAATTTTTCTATGTTTCGATGGTTCTGGTATCTCTTTCCTAATATTTGAGATAGCGTTTTCAGAATATTCCCGCGAAATAATATTGTGGCTGATAAAATGGAGAAAAATCCATTGAATATTTGATCTTCAACATTTCAAGAAGCAGATTAGCGCTTTCTAATTCTGCAATTGAGAGTGGTAATAGATTATAAAAATAGACCCTGCCTGCCAGTGATTCATTTATTTTTTCACAAAGAAAGTTTTGGATCCGGTTAAGACGAAATAACCCGATTGTGGGTTTTAGCCAGCTTCGACGTTTATTTGAGGAAATAGTTGTGGGGTATACTGCGCTTCATCAATGATCAGCCCATGCTCATTTTTATAGGTATTTAAAAATCCCTTGGGATCTGAGGAGGCAAACTCAAATAATTGGTCATCTTGCATATAAGATATACGTAGCTTTGAAAATATGTTACTTTCGACCAACGTCGATTTGCCTGATCCGGCATTGCCGATGATCGCTACAATGCTTCTGATAGGCTCCATAGTTTTAAAAAGGGTGCCATAAATAGTTTTATAAGCATATGAGCTCTTATTTATATAAATCCTATCATGAGTGTAGTGATTTACATAAGGCTTATGTAGTGATTTGTATAACTTATACCTGTAAATGAGGTAAAAATTTAGCAAGGAGGGGTCTAGATACTACTCACCAGTTCGGTGAGCTCTTTGGTAATTTTTGCTTGACGCAATTTATTGTATTGCAACTGAGTTTCTTCTAAAAGTGATTGCGCATTGCGTGTTGCATTATCCATCGAGATAAAGCGGGCCGCGTGTTCAGCAAGCAGCGATTCAAAAAGCAGATAATGCAGTTCTGATTCTATGGCCTCCTGGGCCAATTGATCCAGAATGGTATCCGGAGATTGTTCCCAGAGGTAGGGATCATTGGAAGGCTCTTGTTTTTGGCCATTTTCTGTTTCGGTGTTTATGAAGGGAATGAGTTGCGTGTCATGTGGCTTTTGAACAAAAAATGTTTTGAGCTGATTGCTGAGCACGTTCACGTGCGTGAATGGTTGGGATTGCTCAAAGAGAAAGCGGGTAATATCATGCGCGATTGATGGTATATGGCGCGCGGTGAGTTCAGGATACTCATGAATAATGGTGCAAGCGTTGTGATGAGCATATGCAATTGCTTTTTTGCCAACGGTGATCATGGGAATATTCAGCATATGAAGATGCGGATTCTCTTCAATAACTTTTTCTAAGAAGCTAAAAAGCACGGTGTTAAAATTGCCACACAGGCCCCGTTGGGATCCGATGAGGATAATAAGGGGGCGGGGGGCAAGTGAAGCGGGAGGATTTACTACGCTATTTTGCCAGGCGGGCGCATGGCGCTGGAGGCGGGATAGCAGCTCTTGGGAGGCGGTGATATACGTATGGAGTGGCTCCTCTTTTACCTTGAGTCTGCTACGGGTAGACATTGAAATGAGGCGCATAGCATGGGTAATTTTTTTGATCGTTTCGATCGCCTTTATGCGATAACGCAGTTGTATAAGTAAAGACATTCTGGCTGCCTTGTTAAAATTATTATTCGGCCTTATGATTAATTAATCTAATATTGATTTCTTTTGTTAGCAATGAAAAAAAATTATGCATATTATTATTGATGGTTACAATATTCTTAAGCAGATTTTGCCTCAGCAAGAAATTGGGCTGCAGCAGCGGCGCGCATTTACTAATATGCTGGGCAAGTATGCGGCCAAGAAAAATCATACGATTACCCTGGTTTTTGATGGTGGGCCCACCACTTGGAGCAGTCAAGAAAAGGATCATGGCATTACGGTGATCTATTCAGGCGCAAAGCAATCGGCTGATGATGTGATAAAAAAATTGTTACCGGTTAAAAAATATGGGGTTTTGCTGGTAAGCTCTGATAATGAGTTAAAAGGAGCAGCGGCTCGCTCAGAAATTGTGAGCATCGATGCGCTTGAGTTTTATACACGGGTAAAAGAAGAGCTCGCTTGCGAAGTTCATGATGCGGTGCCGCATATTTTCACCAAAACATCCGCTACAGCCGAAGCATGGCTTGATGAGCTGATGACTGCCGATCGGCGGCATATTAGCAAAGATGAAGATGATGAAAAAGAGAAGCGAGTATCTCCCGGGCAAAAGCTTGCCAAAAAAGAGCGCGCTTACCTGCAGAAAATAAAAAAGTTATAAGGGTGCGCAATGAGTCAGCAGACGTTCATATGTGATGAGAAGCAGTTGCCGGAGATTGCCAGCCGTTTGGTGGCGCTCATGGATCAGTGCGCTATTTTTGCCTTCACCGGACCCTTGGGCGCCGGTAAGACAACCTTGATCAGGCAGATACTGCAGCAAGCGGAGGTCGCCCAGCTGGTCACCAGCCCCACCTTTACCTATGTTAATGGGTATCAAAATGATAAGCAGCAGCTTTTTTACCATTTTGATCTGTATCGAATTGAAACGCTCGATGCCTTTATTGCTGCCGGATTTAATGAGTATCTCTATGCTCCTGGCAGCTGGGCGCTTATAGAGTGGCCCGAAGTGATTATGCCCTTGCTCCATGGCAACGTGGCTCGCGTTGATCTGGCATATGCTGATGACAAGCGGCTTATAACCATTACTGTTTGACAAAAAATAATATTACGTGATGATAATTACTATGCAATTAAAAAGCCCTTTATTACAACGCCCTGATTATCTTGTATGCACCTGCATGGCAGTTATGTACAATGATATTGTAAACTCAATTGAGAGTGGGGCGGATACCTATGAAAAGTTGCAAGAAGCATTGCTGGTGGGGACCGGATGCAACAGCTGCGTGGAAGAGGTGCATCAAATTCTTGCCCAGCAGTTGCTACAAAGAAAACAGAACAAACAATGAGTAGTAGTAGTTTAACCAAAGAGGAATGCGCTATGCGTATATTATTATTTATAATGATGCTGGGAATGGCAGCTGGAAATTGTGGTGGCATGGAAAGTCCTCCACGCTCAGCCAAGCGTCGGCTGGAATTCTCTCCCGTTGCATCACCTACTCAAGAGGGGTATGGTACTGAGCCAGCAACTACTCCCGGGACACCTGAAATTACCCAGAAGCGAAAAATTCAGATGGGATTGAGTAAGATTAGTATTATTAATCTGACCCGTACGCCGGCCCTCATTGCCTTTCGTGGTAGCACCAGGCAGGTGCATACTCTTTTGAAGAGATTCGAATCTGCGGATAAAAGAGAAGCAGTAAGAGTAGTTGACGTGAATCTTGTGCTCGAGCCGCTCTACATTAGTGCATATCCTAATTTATTTAACGTTTCTTTGCATAAGACGGCAAATCAGATAGTAGTTGCTCAGGCAGATATGTATGCTGAACCGGATCAGTTCAGGATTGTTAACACCCTGGAGTATCGGCCGAGTGAGCCATTAACCATAAGAATTATGCAAGAGCACCCTGCTTCTTTATTGAAACTTTCGTATGATGAATAGGCTTAGGCTGCTATAAAATAGATAATTCAGTTGAAATATGGCCTAAAACCCTCTAATATATCTGCATAGGTTTGAAAAAGGCGAGATTCCCGAGCGGTCAAAGGGGACGGACTGTAAATCCGTTGGCTCTGCCTTCGTAGGTTCGAATCCTACTCTCGCCACCAGCCTGCGCCAAGCCCCTCGACAGGGCTCGGGAGTAAACGCGTCCTTCCGCTCATCCTGAGTAGAAAATGCAGTTTTCGTATCGAAGGACGGCTGGCATGGTCACTGGGTTAAGGAATAAGATAATTTTCCTATTTTTGAAATAACTTCACTATATAAGTATTTTGGTTATAGCGGGCTTGCCCGCCGTAGCTATTGATTTGCCCAGCAGAGCGTCGGCAAATTAATGCGAAGGCGGGAGTAGCTCAATTGGTAGAGTGGCAGCCTTCCAAGCTGTAGGTTGCGGGTTCAAGCCCCGTCTCCCGCTCCATACTTTCTACTTCGCCCTTAAGGGGCTTCGTAGAACGGGTCGCTTTTTTTAATGAATTTCCATCAATAAGAGCGCCTGTCCTCCGAAGCTTTATGCGAAGGAGGAGAGTATGAGCCCTTCGTAGCTCCCTTAGGGGAGCGAAGTAGGGCCAGCCAAATTTAAGCGCTGGCGTAGCTCAGTTGGTAGAGCAGCTGATTTGTAATCAGCAGGTCACTGGTTCAAGTCCAGTCGCCAGCTAATTTCTTTGCAATTTAAAGCTAAAAAACGTTGTCATTTTCAATTTTTTACTCTATCCTTTAGGTTAAAGTTTAAAAAAGAAGATGTAATTTTGCCCACGTAGCTCAGTTGGTAGAGCACTTCCTTGGTAAGGGAGAGGTCACCGGTTCAAATCCGGTCGCGGGCTCCATACTTTCTGCTTAAGCCCGGAAAGGGGCCCTGAGGGAAAGTAGGGGCCAAAATAGAGGTACATTGTGTTGTGGTATGTGTAACAATATAAGCGCTTGAGAGTATATGGCAAAAAATAGAGTAACGACTCATCTGGCTTGTGAGGCCTGCAAGGAGCGTAATTATACGCAAGTTGTAGCTAAAAAGCGGTCAGTTGGCTCATTAACATTAAAGAAGTTCTGCTCTCGGTGCCGCAAGCACAATATGCATAAAGAAACCAAATAGCATAGTGTTTGTAGGCCAGTAGCTCGAACTGGTAGAGCGGCAGACTCCAAATCTGCGGGTTGGGGGTTCGAATCCCTCCTGGCCTGCCAAAAAAATGCAGACAATAGGCGCAAATCGGTGGATCAGTAATAATGAAAGATATAGTGCAGTTTTTAGGTGAAGTTCGCATTGAACTGAATAAAGTGGTGTGGCCGAAATACGATGACTGGATAGGTTCAACTATCATAGTTTTGGTGTTGGTGGCCATTTTTGCTCTTTATTTAGGGTTAATAGATTTTGGTCTTTCAAAGTTGGCGAATTTTATTTTTAAAAGTTACGGCTCATAATAGCTAGGGATCGGGATAAGGTCAGATGAAACGTTGGTATGTGGTCCAGGTATATGCTGGCTTCGAAGAATCGGTTAAGTCTGATTTGGCAAAGCGTATTCGTGATGAAGGGTTAGAGGAGAAGTTTGGAGAGGTCCTTATTCCATCTACCCGTCTTAAGCAAATGTTTGAGGCGGAAGAGGAACCAAAGGATGCACAGCTCTTTCCTGGTTATGTCTTGATTGAAATGGAAGCTGCGCCTGAAACGATTCGTCTGGTTGTGTCATCTTTTCGTGTTATAAAATTTTTAGGCGGTAAAGAGCCCATTGCTATTTCACAAAAAGAGATTGCGCGCATCCTTGGCCAGATTAAAGGGGAAGTAGCAGTAGTATCCAAAAAAGCTGAATTTGCAATGGGATCTGAGGTTGATATTACCGATGGTCCATTTGCCGGTTTTGTGGGTATTATTGAAAAAATTGACGAAGAAAATGAGCGAGCAACAGTAATGGTGAGTATTTTTGGTAGAATGACACCGGTCGAATTAGGTTTTAATCAAATAAAATAGATAGAATGATTCAAGGTAGGTTTTAACAATGGCAAAAGCGGTAAAAGCTAAAATTAAGCTTCAAATTCCTGGTGGTGCCGCAACCCCAGCTCCTCCAGTAGGGAACAATCTTGGTCAGCATCAGGTCAATTTGATGGAGTTTTGTAAGCAATTCAATGCGGCAACGGCTTCTAAGAAGGGAGAAACGGTTCCTATTATCATAACGGTGTATGTTGATAAAACGTTCAGTTTTGAAATTAAAACTGCGCCTGCAAGCGAACTTATCAAGAAAAGAATTAATATCTCTAAAGGTTCTTCGCGGCCAAATACTGATAAAGTAGGTAAGATTACTATGGCTGATATTGAAGAAATCGCTAAAATTAAACTTCCTGACCTCAACGCTAATAGCATTGAACAAGCAAAAAAGATTATTGCCGGTTCAGCGCGCAGCATGGGCGTTGTGGTAATTGAAAAGTAATTCGGGTGAAATGACGATGAATAAACATGGTAAAAAATATTGCAAGGCACTAGAGCAGATTAAGCCAGGACAAACTCTTCCTGCCAAAGAAGCTCTTTCAAAACTTAAGCAGCTTGCTTATGCTAAATTTGATGAATCGGTTGATGCGCATGTAAACTTGGGAATCGATGCCTCTAAGGGCGATCAGGTGGTGCGTGGTTCGGTGGTGTTGCCACATTCTAAAGGAACCGCGGCTCGTGTGATTGTTTTTGCAAAAGGCGATTACGCTGAACAGGCAAAAAAAGCAGGCGCTGATCTTATCGGTACGGATGATCTTATTGAAAAGATCACGGGCGGCTGGATGGATTTTGACTATGCGGTATCAACCCCAGATCTGATGGGTGCCGTAGGTAAAGTGGCTAAAATTTTAGGGCCTCGTGGTTTATTGCCTAATAAAAAGTTGGGCACTGTCACCTTTGAAGTAGCCAATGTTGTCTCTGATCTTAAAAAAGGTCGCGTTTTCTTCAAAAATGATAAAAGTGGCATTGTACATTTTTCTTTTGGAAAGATCTCATTTACTCCTGAAAAGTTATATGAAAATCTTTCTGTATTTATGAAGGCGCTATCGGTTGCCAAGCCGGCATCTTCAAAAGGTAAATTTCTTAAGAAGTTAACTGTTACATCGACTATGGGCGTGGGAATTAAACTCAACCCAGAAGAAACATTAAGTGTCTGATTGCGCAAGGTATATCATGAATAGACAAGAAAAATCACAATTAGTAACAGAGCTTAAAGATCAGTTTTCGCATGCAGCAAGTTCGATCTTAGTAGGTTACAAAGGGCTTTCGGTAAATCAGCTGCAGAAATTACGCCGAGGGATCCGTCAAAATGGTGGAAATTTTAAAGTCACTAAGGCGCGCCTTATGAGACTCGCAGCGCAAGATATTCAGACCGCTCAGCCTTTGATTCCTTATTTTAAGGATCAGGTGGGTCTGGTGTTTATGGAAAATCAAGATCCGGCGGTGATTAAATTTCTTCATACCTTTTCTAAGGATCATGAAGCATTGAAAATGGTTGCGGGTGCAATGGAATCTAAGCTGGTGAGCGCATCAACGCTCTTGCAATTAGCTCTGTTGCCATCACGCGAAGTATTGTTGTCACAATTGTGTGGCATACTCAAAGCGCCGATTTCAAAATTGGCATTTGTCTTGCAGCAAGTTAGCAATAAAAAGCAGTAGTTATAAAAGCATAAATAAATTAGTACTCATTTATTCCTTTTTGGAGAACATATGGCGTCCAATTCATTCGAAACAATGATTCAATCAATCGGTAATATGTCTGTTATCGAATTAAATGATTTTGTTAAAGCGCTTGAAGAGAAATTTGGTGTTTCTGCTGCTGCGATGTCTGCAGGTGCTCCTGCTGCTGCCGGCGCAACCGGTGCTGCACAAGCGGAAGAAAAAGCAGAATATGATGTTAAGTTAGTTGATGCTGGTGCGCAAAAGATTCAAGTGATCAAAGCGCTTAAAGCAGCGACGAGCTTGTCATTATCTGAAGCAAAAGAAAAAGTAGATGGCGCTCCGGTAGTTCTGAGCAAGATGGCAAAAGCTGATGCAGAGAAATTGAAAAAAGACCTCGAAGCGGCAGGCGCGAAAGTCGAACTTGTATAATCTATATCACTGCTTTTTTATTGTTTAATTCTCAAGGCACGAGTAGTAGTTACTTGTTAGTTGCAGAGTAACTACTATATTTTATGAGGAGCGACTTAATGTCTAAGTTGCACATGAGCAAAAACAATATTCGACGATCTTTTGGTAAGATCAAAGATATTGCCCCGGTACCCAACTTGATCGAGATACAATCTAATTCTTTTAACGAATTTGCGCAACTGGATTTTCTTCCCGGTGAACGTAAGTTGGTAGGATTGGAGAAGGTCCTCAAAGATGTTTTTCCTATTGAATACAATGATAAAATGTCTTTAGAGTATGTCAGCTATGAGCTGGGTCATTGGGTATGTACATGTGGTAAGCTGACCGGCATTGAAAACCGCTATCAGTGGAACTGCTCCTCTTGTAAAAAATCGGATTGTTCGCGACTTGACGCCGAAGGAACCTGCAGCTTCTGTAAAAAGAAAGCTGCCCGTTATAAAACATGTTCAAACTGTTTATCGCGGGTAGTGGTAAAGCTTCCTATGACTCTTGATGAGTGCCGTTCAAGCGAACAAACATTTTCAATGCCATTGAAAATTAAGGTTCAATTGATTAGTTGGTCATTGGATGCAAATAATAAAAAAGTAATTAATGATATCAAGGAGCAAGATATTTTCTTTGCCGATATTCCGGTGATGGCCGATCTTTATGAAGAAGACGGCAAATTTCTGTTAGGGAATTTGGGTACCTTCTTGATCAATGGCGTTGACCGAGTAATTGTAAGTCAATTACATCGTTCACCGGGAGTTGTCTTTTCCCAAAGTAAAAAAGTTAAAGATTTTCGAGGACGTCCTTATTATTTGGCGCGTGTTATTCCTATGCGTGGGTCTTGGTTGGATTTCGAATTTGATAGCAACGATTATTGCTATGTTCGTATCGACAAGAAAAAGAAAATTCTTGTTACCACTTTCTTGCAAGCGCTGGGAATTGCCCGTGAAAATATTGTTTCATTATTTTACAATTTTGAAAAAATTACCGCTCAAAAAGGTGAATATTATCGCGCCGTTGACACGAGTCTATTGGGGCAGCGTATTGAAAAGGGCATGTTGCCTGAAAAAGAAGAAAAAGCCTTTTTGGGTAACCGTGTAACCAAGGATATCATTTCGCGTTTGACAAAAGCAGGCATTGATAAACTGATTTTGAGAAAAGCAAGTCTTCTCAATCGAGTATTTGCGCATGATGTGATCGATCCTGAAACCGGTGAAATTCTGGTGGAACAAGGCCAAGCATTCAGTGAAGATCATTATGAGATGTTCAAGCGATTTAAAACTCTTGAGCTTAATCTGATACAATCCTCAGGATATGTGTTTCAACCAACGATTGCGATGACGCTTACGCAAGATCGTTGCATGAATGAGGACGATGCATTAAAAGAATTACACGCGAAGGTTTTTCCGGGAGACACTTCATCGTTAAAAGAAATAAAACAACGATTTGAAGATCTGTTTTTTAATCCGCGCTTTTATGATCTTACCAAAGTGGGCCGTATTCGGGTAAATAGAAAATTAGGACTGGGAGCTTCCGAAGAGACAACGGTACTCATGAAAGAAGATCTCATTGCTACTATTCGATACTTGGTCGGCTTGCGAGAACGAGGCGAGGGTGAGCTTGATGATATCGATCATTTAGGTAATCGCCGGGTGCGCTTGGTGGGTGAACTCTTGACCAATCAAGTCTATCTTGGATTTTTGAGAATTGAACGTATTATACGTGAACGTTTTAGAATGCAAGAGCCGCATGGCGCGCTCATGCCACAAGATTTTCTCAATGTGAAACCGCTGAGCGTGGTTTTAAGAGAATTTTTTGGATTAGGTCAGTTATCTCAATTTATGGATCAAACCAATCCATTAGCGGAAGTTGCACATAAACGTCGTCTTTCGGCCCTTGGGCCCGGTGGCGTGTTGAAAGATCGCGCGACGTATGAAATTCGTGATGTGCATACCTCTCACTATGGTAGAATTTGTCCTATTGAAACTCCTGAAGGTCAGACCATTGGTCTCATTTCTTCCTTAGCAACCTATGCGATGGTGAATGATTTAGGATTTATTGAGACAGGCTATCGTCCGGTAGAAAATGGAAAGATTAAAGACGAAGTAGTTTTCTTGGATGCGTTCCAAGAGCAAGATCAGTTCATTGCGCAGCCTGATGAGGCGGTGACTAATGAGCTGAAATTAACGTCAAATAAAGTATTTGCCAGAAATCAGGGCAATTTCTTATATGCGGATGCGGATAAAATTAATTATATCGATCTATCGCCAAAACAGTTGGTATCTGTATCTTCTGCACTGATTCCTTTCTTAGAACACGATGATGCCAGCCGTGCATTGATGGGTGCCAACATGCAACGTCAGGCCGTGCCGCTTATTAGTCCTCATAATACGCTTGTGGGTACCGGTATGGAGCGAGAAATCGCCAAAGCATCCGGTGGCGTACTTATTGCCAAACGTGCCGGTGTGATTGAGTATGTATCTTCTGAAAAGATTATGATTCGTGCTGATGAATCAGAATTTAAAAATATTGATGATTGGATTTCACAAGCAATTGACACCTATCATCTGCGTAAATTTCAACGCTCAAGCCACAGCACCTGGGTACATCATACACCGGTGGTAAAACGCGGTGATCGCGTTGAGCGGGGTTCAATTTTAACGAATGGTTCTTCCATTAAAAATGGAGAATTGGCGCTGGGGGCTAATCTGATGGTTGCATTTATGCCATGGCATGGATACAACTTTGAGGATGCGATTGTGCTTAATAAACGATTGGTTGCCGAAGATATTTTAACCTCAGTTCACATTGACGAGTATAAAGTGGATGCCCGGGATACCAAATTAGGGCCCGAAGAGATCACACGAGATATTCCGAATGTGAGTGAAATAGCACTTGCCGGTCTTGATGAAGACGGTATTGTGGCTATCGGAACGCGCGTAAAAGCCGGTGATATTCTGGTTGGTAAAGTAACGCTTAAAGGTGATATTCAATATTCGCCGGAAGAAAAATTGTTACGTGCCATTTTCGGTGAAAAATCACGTGAGGTGCGTGATACCTCTTTGCGTGTACCGCCTGGCATTGAAGGAACCGTTGTAGATGTCAAAATATTCTCTCGCAGTGGTGTCCGTAAAGATAAACGCTACAAAGATGAAATTACTAAATATGTTGCTAAGGTAGAGGCTGATTTTATTGATCATGCTCACTTCCTGGAAAAGATGGTCAGCAAAGGTGTTATTGCTGAGTTGGATGGGCAAAAGGCGGCGGCAGGAGTATCAAAAGCAGTGCTTAGCGATGGCGCATTTGATAAAGAGAAGCTGATCTCCCAACCTATCCAAGAGCTTTTCGTGCTTAAAGCGGCAGATAAATCGGTAAATACAAAGGTTAGCAAGCTCAAAGATTCGTATGAAAATCAGTTGCGTATTTTAGCAGTACTCAAAGAAGAACGTATCAACAAACTTAAAAAAGGCGATGTGCTGCCATCCGGTGTTATCAAGATGGTAAAGGTATACATCGCTATGAAACGTACCATTTCTGCCGGTGATAAGTTGGCCGGTCGTCATGGTAATAAAGGGGTTGTTTCTACGATTGTTCCCCGAGAAGATATGCCATACTTGGAAGATGGAACGCACGTGGATATTGTTTTAAATCCACTGGGTGTGCCATCACGTATGAACGTGGGGCAAATCTTGGAAACCGCTTTGGGGCTTGCCGGCAAAGAGTTGGGTAATCGTCTTGAGAATTTGTTGAACACACAAGGGTATCAGGAAGTAAAAAAATACTTGA
Organism: uncultured bacterium; assembly: GCA_963836585.1. Classification (GTDB taxonomy): domain Bacteria; phylum Babelota; class Babeliae; order Babelales; family Vermiphilaceae; genus BTUB01. Next base: position 226,284 of record CAWIJV010000001.1, read on the forward strand.
AACATGCTTATGGCACCGATCTCATTGAATCCTATGAGAAAGAATATGGCAAAGATGGTCTTATGGAATTGGCCAATAAGACGGCGAAGAATGGTGTTCAGTATAAAACGCCGGTATTCGATGGTGCAAAGTATGATAGCGATATCAAGCCATTGCTCGAAGAGTTGGCTCTCCCGCCGGTGGGTGCATTTAAATTGCGCGATGGCCGTACCGGGGACTATTTTGATCAGCCGGTAACTGTTGGCTGTATTTATATGATGAAATTGAACCATATGGTTGATGACAAAGTTCACGCGCGATCAGTTGGGCCATACTCTCTGGTCACGCAGCAGCCGTTGGGCGGTAAAGCTCAATTGGGTGGTCAGCGTCTTGGGGAGATGGAAGTGTGGGCACTGGAAGCATATGGTGCTGCATATACTTTACAAGAAATGTTGACCTATAAATCTGATGATGTGAGTGGTCGGCATAAAGTATATGAGGCGATTGTTCGTGGAGAAGATGTTCCAGAACCGGGCGTTCCAGAATCCTTCAATGTGCTTATTAAAGAACTTCAAAGCTTAGGTTTACAAGTAGATCTATTTAAGAGCGGCAAGGAGAAAGCAAGTGAATAATCGTATTTTAGATCGCTTTAGAGAATATGTTAATTTAACGCAATTCAATGCGCTAAAAATTGGGCTTGCTTCTTCAGAAAAAATACGATCTCTTTCGTATGGTGAAGTAAAGAAGATAGAAACTATCAACTATCGCACTTTGAAACCAGAGCGCGATGGTCTTTTTTGCGCACGTATTTTTGGTCCTCAAAAGGATTGGGAATGTAACTGCGGTAAATATAAGCGGATGAAGCATCGTGGTGTAACGTGTGAAAAATGCGGTGTTGAAGTAATTCAATCGCGTGTCCGCCGTGAACGTATGGGTCACATTGAGCTGGTCTCCCCGGTATGCCATATCTGGTATCTTAAAGGGATTCCGAGCTACTTAGGTTTGATCATGGATCTTCCGGTCAAAGATCTGGAGCGTGTTATTTATTTTGACGCTTACATTGTGATTAACCAAGGTAAATCTCCGTATCCGCGCAAGACGATATTAAATAATATTGAGTATGAAAATTATCTTGATACGCACCCAGAAGATTTGGAGTTCTCAGCCGGTTCAGGAGCTGAAGCGATCCGAGAGATTTTATCGTTGATCGATCTTCGCTTAGAAATCACTAATTTGGAAGAAGAGTATCGCCATACCACTTCCGTAGCAATACGCCATAAGATTATGCGGCGCATTAAGGCATTCTCAGGGCTTATGCATGGGAATATGCGTCCGGAATGGATGATATTATCTATTTTGCCGGTTCTTCCACCAGATTTACGTCCTTTGGTGCCTCTAGAAGGGGGCCGCTTTGCCAGTTCAGATTTAAATGAGCTATATCGCAGAGTACTCAATAGAAATATTCGCCTTCAGCGTTTATTAGAGATTGAAGCACCATCCGTTATTATCAAAAATGAAAAACGAATGTTGCAAGAATCGGTAGATGCGCTTATTGATAATGGAAGACGTGGCCAACCGGTTCGCGGTTCTAATCGCCGTGCACTCAAATCACTCAGTGAAATGTTGCGCGGTAAACAAGGTCGATTCCGCCAAAACTTGCTCGGGCGTCGTGTGGATTATTCAGGCCGTTCGGTGATCGTAGTAGATCCAGAATTAAAAATGGATCGCTGCGGATTACCAAAAGTAATGGCGCTCGAACTCTTTAAGCCGTATGTGTTTGCAGGATTAATTGAGCGTGAAATTGCGCCTAATCTTCGGGTAGCAAAACGTATGGTGGAAGAGCTTTCGCCTGAAATTTGGGATGTGCTAGAAGAGGTGGTAAAGGATCGTCCGGTGCTTTTAAACCGTGCGCCAACTTTGCATCGCTTGGGGATTCAAGCATTCTTCCCCATCTTGGTTGATGGTAAAGCGATTAAAATTCATCCACTGGTTTGTGCTGCATTTAACGCTGACTTTGATGGTGACCAGATGGCGGTGCACTTGCCATTGAGTAAAAAAGCGCAGCAAGAATCAAAGACGATGATTCTTTCTACTAATAATATTCTTTCTCCTTCCAATGGCCGTCCCGTAACTGTGCCATCTCAGGATATGGTTCTTGGCTTGCATTATATGACCAAAATTAGATCCGGAAGCAAGGGAGAAGGCATTATATTTTCAGGCATAGAAGAAGTGATCATGGCGTATCAAGCGGGTCAAGTTGCATTGCATGCAAAGATTAGTATACGTTTGCATCCAAATACTGAAGCAATTCAGACAACTGTTGGACGCGTGATCTTATTTGAAGCACTTCCGCAGGGAGCTGATTTCAATTGGATCAACAAAGTTATGAAAAAAAGCGATTTAACCCGACTGGTAGAACGTATTTATTACCGCTTTGGTAGCAAAGATACCGTTGAATCGTTGGATAAAATTAAGAGACTCGGCTTCTATCATTCAACGGTGGGCGGTATTTCCTGCTCTTTGGACAACTTGATTGTGCCAGAACGTAAACATGAGATTGTTCATAAAGCTGATAAAGAAGTGCAGCGCATTGAAGATCTGTATATGGATGGGGTGATCACTAATGGTGAACGGCGTAACAAAGTATTAAGCACCTGGGAAAATGCTACGGCGGAAGTTGCAGCAGAGATGACCAAAATGCTTGAAAAACAAGATCAAGACGCGTTCCTCAATGAAGACAAAGAATTTAAGCCATTCAACCCAATCTTCATGATGCTTGATTCCGGTGCGCGTGGATCCAAAGATCAAATTAAACAGCTTACCGGTATGCGTGGATTGATGTTGAAACCGTCCGGTGAAAGTTTGGAAACGCCGGTTAAGAGTAACTTTAAAGATGGTTTGAGTGTATTCGAATACTTTATTTCAACACACGGTGCCCGTAAGGGTCAGGCCGATACTGCTCTTAAAACCGCAAACTCCGGTTACTTAACGCGTCGTCTTGTTGACGTGGCGCAAGATGTTATTATCAGTATGGATGATTGCCAAACCTTGGGATACATCGAAATTGAAGATTTGAAAGAGTCAGGAGATATTATTTCTCCTTTGGCAAATCGTTCCTTGGGTCGCACTCTGGCTTCAGATGTAAAAGATCCGGTTTCTGGCGAGCTCATTTTTAATCAAGGTCATATTTTAGCGCGTGATGATATTGCACGTCTCGCTGATTCTGCGGTTTCAAAATTATTAATTCGATCAGTGCTCATTTGCCAAGCAAAACGGGGCGTTTGCGCTCGTTGCTATGGATTTGACTTATCCAAAGGAGCGCTTGCTGATGTAGGAACTACCGTTGGGGTGATTGCGGCTCAGTCAATTGGTGAGCCGGGTACTCAGCTTACCATGAGAACCTTCCACATCGGGGGTACTGCCAGTGGTATGTCTGACCAACCATTCTATACTTCAAAGCGTGATGGCATTATTGAGTTGCGCGGTATGCGAATGGTTACCAATCGGCACAACCAGATGATTGTAATGAGCCGTAAAGCCCGCTTATTCTTAGTTTCTCCTGATGGCCGTGAACTCCAAACCCATGATTTAGAGTATGGTTCTACTTTGCTGGTTAATGATAAACAACCGGTTAAAGCAGGTACCAAACTGGTTGAGTGGGATCCGGCAAGCAAGGTGTTGATTACTGAAAAGAGTGGCCGTGTTCGGTTTGTTGATTTAATTGAAAACGTTACCATCCAGGAACGATTCGATGAAAAAACGAATAGATCTAACCTGATTTTGCTTGAGCATAAGAGCGAAAAGCATCAACCGGGTATTACTATTGAAGATGAAAATGGCAATGAGGAAGCAGTTTATTATCTGCCGGCTGGCTCATATTTGAATGTGACCGAAGGGCAGAAAGTTGAAGTGGGTGATCCACTGGTTAAAATTCCTCGAGAAACATCCAAGATTAAGGATATTACCGGGGGCCTTCCTCGCATTGCTGAACTCTTTGAGGCGCGTATGCCAAAAGATCCGGCCCTCTTGGCTGATATTGATGGTGAAATAGTCTTCGGAGCTATGCATCGCGGGTTACGAAAAGTTTCCGTGGTCAATGGTGCCCAATCGATGGATTATGCTATCCCGCGCGGCAAGCAGGTGAACGTATTGAATGGTGAACGGGTAAGCGCAGGCGATCCATTAACCTCAGGATCTCCCGTATTGCATGATATCTTGCGTATTATGGGGCCTGAAATGGTGCAGCGTTACCTGGTTGACCAAATTCAGCAAATTTACCGTCTGCAGGGGATTGATATTAACGATCGCCATATTGAGTTGATTGTTCGTCAAATGCTCCGCAAGGTGCGCGTGGTGGATGCCGGAGATACTGATTTCTTAATCGGTGACCGAGTTGACCGTGTACACTTTAAAATGGTAAATTCATTAATAAAGGCTGAAGGTAAGCGCGTTGCTACGGCAAAGCCGATTTTGATGGGAATTACACAGGCGTCCTTGGGTACTGAAAGCTTTATTTCAGCCGCATCGTTCCAAGAAACGACCCGTATTCTATCAGAAGCTGCTATGTCTGGATCGGTTGATCATCTGTATGGTTTGAAGGAAAACGTTATCGTTGGTAAATTAATACCAGCGGGAACCGGCTTAGCTTCCTTCAAAAGTAAGTACTTAGGTGATGATGTTTCTGAGTTGGAACGTCAAGCGCATCAAGAAGAGATGATTGAGCGTGCAGAGCACAGACCCTCTCAGGACCAGCAAGAAGAAGGCGCGTAGCTCAGTGGTAGAGCATTGCTTTGACGTAGCAAGGGTCAGCGGTTCAATCCCGCTCGCGCCTAGTAAAAAATTGAATAAGAATAATATGATAAACTCATGGTGAGGTTGCCTATGGCATTAGACACACAAAAAAAGTCTAAACTAATTAAGGATTTTGGCATTTCGGCTCAAGATACCGGATCGGTTCAGGTGCAGATTGCACTCTTAACCGAGCACATTAAGGCGATTGCGGAACATCGCGAAAAAAACCCGAAAGATAATTCTTCCAAAAGGGGATTATTGCAAGCGGTTGCTCAACGTAAAACTTTTTTGGAATATTTAAAAAAACACGATTTAAACAATTATAAGGCGTTGGTTTCTCGCTTAGAATTACGAAAATAAAAGATGAAAATTTATACGATAATAGGTTATTTAGAATGGTAAGAAAATTTAGTTTGCCCGAATTCGGCTACGAGGTAGAAATAGGGAAGTTCGCTCGACAAGCTGATGGCGCGGTATGGTTTAGTCAGGGAGGAACCGTGGTGCTTGCCACGGCCGTCTCAGCCCCCTCAAAAGATTTCCCCGGTTTTTTACCACTAACGGTCGATTATCGAGAACAGTTTTCAGCGGCAGGGAAGATTCCCGGTGGTTATTTTAAACGAGAAGGTAAAAACACTGATAAAGAGGTTCTTACCAGCAGATTAATTGATCGCTCAATTCGTCCCTTGTTTCCTGTTGAATACTTTAATCAAATTCAGATTATTGCCACTGCGTTCTCAGTGGATAAAGAACATGCACCGAGTGTGATGGCCATGAATGCATCATCTATCGCTTTAACTATTTCAAAAATTCCGTTCATGGGACCAATTGGAGCCATTGAAATGGCACGTTTGGATGGGAAATGGATTGCAAATCCATCGTTTCCTGAAAGCCAAAAAGCAGACACTCGCTTAGTTGTTGCCGGTACCGATGAAGGTATTTGCATGGTAGAAGGTTCTGCCCAACAGCTTTCTGAATCTGAATTTATCGATGTACTCTTCCAAGCGCATGAAAAAATTAAAACGCTGGTTCAGTGGCAAAAAACGATCCAAAAAGAGGTCGGTGTTGCCAACGAAGAGATTGCTGATAAATATGGCTGGAAGGCTTGGCAAGAGCGTATCGATTCTTTCTTAACCCCTGATATAGTTAAAACTGTTAATGTTGCAGATAAACTGCTACGTTCTCAGGCAGTGGATAAAATTCAGGAAGCATTTGGCCAGTTGTATAAAGAACAGATTGCAGAATCGGCTGAAACTGAAAAAGTTATCGATTATATTTTAGATCAGTCATTGCAAGTTAAGTTGACTGAGCTGATTTTTTCACGCAGCAAACGTATCGATGATCGCGCTTTTGATCAGGTGCGTGCCATTTCTACTGAAGTTGGCTTGCTTCCCTTCACTCATGGTTCAGCGCTCTTTACTCGAGGCAGAACTCAAGCCTTGGTAACGGTGACGTTGGGTGGTGGAGATGATGAGCAAAAAATTGAAACGGTCATGGATCATGAGCCCGAAGGTTCTTTCATGTTGCACTACAACTTCCCACCCTTTTCTGTGGGTGAAGTGAAGCCGCAGCGTGGGCCGGGCAGACGAGAAGTGGGGCATGGCTATTTAGCCGCTTCAGCAATTCGCAAAGTGCTCCCTAATAATAAAGATTTCCCGTATACCATTCGAATAGTGGCCGATATTTTAGAATCGGATGGCTCAACTTCCATGGCAACCGTGTGCGGTTCTACCATGGCGCTTATGCAAGCCGGTGTTCCTATTAAAGCAATGGTGAGCGGTATCGCTATGGGATTCTTAAAAAGTAAAGACGGCAAGTTCGTGGTGCTTTCGGATATTTCCGGTTTTGAAGATGCTTTTGGTCTGATGGATTTCAAAGTGGCCGGTACTCAAGAGGGTATCACTGCGATTCAGATGGATATTAAATACAAAGGTGGTTTATCCCGTGATATCTTTGAAGCAGCGCTTGCGCAAGCCAAAAATGGGCGTCTTCATATTTTAGGCGAAATGCAAAAAGTGATGACTGCGCCAAATCCGGAACTTTCCCCATTAGTGCCAAAACTGGTAACAGTGAAAGTGAATCCGGATAAGATTGGTGCCATTATTGGTACTGGCGGCAAAGTGATCAAAGAGATTATTGCCAAAACTAACACGAGCATCGATATTGACCAAGACGGTTTGGTGAAAATCTTTGGTGCACCGGGTGCTGAGATGGAAACGGCTATCAATTGGGTAAAAACCTTAGCCGGCCAGATCAATTCGGGAACGCGCTATACCGGCAAAATTAAAAAGCTTGCCGATTTTGGTATCTTTGTGGAGTTGGTGCCGGGTCTTGATGGGCTGGTGCATATTTCAAATATTCCCCGCGACAAACAGCGCACCTTCTTGCGTGATTATAAAGTTGATGATGTGGTAACTGTCGAAGTGCTTGAATATGATGAAAGCACCGGCAGAGTTCGTTTGCGGTTGATTGAGAACAAATAAGATGAGTCTCAATGGAGTACGTGCCTTGGGTCGCGCTGCACACGAAGTGCGACCACTCAAAATATCTTCACCGGCATTTGGATATGCGCCCGGTTCGGTCTTGATTGAGCTGGGAAATACCAAAGTGCTCTGTTCGGTCAGCTTGCAAGCGGGTGTTCCTCCTTTTTTGAAAGGCTCAAAACGGGGTTGGCTCACGGCAGAGTATGCAATGCTTCCCGCTTCTAGCCAACAACGGGTGCCTCGCGAAGGGGCCGCGGGTAGACGTAATGATCGGGCTGTAGAAATTTCTCGCTTGATCGGGCGTTGCTTGCGGGCCGTAGTGGATCTAACCACAATCGGCGAGCGAACCATTATGGTAGATTGTGATGTGTTGCAAGCGGATGGCAGTACGCGGACCGCTTCTATCACCGGAGCCTTTGTTGCTCTCCGGCTTGCCGTGGATCATTGGATCAAAAATGGCCAGATACCAAGCATGATTATAAAAGATGATATTGTGGCGCTTTCGGCCGGGTTTGCTCAGGGTGGTGTGCTTCTTGATCTTGATTATGCTGAAGATAATATGATCGATGCGGATTATACTATTGTGCTTACGCGTGCGGGCAATATTATTGAATTGCAGGGGTCGGCAGAGAAAGGATCGGTATCGTGGCAGGAATTGGATCTGATGCGTGAAGCAGTTTTAGTTGCCAGTAAACATCTTTTTGCTATTGTTGATGCTTGTCTGCAACAATCAAATAAAGTTGATGAAGCGGCCGCGTCACAATCGCCACAACCATCCCATGTACCACTTTTTTCAATTAAGAATCGTATTCAAGCGGCTGGCTAATGGGCTATGCAATTACAACAATTTATTAATAGTCTTAGTTCCCAAACCCTGCCCACTCACCAAAATCCTCTGATTGCTTTTTGTATTTCATCAGATCGGGAAATGCCGGTACTCTTTGCCGCGTGGTACCGAATGCTACTCAAAGCTAAGGGAGTTACGGTTGAATCACTTATGGTGGATCAAACGCAGTTTTCATATCTATTTTCTCGTTTGGAAACGGGATTTTTGGGGATGCAGATTACCTATTGGCTGCGCGGGGTGGATGCGATGGAAAAAAAAGCCCGCCAGCAACTACTTTCATATGTAAGAACATATCAGGGACCGCATCAAATAGTGCTGTTTTGTGCCAAAGATGAAGCAGTTACTTTTTTCAATGCTCACTCTTTTGTTGAGATTCCAGATCACATTGATGCTAAACTAGCACAATCGCTCTTGCTTATGTTTAAAAAAAATAATCCGGCGATAGAAAAACAGATTATTAGTCTGATTCATGAGCGGCATACTATTACGCTCGATCAATTCTGCGCGCTTCTTGCGTATATACCCATACTGGGTAAAACGGACGATATTACTACTATTCTTGATCGGGTTGTTGAATCCGAACATTCCCTATTTGCCTTGGCGCAACATTTTTTTGCCAAACAAGCATCCTCATTTTATCCTTTGTGGAAATCGATGGAGAATCGTTTTCCGGTCACCTTTTGGTGTGTGTACTGGAGTGAGCAGTTGTGGCGTGCCTATCATGCCCACTACTTTTTGAGCAAAGGGCAATCTGCAGCTGCCAAAATAGTGGCAGCTCGTTTGCCGTTTTCATATATGCAAAAGGATTGGAAAAAATCTTCATTGTCAGAATTGAGAAATGCCCATGACTGGATTTGCCAAGTGGATCATGATGCTAAAAATACTATTGAAGCGGTGCATGGCCTTGATCTTTTCTTTAACAAATTTTTTTTGGGCGCTTACACGAGTGATTCTGCGTAACGCTCGAGATACTTTTTCCACAAATCAGGATAATCTTTTGCAATCCAGGCATCAATTTGGAGCCGATCCTCATTGCTGAGCTCCTTTGAATGATAAATAACATTATCTCCAGAAGGGCATCCCCCGATCTGTTCTCTAAAAGATAATGCACGTGCTTTATGATTGGCATAGTTTTTCATAAATTCTTGCAGGCCATCGGTAGGCTCATCGAGAAACTGAAGAAGTTTAAAGAGCTCTTTTTCCGGTGCTTGCACCAAATTCTCGTAGTAAATTAAGATTTTTTTATCTGCCGGCCAGCGATCATAGATTTCTATGTCAGCAAAATAGCATCTGATAGGGCAGGTTAGTTGATTCTCGTATGCTGCGGTGAGCACGCTCTCTTTTGATGCATGGCGAACCAAGACTTCCTTGGGATTTCTTATGATAAAAATAAGATAATCGGTATCAATATTCCAACGAGCGCGATCCAAGTGATAAGTAACGTGAACTTTTTCCAGAGGCGGTTTATGCGTATCAAGAGGGAATCCTATGGTCCATCCGATCGGAAGATCCATTATGTGATCAGCCCATCGCGCGAAGGAGGGCCGATGAGCCAAATATTCTAAGCAATAACGGACCAAGGTGTTGCCCGATTGAGGGTAAGAAAATATAAAAGTTTTTGGGCCTGAGTAAGCAAGAATTTTGTTAAAAAGATTCCTATCATAGAGTGCGTGCGCATGATGAAATCCAAGACTCACCATTATTACAAGCAAAAATGATCTATAGTTTAACGGTGTCATATCATCTCCTCTTTTTATTTTAATGGTCTACTTCTGCGGTTGTATAGTACCACCGGAAATAATGAGTGTCATAGCTTCCTGCCGTGAAATGTTTAACACGTTCACCTGACTTTGTTCGGCAATAAAGAAGAATCCGCTGGTAGGATTTGGCGTGGTGGGCACAAAGATAGTGTAATAGATTTTGGATTGATCGGGAGTTATTTGATTATTCAGTTCATTGGTAACAAAGCCGATCGTATACGTTCCTTTTTGAGGAAATTCAACGAGGACCACCTGTTTGAATCCGCTATTATCATCCGGATTCAATGCTTGCACCAGCTGTTTAATGCCACTATAAATGGGGCGCACAATTGGAATTTTATTGAGCATCTGCTCAAATGAGTCCCATATAGAATGCATAATAAATGAGTTGAGTATAAAGCCCATGAGCAGAATTACACAAAAGGTGAGCAAGAATTCTGAAAAGGGAATCGATTGCAAGAAAGAGGGTTCTAATTTGTAAATAGGATGCAGCCATCCCTTTAATTTCTTAAAGGTAAAGGTTAAGAGTCCGATGGTGAGGGTAATGGGTAAGAGAGCCAAAAAGCCCTCGAGAAATAGAAACCAGATTGAATAAATATATTTTTTGAGCGTGCGTTTTATGTTATCGAGCATTTTACCACCATACATAAGGGTTGATAGTGTACCAATTTAACTGAGGTGGGTAAACAAAGCTCGCGTGCTGTCGGATAAATTTTTTGTTCTCCACCTTTAAAATGGGATGCGTCACAATGAAGCGCAAGATCAGTGCACGCTTTGATATCGGCCGCCGTTCCTTTAACTTGTATGTTCATTGTTTCAACAGAACAATCTATGGTCAGGTTGGAAGGCACATTATAAAAGCAGACGGGCACTTGCACCCACTGGGTGATCGTTTGGTGCGAAGAAAGAATCATCCATGCGCTGTAGCCTAAGAGCAGCGCCATTACTTTAAGGGTTTTGTTGGTGGTTAACGCTTGTTTTAGTGTGGTATTCATAGGTATCTCCTGGAATTGAGGTGGTGCCGCCGATCCGCATTTTTATCGTATGTATCAGATGGTGGCTCGAAAGTTTTTCCTGAATGATGCCGCCGCTTGTGAGATCAAAGGTGCGTGTTTGCGGATTGCCTTTAATCACTATGGCATCTAATTTTCCGGTAATTAAGAGTGCGTCATTCTTATGATCCGCAGAATGTGCCTGATGTATTTTCCATGCGCCATTTACGCCCAAAAGTTTTCCTTGCGTGTCGCAGACGATTGCGCGATTTTCATCAAATAAGCTGCTTTCTAGAAGAAAGTTTAGAAGATTGGTATTCAATGGGGTGGCAAATGCGTACTCCAGCTTTAAAAATGGTTTTATATCCATCGTGTGCTCGATGATGCAGAGAAATGTTTTATTTTTATTAAGAGCATAGAGAGCGCTTCTTGCCAGCTCTTCAACCCACTCTTGTGATGGGGCTTGTGCCGGTAATTTTTTTTGGAAACTCACGAAATTTTTTTGCAAGATATCTTGATGAATAATAATCATAAGTATAAATAAGAGGGGGGAGATATAGAGCAAACTGGTAGCAATAACGGTTATATTCAGGCCATAAGATAGTAAAAAAAAGAGGCAATACCCATAAAAATACCAGAGCAGATTCTTTTGCGTATCCCGCGCAAGCCATACGCTGAGCCAATAAAAAAAACTACTGAGTGTGAGAACTTCAACAAAACTTTTAAAAATAGACAAAATCATAGTCTCTCCTTTCATACTCATAAAAATTAATAGTAATCAGTATAAAAAGTAAAGAACTAATAATTTCTTGATTATTTTCTCGGCTTCATAGTAGAAAAGGATAGATAGAATTTTTTTATAAAAGGGTAGGTATGAAAAAAATCGTTGCGTTGTTGCTAGCCGTTCAGGTACTTTCATCCAAAGCGGTTACTTCAGCAGTCTATAATAAAGAGCTCAATTGCGTTGAATTTGTTACCACGGCGCCGGTTGAAAATCAAAAATCATCGGGGCAAGTGAGTGGCGCCGCCTGCAAAATTTTTACGCCGCTTGCGCCGTATAATGCCGTCACCTGCGTGATAACCGGCCCGGCAACCGTGGCACTCGGGCAAACCTTCACTATCGATTTTGCTATAACCGCCAAACGATTTACTTACATCTCATTTTGGGCGGATCTATTGCCCAGCGGACAAGAGCTGCTCAGCCAGGGATTAAGAATCATGGAAGTTAGGCAGCCGTTGTTAGGAATATTTGATGATCAGACAGATTCCATGATGAAGCGTGGCGGAAAAGGAGTATGGCATTTCCCCGATGGAATTCCTGCCGGTACTCATCACATGACTATTGTCTTAAAAGCAACAAGTCCGGGGACAAAATCGATGACCACCGTATTGGCAACCAATCCGCCTTCATTTATCAAAGTGCTCGAAATTACCGTTGAACCAAAAAGGGACTATGAGGAATATGATGAAACTTTCTAAAATTCTTGTCGCGATATTTCTAATATATAGCGCATCCATATCGGCCAATGGGCTGGATGGGGCGCTTGATCGTGCCTTCGCGCAGGGGCAGCGCTCGTGCCAAGAGTGGCCCGTCTGCCGCGCTGTCGCGATGCAAGCGGATGGTAAGATGGTGCTTGCCGGCTATGTTGAATTAAGTGGCAAAAAAACATTCGCGCTGGCACGTCTACTTGCCAATGGGTTGCTCGATCCGGATTTTGGTACCAATGGTGTTACGCGTACGGCATTTACGAACAATGAAAATGGCAGCTGCGCGCAAGCGGTGATGATCGATTATGATGGCACCATTGTTGCCGCGGGATTCACTAATGGGTTGGGTAATATCCCCCATGCCTGTTTGGCCCGCTATCGCCCCGATGGCATACTTGATACCGCGTTCTTTGGTGGTAAGGCGGTGCATAAAGGTACGGTGATAACCACCTTTGCCGGCATGGACGAAGTGAGTCAGGTGAATGGCCTCGCGCTGACTACTGATAGAAAAATTGTCGCGGTGGGTAGCGTGTTTCATAATGGCGCGGCGCGATTTGCCGTTGCGCGTTATCTGAGTAATGGCGCGCTTGACGCTACCTTTGGATCTGTGTGCACCCAATTTGGTGTATCTGAATCTCATGATGAAGCATACGCGGTTGCGTTGGATCAGAGCGGCCGGATCGTGGTGGCCGGATCTTCATGCGTGAGTGGCGTAAAAACATTCGCGCTCGCCCGGTATTTAAGTGATGGATCACTGGATACTCATTTCTTTGGAGGTAATGCATCCATACCTGGCACGGTGGTAACTAATTTTGCATGCGGCGAAACGGAAGCTGCTATTAAAGCGTTACAAATTCAGGCTGACGGCACTATTGTTGCCGGAGGCTACACCAATGCGTATGGCACCGCTTCAAAGAGTACTCATTTCGCGCTTGCGCGATACTTAGAAACCGGCGCGCTTGATACACGCTTTGGCGGTGATACGCGTGCCGCAGTTCTCGGAACAGTGATTACTGATGGGATCGGTAACAGTTCCTGTATCAACACGCTCATTCTTCAACCCAATGGCATGCTTGTTGCCGGTGGTTGTATGCGCGTTGGTAAAGCAAAACAGTTTGCTATGGCGCGTTATGAATCAAATGGGCATGTGGCTGAGATTATTACCACACAATGTTCAGCGGCGCGTAATGATGAGCTCTTTGCTCTCGCGTTGGGCAGATCGGGTGATATTGTCGCGGTAGGAAAATCGCAAATTGCTGCATATGCATGTGGTTCAGTAGCGCGTTATTTAGGTGATGAGCAGATGCAACGTCCTTATATTACTGCGCCGGTTTCTGAACAGAATATACCAAAAGCTACCGGCATTATCGCGCGGGGAGTTTCATCATATGCTCGCGCGGTGCCCGTCTATTTAGATCATGCGTTACTTGGTGTTGCTCAGGTGGATTCCAAAACTCATACATGGGAATACCCATTACCAACGCTTACCAATGGCCCGCATACTTTGTGCGTTCGTGACTATTATGATAGCGGGCGATCGATTGTTGAATCGGATTCCGTATCATTTACTATCGATCAGCTGCCGCACGCAATCTCGCAAAAAATGATGTGCCATGGTACGCGCCCTTTGTGCGGATCATTGCAAGCGCGGGGCGCTTCCGGGAATTATGAATTTAAAATTACCAACCAACGTAACTGCGTGGTCACCGGAGGTGCCGATGGTGCTTTTATGGCCAGAGCAACGGTACCCATTGGTGCTGCCGCCTTCGATTTTGAAGTGACCGATAGCATGAGCGGCATGAGCTCATCGGGCACTATCGATCTGGTGGTTCATGAAGTTCCTGCCGTAAATTCTTTGGCGCTCGATATTAATCAGGAGCAAGAGATTGCTATGGATCTGGCGCCACTTGTTGCCGGCGGCGTTCCTCCTTACGCCTTTGACTGGGTTTCACTCTGCTTGCACGCGCGCTGGTCATTGTATCCGAACGGCTATTTTTCCTTTAAGCCTGAACCGGATTTTGTGGGAAGCACTTCATTAAATATTGCCGTGACCGATGCAAATGGGGTCACCAGTGATCATGCCACGATTGCCGTTGGCGTCCATCCGCTGCCACGCTGTTGCGCGCATCAGATGGAAGGATATAAAAACAGCATAATCAAGGGCAGTGTAAAAGGAATGGCACACGATGGCAAATCGCCGTATCGCTTTAGAGTGACGCCAAAACAAGAGCATTGTGCGGTGATGATGGCGGTAGATGGATCGTTTGAATGTATAAGCGAGCCGGGCTATGGCGGTTCAGTTGCCTTTGAGTATGAAGTGGTTGATGGATATGGATTTGTTAGTAAACCGGCACGCGTCACTGTGCAATTGCATGATCGGCCGCAGGTGGCAGGCGCTACTTTTATATGCGCGCAAAATAGATCGGTGAAAGGTAATTTGAGCGGATTGATTACACCATCAAAAGGTATTGCCCCGTATCGATTTATACTATCTTGCCCAAGTGATCATGGATCAGTACAACTAAATGAAGATGGTAGTTTTGAATTTACGCCCTATGAAAATTTTGTTGGTGATACTCATTTTAGAGTGAAAATTTGTGATGCAAAATCGGGCATGAGTGATAGCGCCAACATTGCGGTTTCAGTGAAAGCGTTACCTAAACCGGAGTCAGCGCCCATTTACATTTATGAAGATACTATGACCGGCGATCTTGGTAAGGCATTGAGCATATCAGGCAACTATCAATTTGAAGCAGTAGAAGTCCCCGATCATATGCAAGTGGTGTTAAATAGAGATGGTACCTTCTCTTGTGATATTACTGATTTTAGAGAACCGCTGGAATTTACCTATCGCGTGACCAATGAATATGGATTTACCGGTGATGCGCGTGCTCGTTTGGTGATTGCTAAAAAATTAACAGCACAAAAAACAGAACGTCTATTGGCTGCCGATGAAGTAGCTTCCGGGCAGTTGAATGATCTTATTTCCGGTGGGGTGCTGCCGCATCGTTATCAGCTGGTGAATGCCCATCATGGGATGCTTGAGTATAATGCTGATGATGGTTCATATCTATTCACGCCAAATTTTGGTTCTAACCTCATTGCCGGATTTAGTTATGTTGCTATCGATGCGAATAATAGATCAAGCGCTGTGGCAAAGGTAACATTCCGATTAGCAGAGCGGCCGATAATAGTCGAGGCGGATACTACCTTGATTTGCGCGCAAAATGGATTAGTAAAAGGAAACGTGAGTGCATCAAAAGGTACTCCGCCCTATCAATTTACTGTAGATTCACCCAGTGATCATGGATCGGTTATAGTGCAACCGGATGGCAGCTTTGAGTTTGTGCCACATGAAAATTTTGTGGGTGAGACTCAGTTTAGTCTTAAAGCAATTGATGCGCGGCCAGGAGTAAGTGACAGTGTGGTAATCACCATCTGCGTAAAAGAGTTGCCGAGACCGGCTTCGATGGTCATTGAGCTGTATGAAAATGACTTGAAAGGAAATCTTGCAAAAGCTCTCAAGATGCCGGGCAATTATCTCTTTTCTCTCGTGGATGCTCCTGAAGGCCTGAATGTAGCGCTTGCGCCCGATGGCGCTTTCTCTTGTAGCATTACTAACTGTAGAGAACCGCTTGAATTTACCTATCGAGTGACTAATGAATATGGATTTACCGGTGACGCGCGCGTGCGCTTGATCATCCATAAAGCATTAACGGCGCAAAAAGCAGAACAACTCTTGGCAGCTGATGAAGTGGCCAAGGGCCAGCTGGGCGATCTAATTGCCGGTGGTGTATTGCCGTACCATTATAAAATTGCTGGCGAATATTATGGTGCGCTTAAGGCAAATTTGGATGATGGCACCTATTTATTTAATCCAAAATTTGGCGCAAAAGGCGTTGCAGGATTTAGTTATATCGCGCTTGATGTAAATAATAAGCGAAGTCCGGTGGCAGAGGTTACGTTCCACAAAGTAGAATTGCCTGCCGTTGCAAAAACTGCCTTTGTTTGTGCGCAAAATGGATCGGTTAAGGGCGCTGTAAGCGTATCAAATGGTGTTCCACCGTACCAGTTTAGTCTCATCTGTCCAAGCGAACACGGATCACTTACGATTGATGAGGATGGCAGCTTTGAATTTGTGCCGCATGAAAATTTTGTGGGGGATACTCACTTTGGTGTGAAAGTATCTGACGCGCGCGCAAGAGTGAGTGATGTGGCAGTGATTACCATTTCAGTAAAAGGATTCCCGAAACCTGAATCAGCGCTGATGTATGTCTATGAAGATGATTTGAGTGGAAATCTTCGTAATCTATTTAGTGCAGTAGGCAATTATCAATTTGAAGTAAGGGAAGTTCCGGATCACATGAAAGTGGCGCTAAATAAAGATGGCGCCTTTTCTTGCAGCATCACCGATTTTAGAGAGCCGCTGGAGTTTACCTATCGCGTAACCGATGAATATGGATTGAGTAGTGACGCGCGCGCTCGTGTGATGATTGCTAAAAAATTAACCGCGCAAAAAATAGAACGCGTTATCGGCATTGATGAGCCGATTACCGGTCAGTTGGGAGATTTAGTCGAGGGCGGTGTGCCACCTTATCATTATATGATTTTGAATTCACATCATGGGGGGATTGAATGTAATGAAAAAGATGGTTCATTCACCTTTAGGCCGGATTTTAGATCTAATCGTATTGCCGGATTTAGTTATGTTGCTATTGATGCAAATAATCGACCAAGTCCGATGGCAAGAATAATATTCCGTGCGGGAAATAGTTCTCAACATTCATCTCATTAATGAGAGGGGCTCGCCTTATGAATAAAAAATTATATATTGTAGGATTCCTGCTTGCATCATTCGGGCATCTAACCAATAGGGGATTGAGTGGGGCAAGCGGATCGGCAGCGAGCCAAACAACCGTCTCAATAAATGGCACTCAGAAAACTGCCACGTTAATGACGATGGGTTTGGTCTGTATGGATTTTACTGAAGGCGCGGATATGACCATTACTGCGACATGGTATGATGCGGCTTATGTAGGCCAAGAAGTAACTATTTTATATACCGTTACCCTTAATTCAGGAACTTCACTTAGTAATAACTATTTTGAAGGTTTTGTCCCCGGAGGAGCCAAGGTTTCCTGTCCTTCAGTTATTCCGCCGGTTGCCAGTAGTTATCTTTCTTTTGAGTCTTTTGGCACACCGCTTCCACCCAATGGGAGTTGTACCTGTGATTCTGTTAATCCGGGCTATTTACACGGTTTTGGATTGTGGCAGTTTGGTAACCCAACGATGGGAGTCGGTATTCCGTATACTATGACAGTTACCTTTACGGTGACCGAGTGCGGTGTTTATACCTTTTCTCCTGCTTTTGTTGGTAACGTAGGGGGATCAAATGGCCCTGCAACATGGTGTATTGATATCAGCATCGCGGTTGCTCCTCTGGTTGAGCTGCCGAATGTTGCCGCCGGCCCTATTTGCCAAGGAACCACGTTGACGGGAACTTTACCGCCTCCGGTGTGTACTGCGCAACAGGGATATTACACAGCATATACCGGATGTCCGCCCTGCTGCCCTTCGGCTGAACCATGCCCCGGATGCGTTACCTGTAGTGGTTATACCGGCCCGTGTGGGCCGCAACCATTTTATTATGTGGTTGCTAATGGGATAGGGGGAACCGTAACATTGCTTAATATGACCGCAGGCATTTTTCAGTTTGTGCCGTATACTACTTTTTATGGAGAGGCTCTATTTGGTTATAATGCAGTTTCTGCCTGGAGTCCTCCTATTTTTGCGCCCGCGTTAACTAATGCACTGTATTATATTACTTACGCGCAAAATCCTATTGCATCATCAGTAAGTTTAACCGGCTGTGCCGGGCAGGCATTTACCGGAAGTTTATCGCCGTACGTCACCGGCGGTTCGGGTAATTATAGCTATTCGGGAATAGGGCAGCCTTCATGCGGTTCAGTCTCGATTAGTCCGACCGGTATCTTCTTTTATACCGCGCCCAGTGGGCCGGCCGGCGCTACGTGCACCTTTGTGTATGAAGCTACTGATAATACTGCTCCCCATTGTTTTGGTACCGGCGCTGTCACGGTAACCGTTAACGCGCTGCCGGTTGCTACCGATGCGACGGTGAGCACCTGCTTGGGGCAATCGGTTTCAGGAACTCTGAATGCAACTGGTGGTAATCCGCCCTATACGTTTGAGATAGTCGCCGGACCTATTAATGGTGGGAGCATAACATTTTTTGATCCTACCACCGGTGATTTTACGTATGCACCTAATCCTGCCGCAGTTACTTTTTACATCGATTCATTTACCTTCAATGTGATCGATTCAAATGGTTGCGTGAGTAATCCTTCCGGCATCGAAACTATCGATGTAAATTCATATCCGGTGACTTCATCAACGGCCGTCTATGGTTGCCAAAACACGCAACTTTCGGGTTCATTAATTCCTCTGGTGACCGGCGGCACAGGTCCGCTGGTATTTTCACAAAGCGGCAGTGGCGGATCGCCGGCAATGTGCGGCGCCTTCTCTATCAATCCGAGTGGCACCTACACCTTTCAACCAAGTTATAATTTTACCGGCACCTGTTGTTTTCCTTATTACGTGACGCAAGGCGGTTGTCCGGGAACCGGGCCGCATACCGTATGTGTTGATGTGCGGCCGGCATCAACGGCAACCGGTTCTATTTTTAATGTCTGCCCGAGTGGTAGCGTGACCGGAAATTTGAACAATAATATTATCTCCGCGGTTCCGCCGGTGACCTTTAATTTATCGGGTACCGGTTTTGGCGGCAATATCACCTCCTTCAGCTCAACGAGTGGCGAATACAGTTTTAATTCTAATATTAGCCAAGGAACAGCCGGATTTAATTTTTATCTGACCGATTCATTGCCGTGCCCAAGTGCAACACAAACGATCAGTGTGATTGTTCATCCGGCGCCGACCACTACTGAAGGGCAGGTGGCCGGATGTAGTAACCAAGTGATCAGCGGAAATCTTAATCCGCAAGTGATGGGCAATGCACCATTTACTTTTACCGGACCATTCCTTTCATTGGGTGGCAGTACGGTGATCGATAGCAATGGTATATTTTTCTTTACACCAACTCCGGGAGTTACCGGTGGTATGTTTACCTATGAAGTAACCAGTGTGTGGGGATGCACCGGATTTGGCAGTGAGCTGATTGTGGTGAATCCTGCGCCAACAGCTACCGGCAGCACCGGCACTGCGTGCGCGCTCACACCAAAAAGTGGAAGCCTCGTGCCGCTCGTTTCCGGTGGCACGCCGCCGTATGTTTTCTCACTGGCCAGTGTTCCGGTTGATGGCACCGTTACCATCAGTCCAACCGGCATATATAATTTTACGCCGAGCGCCGGCGCTGTTGTTGGAAGTTTCAACTATAAAGTGGTTGATGCAAAGGGATGTAATAGCACTGCGACGGTAACAATTGATGTAAATCCGGGCCCGCAAGCAAACACCGGTTACTTCACCGGTTGCGAAGGGGGTGTCTTTGGCGAGCTGATCAGTTTAGTGACCGGCGTGGGACCATTCACTTTCACCGCACCCGTGGGGCCGGTATTTAATGGCAGCGTCACGCTTACTAACACCAGCAACGGCAGCTTTATTTTTGTACCGAGCATTTTACCACCGGGGCAAGGAAGTTTTAATTATCAAGTGACCGATTCAAGCATCCCGCCGTGCACGAGCCAACCAAAACCGGTCTTTATAAATATTGTTGAAGGGCCGCAAGCAAATCCCGCACATTTTACCGGTTGTGAAAATCAACCATTTAGCGGATCGCTGGCGCCATTTGTGACTGGCGGCACTCCGCCTTATTCATTCTTCTTTACCGGAGCAGTGCCTGGGTGTGCATCATCCATCATCATTGAGACTAATGGCGAACTTATCTTTGTCCCTGCGCTCAACTTTAGTGGGCCATGCAGTTTTGATTATGGGGTGACCGATGCGATTCCGTGCGAAAGCATTTCATCGGTGACGGTGGATGTAGAGCCAACACCGATTGCCGGCAATTCAGGGCCGTTTACCGGATGCGCGAATAATCCATTCTCCGGCAACTTAACAAATTTCATGCTGAGTGGCACACCGCCCTTTATGTTTACCGGCGGCAACACGATCAATGGCACGCTTAATCTGCTTTTAACCGGGCCATTCACCTTTACTCCGACAATCGCCGGCGCGGCAAGTTTTCAATATAGCGCCACCGATCTGTATGATTGCCAAAGCACTACCGGCACGATCAGTTTTAATGCGCAAGTGTCACCGATTCTTACGGGTACAAGTACCTTTGATACCTGTTCATCAACAGCAGTCACCAGTACCGTTGTTGCCAGCGGCGCCACAATACCATACACCTTTTCCATCGTAGCCGGATCGGCCGTGAATGGCACTGCGACGATAACTAAAATAGCGTATAATACGGCAAGTTTTACCTTCACGCCAAATGTTACCAGCTTCCCGACACCAACGGTGGTGGGCAGTGTAATAGTTCGTGTGACGGCAGCAAATGGTTGCTACGCCGATCTGCCGATAACAATTACCATTCATCAAAGTCCAACTGCTGCCAGCACCGGCTTGGGTAGTTGCGCTCCGGTATTTAATGGTAGTCTCACCGGATTGGTTTCCGGTGGTGTGCCGCCCTATACCTTCAGCCAATTTAATGGATTCAATCCACCCGGATGTGGATCAGTAGTGATCAATTCATCAGGCACTTATACCTTCACTGCCGGCGGCACCGGGCCATGCACCTTCTATTATCAAGTAATGGAGAGCAGTGTGAGCGCGTGCACCGCGACGGGCGCGGTAACAATTACCACCAGCATTCCGCCGGTGGCAACCGGCACCAATTTGTGTGCCTGTGTGAACGTGCCGGTAACGATCAATTTGAATACGTTAGTAGCCGGTGGTGTTCCGCCGTATACGTTTGCCATTGTGGGAACGCCGGTTGGCGGCACGGTATTCTTAAATCCAACCACCGGTGTGGCAACATTTAGCCCAACGATTGGATTTAATGGTATTGCAAGCTTCCAGTTCCAAGCGTTTGATTCGTTCAATCCGCCGTGCGCAAGTAATGTGGCGACGGTGACGATTCAAGTGCCGTGTTGTGTGGTAGCGCCATAGATAAGGAAAGAGTTCTCAATTGAGGAGAGAAGAAAGTTATGAAGCATACGAGATACACTAGATATATCCTGTTCTGTGCGCTTATGCTGGGCATATGTCTCACCGATAAAGCCGCTCAGCAAACCGCTTCACTAGGAACCTATGGTTTAGTTTGTATGGATTATACTGAGGGTGCGGATATGACCATTACCGCCACCTGGGATGATGCGGCTTACCTTGGGGAAGAAGTTACTATTTTATACACCGTTACCCTTAATTCAGGCATTTCATTTACGAATAACTATTTCGAAGGGTTTGTGCCCGGAGGAGTTGGCGTTGGTTGCCCTACGGTGATTCCACCGGCTTCATCAGGATATCTTTCTTTTGAATCTTTTGGGACCCCGCTCCAACCAAATGGAAGTTGTACCTGCGCTAATCAAAATCCCGGTTATGTGAACGGTTCCGGATTGTGGCAGTTTGGTAACCTGCCGCCGGGCATTACCTATGATATGGCCGTATCATTTACCATGACTAATTGTGGTACCTATGTTTTTTCTCCTGCTTTTATTGGTAACGTGGGAGGATCGAATGGGCCTGCCGCATGGTGTTTCACTATTAGTATCAATGTTACGCCGAATGTAGAGTTTCCCAATGTGGCAACCGGGCCTATTTGCCAAGGAACCACGTTGACGGGTGTTTTACCGTCGCCTATTTGTACCTCACAAGTCGGCTATTCTTGTCCCACATGTGTTCCGTGCGTGGCATGTAGTGGTTACGCGGTTACTGCGTGTGCTCAATGTAGCGGGGTGGTCGGTTGCGTGTGTCCCTGTTTTTTATGTAGCGGATATACCGGGTGCCCGCAATGCACATCGTGTATACCGTGTAGTGGATGTATTTCATGCACCGGTTACAGTGGGCCCTGCGGACCGCAGCCTTATTATTACACTGTTGCCAATGCTATGGGCGGGAGCGTTTCATTGCTTAATATGACCGCGGGTGTTTTCCAGTTTGTACCCAATGCTCCCTTTTATGGAACAGCCTCATTTATGTTTAATGCAGTGTCAGCTTGGAGTCCGCCGATTTTTCTTCCTGCCATAACGGGCGCTTTATATCAGATTAGTTACTCGCAAAATCCGGTTGCCTCATCACTGAATTACACCGGATGTGCCGGACAATCATTTACCGGGAATTTGGCTCCGTATGTGACCGGTGGCTCGGGCTCTTATACCTTCAGTGCAACCGGGCAACCTTCATGTGGTTCAGTATCCATCAGCTCTACCGGTATCTTTTTTTATACGGCGCCAAATGCGTATAATACCACCTGCACTTTTGTGTATGAAGCGACTGATAATGCAGTGCCTCATTGTATTGGCACCGGCGCGGTGACGGTTGCAGTGAATGAATTGCCGGTTGCAACCGATGCAACTATTAGCACCTGCTTGGGTCAACCGGTTGCCGGCACAGTGAGCGCGACCGATGGCTTGCCTCCCTATACCTTTGAAATAGTCGCAGGCTCCGGACCAACGAATGGCACCTTAACATTGGCAGTTGATTTTGCGACGAGTGGTAATTTTACGTACACGCCTAATCCTGCCGCAGTTACTTTTTACATCGATTCATTTACCTTCAATGTGATCGATGCAAATGGCTGCGTGAGTGACCCTTCCGGCATCGAAACTATCGATGTAAATTCATATCCGGTGACTTCATCAACGGCCGTCTATGGTTGCCAAAACACGCAACTTTCGGGTTCATTAATTCCGCTGGTGACCGGTGGCACGGGCCCGCTGGTATTTTCACAAAGTGGCAGTGGCGGATCGCCGGCAATGTGCGGCGCCTTCTCTATCAATCCGAGTGGCACCTACACCTTTCAACCAAGTTATAATTTTACCGGCACCTGTTGTTTTCCTTATTACGTGACGCAAGGCGGTTGTCCGGGAACCGGGCCACATACCGTATGTGTTGATGTGCGGCCGGCAGCAACGATAACCGGTTCTATTTTTAATGTCTGCCCGAGTGGTAGCGTGACCGGAAATTTGAACAATAATATTATCTCCGCGGTTTATCCGGTGACCTTTAATTTATCGGGTACCGGGATCAATGGTAATATCACTTCATTTAGCTCAAGCAGCGGTGAATATAGTTTTACTTCCAATATTGCTCAAGGAACAGCCGGATTTAATTTTTATCTGACCGATTCGTTGCCATGCCCGAGCGCGACACAAACGATCAGCGTGATTGTTCATCCAACACCAACCACCACAACCGGTAATGTGGCCGGATGTAGTAACCAAGTGATCAGCGGAAATCTTAATCCGCAAGTGACCGGCAATCCGCCCTTCATGTTTACCGGGCCATTTACCTCGGTGAATGGAAGCACCGTGATTGATGGTAATGGGATCTTCTTCTTCACACCCAACCCCGGCGTGACCGGTGGTTCATTTACGTATGAAGTGACCAGTGTGTGGGGCTGCACCGGATCGGGTACTGAACTTATCGTAGTAAATCCCGCGCCAACAGCTACCGGTAGCACCGGCACTGCGTGCGCACTTACACCAACTAGTGGAAGTTTAGCGCCGCTTGTTTCAGGTGGCACGCCGCCGTATGTTTTCTCACTAGCCAGCGTACCGATTGATGGCACCGTTACCATCAGTCCGACCGGTATCTATAATTTTACGCCGAGCGCCGGCGCTGTTGTTGGAAGTTTCAACTATAAAGTGGTTGATGCAAAGGGATGTAATAGCACTGCGACGGTAACAATTGATGTAAATCCGGGCCCGCAAGCAAACACCGGTTACTTCACCGGTTGCGAAGGGGGCGTGTTTGGCGAGCTGATCAGTTTAGTGACCGGCGTGGGACCATTCACTTTCACCGCACCCGTGGGGCCGGTATTTAATGGCAGCGTCACGCTTACTAACACCAGCAACGGCAGTTTTATTTTTGTACCCAGCATTTTACCGCCGGGCCAAGGAAGTTTTAATTATCAAGTGACCGATTCAAGCATCCCGCCGTGCACCAGCCAACCAAAACCGGTCTATGTGAATATTGTTGAAGGGCCGCAAGCGGGGGCTGCTTCTTTTACCGGTTGTGAAAATCAACCATTCAGTGGATCACTGGCACCATTTGTAATGGGCGGCACTCCACCATATGATTTCTTTTTCACCGGCGCGGTTCCTGCGTGCGCGTCATCGATTGTGATAGCCACTGATGGAGACTTCACCTTTATTCCGGCGCTCAATTTTAGTGGCCCATGCAGCTTTGATTATGGCGTAACCGATGCTACTCCCTGCGAAAGTATTGGAACTGCTACGGTGCAGGTGCAGCCAACACCAGTTGCCGGCAATTCGGGGCCGTTTAATGGCTGCGTGGGTGATCCGTTCTCGGGTAACTTAAATAATTTCATGCTGAGCGGCACACCGCCATTTATGTTTACCGGTGGTAATGCGATCAATGGTACACTCAGCCTACTTTCAACCGGACCGTTCACCTTTACGCCACTAGCTATCGGCGCAGCAAGCTTCCAATATAGCGCTACCGATTTTTATGATTGCCAAAGCACTACTGGTACCATCAGCTTGGTGGCGCATCTATCGCCAACTCTTACCGGTACCAGCACTTTTGATACCTGCTCATTGACGCCGGTAACTAGCAGTGTAACCGCGAGTGGTGGCGTTGCGCCATACACATTCTCCATTGTTGCCGGTTCGGCAGTGAATGGTACCGCAACAATCACGCAAACGGGCGCGAGCACCGCAAGCTTCACCTTCACGCCAATGGTTACGAGCTTCCCAACACCAACGGTGGTGGGCAGTGTAACAATTCGAGTAACCGGATCCAATGGTTGCTATGGTGATCTGCCGGTGACCATTACCATTCATCAGAATCCAACGGCTGCGAGCACCGGATTAGGAAGTTGCGCTTCAGGATTTAATGGCAGTCTCACTGGATTGGTTTCCGGTGGTCTGCCGCCCTATACCTTCACGCAATTTAACGGATTTAATCCACCCGGATGTGGAACAGTAGCGATTGCGACATCAGGCAGTTACACCTTTACCGCCGGCGGCACCGGGCCGTGCACCTTCTATTATCAAGTAACTGATAGCAGCGTGAGCGCGTGCACCGCGACGGGCGCGGTAACAATTACCACCAGCATTCCGCCGGTGGCAACCGGCACCAATTTGTGTGCCTGTGTGAACGTGCCGGTAACGATCAATTTGAATACGTTAGTAGCCGGTGGTGTTCCACCGTATACGTTTGTAATTGTGGGAACGCCGGTTGGCGGCACGGTATTCTTGAATCCAACCACCGGTGTGGCAACATTTGTTCCAACCGTTGGATTTAATGGTATTGCAAGCTTCCAGTTCCAAGCATTCGATTCGTTTAATCCACCGTGTGCAAGCAATGTGGCGACGGTGACGATCCAAGTGCCGTGCTGTGTGGTCGCTTCGTGAAAAGGAGAAATTGAAAATATATTTGGGTAAAAAATGTAAAACCTTAATGAAAGGAGTTTTTATGAAAAAATATTCCATAGTACTTATCGCGCTGCTCACAGCGGCACGATTACAAAGTATGTGCAGCGAAAGTTGCAATATCTGTTCGCATACCACCTTTGTTCCGCGGATGATGTCACAAAATTCGGTGCTTGAATTGGCATTGGATGATTATTATCAATATCATCTGCCTTGTTGTGATGCCGAATGCCCGCCCTGGATAAGTTTTGAGGTGACCGCGCCCTATTATTTTAAATCCACCGATAGCAAACGATTGGCCGAATATTTTATGCCCGGATGCCAGCAATGTGCCACCGTCGGCCAAAATAATACGAGTGATATCAGCTCATTATGGCTGGAAATATTAGCGCCGATCGATACGCCATTTTCATCAACGATCTGCCTGGCGCCAACGCGCACCGTAATTGGCGGCGCATTCAAGCTGTTTTTTGATTTTGGTAGTTGGTTTGATGATAACTGTTGTTATCGCAACTGGTGGGCCAGTATTTTTGTGCCGGTTGAGCAGGTGCGCCATAATATTCATATTACTGAAACAATTTCACCAACCAGCGGAACTCCTATTGTGCCTCCTTCATTTGCCAATGCGATTGCTGCGCTCAATAATCCTGCCTGGAACTATGGCAAATTTTCACCAACCAGTTTGAAAAAAAGTGGTGTTGATGATATCTGCGTAAAAGTGGGCTACGATTTTACGCGTGATGAAAAAAATAATCACGCCGGGTTTTATGGCCAACTCTTTATTCCAACCGGCCGTGGCACCAAAGCAAAATATGTTTTTGAACCGCTCGTAGGTAGCAATCATGTGGGGCTTGGCGCAGGATTTGATGCTGATTATGCTTTTTATGAATGCGGATCCACGAGCTGGGATTTTTTAATTGACGCGCGGTATGCCTACTTTTTAAAACACAAAGAATGGCGCTCGATCGATCTATTTAACGGCGATTGGTCACGCTACTTACTGGTAGTGCAACCGACCAATACCCTTGCACCGCTGCCGGGCATTAATTATTTCACCCAACAGGTTGAAGTAACGCCACGTAGCATGTTTGAGGTGTGGGCGGCCATGAGTGTTAACTATTGCGATTTCCATTTTGAGGTCGGCTACGATTTCTGGTATCGCTCAAAAGAAAAGTTGGCACTCCCTGATGAAAATTTAGGTGTAGGTATTTATGATATTGCCTATAATCCTAATTTTACGTGCCCGATAACTGCTTCTTGCGCGCGCATTTGCCAATCGGTGCCAACATTGCCTGATGCGCCGGCAAGTGATCTTGCCTTTGTCTATGTGCAAAACTCTCAAGCATATGATAATAGTCCTGTAGCGTTGGCGGGTAATAACTGCCAAGGTATTGCATGCTCAAACTTATGTTCGTATTTAAATCTTAATTCAGCAGCAAATCCGCGTGCGCTTTCAAGCACGGTATATGCAGCAATCTCTTATGATGGATGCTTGTGTTGCCGCTATCCGGTGATGATCGGCGTGGGTGGGCAGTATGAATTTGCGCATCGCAAAAGTGCGTTATCCCAATATGGCGTATGGTTAAAGACAGCGATCAGTTTTTAACATGCAAAGGCAACAACAATGAATAAAATAATTTTTTTTCTTCTTCTTATTATAACCATTGCTATGCCACAAAAAAGCTTGGCCGATGGCCAGCTTGATACTTCCTTTGGGCAGACCGGTGTTGTGACTACAGATATTCCCGGATTCAATTTTACGAGTGTCAGTGGAACGTATATTCAATCAGATGGCAAGATTGTAGTGGTGGGTAACAATACCGATGATGCCGACATTCAGACTAACCTCATTGTCGCGCGCTACTTAACTAATGGCGCACTTGATACCACATTCGGTAATAATGCAGGTGTCGCCATTATTAATTTAAGTCCTACCTTAGTGATTACTCAGGTCACCTCAAATGGAGTGGCGGTGCAATCAGACGGTGCGATTGTAATTGTTGGAACGGTCGAATATTCGAGCACACCTAATAACATTATGGTGGCACGTTTAACACCGCTGGGCGCATTAGATACCACATTTGGCACCAGCGCTAAGCCGGGTGTTACCATCTTCCCCAGCTTTCAAGTAGATAGCAATGATGAAGGGAACGCGGTGGTGGTTGATGTTGATCAAGCGATTGTGGTGGTGGGGCAAAGTGCTGATGCCATGGCAATTGGACGCTTAACCACCAATGGTGATTTAGATACCACCTTTAATGGTACCGGGCATCAGTTTGTGCAGTTTGCGGTTGATTCTGAAGATCTTGCCAATGCGGTGGCGCTCATGGCAGATGGCAAAACAATTATTGCCGCAGGTTCATCAACAGATAATGCTTTTACTCAGCAGGATTTTGCATTCGCGGTTCTCAATCCCAATGGTACTGTTGCTCAGAAAGAGGTTACTCTTTTTTCAAGCGCTAGTGATTACAATACGGTTAATGTTACCGTGGCGCAATCAGCTTTGGTGCAGCCGGATGGTAAAATAATCTTAATCGGATGGACCGATTGGGCAAATGGGGGCGGCTATTTTGCCTTGGCCCGTTACAATACTAATTACACACTTGATACCACATTTATCGGGCCAACCGGAGCATTGGTATCATCTATTAACCCTCATCCCAATACCGGTGCTTTTATTGCACCATCACTCACCCCATCAGATGGTGATGCTGAATCATCAGTTGCCTATGCAGGTGGATTGCAATCCGATGGTAAAATTGTTGCCGGTGGTGTGGGCCCCGAAGTGCCTCCGCTTGATAGCAATATGTT
The DNA here is from genome assembly GCA_963836585.1 of uncultured bacterium. GTDB lineage: Bacteria > Babelota > Babeliae > Babelales > Vermiphilaceae > BTUB01. The sequence goes on from CAWIJV010000001.1 coordinate 255,030, forward strand.
TATGGTCGGGCGTTTTGAGACCAATGGCGCTTTAGATCCAAGCTTTACCGGCAATGGCGGTCTGGCATTTCCTGGATTTGTATACACTCTCATTGGGGATAGTCCCGATCAAATTAATGCGCTTGCGCTGCAGGGAAATGGTGATATTGTAACTGCCGGTTCTTCCATTAGTCCTGCCCAATCGGGTAATGATTTTGAATATTTTACTGCCGCGCGTTATCTTGTTTCAAATGCGCCTTTAACACCCGCAACAATTACCGTACATCCGTTTGCCACCGGCCTTAATTTGACCGGCGCCGCGCAAAATCCTTCCATTGTGGATTTGTTTATTGATGGCACCGGGCCGAGTAACTATATCGGATCAACGGTGACCAATGGCGCATATAATACCTGGAGCTTTAATGATCCTACGCCGCCGGCAACCGGAATGCATACAGCCATTATGGTCTATCGTTATCGTGATGATGGTCATGTGAATTTGCAAGCGGAAACAACATTTTCACCATGCGATGTAATAGCGGCAAGCACTGGATTAACCGGTTGCATCAACGAAACGATTAATGGTAATTTAGTGCCACTGGTATCCGGTGGTACTCCGCCCTATACTTTCTTATTATCGAGTGGGCCGATGAATGGGACCGGCACGGTCAGTGCAACCGGTTTATATAACTTTACGCCGATAACCGGTTTTGTGGGAACGGGAAGCTTCCAGTTTGAAGCGACTGATACGCTTGCTTGTGTGAGTAATCCCGGAACGGTTGATATTCGTTTTCAACCATGTTGCCCACCCACTGATCCATTTTTTGTTTTAGTAGAAGAATTATATTGGGGCTTTTCGGGAATTTAAGGAGATATGATGAGATCATTTTTGAAAAAAAGTTTAGGAATACTATTTTTGTTGATGGGCGGAACTTTATGGGCCGGTTGCCCTTCAAATAAACTCACGCAGTTAGTCACAACGCTTAATGGTGCCGTCTACCAAATTTGCTATCCTTCGGTAGCGGTTGTTGGTGTCCCCTTTACTATCTACGTTTCTATTTCTAATCCTACCGGGAGCACCATACCGCTTGATAGCACTGCCGGTATCTTTGATATGGAGCCGGATTCAAGTCAAGGCCCTGCATCTGGCCTCAATGTGACCGGTGTTAGTCCTGCCAACGGCACCGAACTTGGTGGCAATTATTTTTGGGAACCCAATGATTCAAATGCGTTTAGTGGTGATGGGGGCAAAGGAGCGTTGCGATCTCAGACTGCTGGTATTCCGGCCGGTACAACCTATAGTGGTACGGTTACTATAACTCCTGCATCAACGGGAACTAAAACATATACAGCACATATTGTCCCTGTTCTCGGTTCTCAATTTGCGTTGGGTACCGCGACTATTAATGTTTTGGCCAGCTGCCCTACCATAACTGCATCGAATGCTACTGGTGCAACCGCATGCGGCAATGCTGCAGGCGGAACAAATTTTGGAACGGGTAATTTGAATAGCTTTGTGAGTGGAGGGACTTCGCCATACAGTTTTACTACTGCTAATCCAGTAAATGGTTCTGTGAGTGTAAATAGCAGCGGGATCTATTCCTTTACTCCATCTCTTGATGGGCCGGCAACCGGGAGTTTCCACTATCAGGCATCAGATGTTGCCAACTGTTTGAGCAATACCGGTACTATTACCGTGCCTATTTCGGATGCTCCCGAAGCCAGCAATGATGTGCTCTTTATTACTCCTGGAGGAACGCCGGCCGTTGGTTCCATGCCCTTTACCGGCGGAACACCCGGTCATAATACGTATACGATTGTCGCTGACAATAATGTTAGTAATGTTCAATTTGATCATCCTACTACGGGGCAAATCACCATTACTCAAACAAGTGCCGGTCCCAGTTACCTTTCATTTAACGTAACCGATGCCAATGGTTGTATGATAAACGCTCCGGCAATTATTTATGTCTATTCATGTGCTGATGGTTATAGTGTTGCTGCAACATTGGTTAATGATGTTGTTTATGCGTTCTGCTACCCTTCCACGGCGTATCTAAACAAAGAGTTTACTATCACTACATCGATTAATAATCCTAGTCCAACAGGAACATTTAATACGGAGATTTTCTCTGATATTGTGCCCTTTACAGGGCAAACGGGGCCGACAGGTCTATATTATGATCCGGGCTTATCATTTGTCGGTTATAATAATATTTATTTCGGCGAGACTGTTTTCGATCCGACTCGTCCTTGTGCTATATGTTTGGGTGGTACCGGCAGCTATACGGTTGACGGTAGTACAATCCCGGGCAACACCACCTATTATGTGACGCAAACTATTTTGCCGATAGCAACGGGTCTTCAACAATATAGCGCCGTAGTAAATGAAAATCCTCCTGCTGAGGTTGGTCCGCTGTTCATTAATGTGATTCCGTGCCCCACGATTCTCGCCAGCAATGCTTCATTCACCGGATGCGGTGATGTGATAAATGGTAATCTGTTACCATTTGTGAGCGGTGGCAGTGGCCCACTATCCTTTACCCAGGCAGGAACCACCACGTGTGATGGTAAAGTAGTATTGACCAATGATTTTGGTCTTTTTACCTATACTGCGTCAGGGGCTACCGGGTCGTGCACATTCCAGTATGAAGCATTCGATATCAATGATTGTTTTAGTAATATCGCTACCGTTACGGTGCTGGCAAATCAAGGAGCATCCGCCAATAATGGCGCCGCTTCCACGTGTGAAAATACCAGCGTGAGTGGCACTTTGACTGCAACCGGTGGTACGCCGCCATATAGTTTCGCCATCGTGACCAATGGTGCGCTGGGAACTGCAACGATTACCAATGCTGCTACCGGTGCCTTTACCTATGTTCCCAATCACAATGCATTTGGGGTTGATACCTTCACCTTCAGTGTGACCGATCAGGGATGCACCAGTGCGCCGGCCACCATCACCATCACCATCGATGAAGGCCCGTCAGGCCTTCCTGCTTCTGCAACCGGCTGCTTTAATACGGCAGTGCATGGCAATCTGCTTCCTTTTGTAACGGGCGGCACTTCGCCATTTACTTTTGGCGCGACCGGTTCAGCTTCCGGCGGCGCGGTGGTGATCGGCGCTACCGGGCCTTACACCTTCACACCGACTGCCGGATTTAGCGGCGCTGGTGGCTTTAGCTATCAAATAACTGATACTAATAGTTGTATTGGCACGGGCGCCGTGCGCGTATTTATCGATAATCTGGTGGCCCTCAGTGGAGCCGTTGATAGTTGTAATGATACGATTACCGCCAGTTTGACCAGTTTTGTGAGTGGTGGCATTATGCCATTCACCTTTAGCGGTCCGATAAGCAGCTCATGTGCAGGGGGCAGTGTATCAGTTTCGCCGACCGGTATATTTATGTATACCGCTCCGGGCGGCTTTACGGCACCATGCTCATTTGAGTATCAAGTGATCGATTCATTAGGATGCAGCTCAACCGGCAGCGTAACATTAACGGCTAACTCTTCACCAACTGCGAATAATGGCACTCTGAATGCTTGCGCGAGCACCGCTGTTGCAGCGAGCTTGGCAGGCTTAGTAGCTGGGCACCCGCTTCCTCCACTCACCTTTGTGATCAGCACCGAACCTACGCATGGCACCATCAGCGGATTTAATGCGACCACCGGTGCTTATACGTATACGCCAAATGCAGGATACACCGGCGCCGATAGTTTCCAATTCCATTTTACTGATTCAAATACACCGCCGTGTACATCGAACACCGCAACGGTGACTATTACCGTTAATCCTTCGCCGGTGGCAACCGGAAGCGCGGCAACAATATGCATGAACACTGTTTCCACCGGTGATCTGGTGACCCAAACAACGGGCGGCACTTCACCGTATACTTTTGCTCAAACAGGAACTGCGGTGAATGGAAGTGTGGTGATTGGCGCTACCGGGCCATACACCTTCACCCCAACACTCAACTTTATTGGTACGGGCAGCTTCCAATTCTATGCGACCGACTCATTAGGTTGCTTGAGCAATGTGGCAACCAATACGATCCGCATGAAGACCTGCTGCGTGCCAACCGATCCATTCTTCGCATTGGTTGAAGAACTATATTGGGGCTTTACCGGAGCGTAGAATAAGAGGAATTTTCTGATTATAAGAGAGCCCGGAGTAATGCCTGGGCTCTCTTATGAATTTATCGCTTCAAATACCGGGTTGCCTTAGCATTGCCAATTCGTTCCAAAATATTGTGCTCCACTAAACGGGCCAGCAATCTGCCTGCGGTGGCGCGGGAAAGATGGAGTTGTTCCATCACATCAGCAATAGAGAGTTCATTCACGCGCGCAAAGAGATCGATTATTTTTTGATCCATCGAGGGCAGCGCGCGGTAATCGGTGTCTGCAGGAGTCGGGCGCGGCAAAATGCATTTGATGAAATTTTCACCTTCGATCACTTGCGGTTTGCGTAATCCTGCTTTCTCATAACTCTCAAACAGAATGCGAAATCCGGTGCCCAATTTTTCTATATATCCCAGTTCGCGGAATACTTTCACAATGGCCGGATTGCGAATGTAGGTAAATCCGGCGGTTAAATTCTCAACACTAATAGGGCGGGCAAACATGCCGGGACTAAAAATCTCGATGCGATCACGATAGATGGCAATTTTTGTGGGGCCAGGAATGTAATAGTTGCGATGAACAATTGCATTGAGCAACATTTCGCGAAGTGCTTCTCGAGGGATTTCAAGTTTATCTTCGCGGCGCACTCCTTTGATGGAAAAGGAGACATTAAGACGACTGATGACAAACTCGAAAGTATTGTCGAACTGTTCGATTAAAGTTCCCAGACAATCGCGCGTGGCCAATGTCTCACGGCCGGCTATTCCGGCAAAATGCGAGCAGATGATATGAGCCTCGGAAAGAAACTGTTGCGGATTTTTGCCAAATAAAAGTATTCCGGCCACGGTGGGATATTGATGCATATGCTCAGTGGTTATAACGGTATAGGCGCGCAATGCTTCTTGAGTGATTTCCGGTGTGAGTTTTTTGACCGGATGATCTTTATGAGTGAGAAATCCATCAAATCTTTTGAGGTCTACATCCGTTACTCGTGCTTGATATACCGGTGTTTGCTCATAGGGTATACCACGTGATTGTAAACGTAGCTCGTCAATTGTTTCAGGAGTAGCATGTAGCGTGCTTCTCCCTATACGAATATAGGTTCCCTTATCTGGCCCCTCATTCTTTATGTGGTAGGGTTTGTGTGGTCCGGAATCCACTTGGATGATCAGAATTGTCTTTTCTCCCAGGCGCTGAGCATAGATTAAGGGACGAATAGAGGGGTGAGTTGCTTGGTAAATGGTTTGTTGAAGGTGTTCGAGCATTTCTTCGGCTTTTTCTTCGGGAATTCCCACTACCATCCCCTCGTTATCCACCCCAATAATCAGGCGGCCGCCTTGTTGGTTACAAAAGCCGACAATGGTCTTTATAATTTGGTCATTTTTGGGTATTTCTCGCTTAAATTCCAGGGTAGATGATTCTTGTTCGGGGAATTTCATGGGGGAGCTCCTTTTGTCTCATGGGTTTTTAGGGATATAGCTCAATGATACATAAGTGAGTCGATTGAGTCAATTGATTTAAAAATATGTTTCAATTAACTCATTTTCGTTAGGCTGCTTGAGCAATGTGGCAACCAATACTATTCGCACCAAAACATGCTGCATTCCAACCGATCCATTCTTTGCATTGGTTGAAGAACTATATTGGGGCTTTACCGGAGCGTAATCCGCCTTCGCTTTATTCATCCTGAGTTTATTGAAGGATGGCTGAAGCTACGTCGGACAGGCGAGGAATTTTCTGATTAAATGAGAGCCGGACAGCAAGATCCGGCTCTCGCATTTTTTTACTTGCCTGCTACTCTCTACTTATAATGATTTTGTAAGAGATTTAAGTTTATTGTGGAGATCAATATGCAAGGGAAAGAAGCCTTAATCAATCGAATTGTCATGGATCCTCATATATTGGTAGGCAAACCAATTATTAAAGGAACTCGATTAGCCGTCGAACATGTTTTAGATCTGTTAGGCGAAGGTATGAGCGCAGAAGAAATAATGCAAGAGCATACCCAACTAAAAAAAGAAGATATTTTAGCGTGTATCTTATTTGCCCGAAAATTACTTTCTGATATCACCTATGCTCCATTATTTGCAAAGTAAGGCATTATGAAATTTCTAGTAGATGAGTGCATAAGTAGGTCGGTGGTTAATTTCTTAAAAACTAAATTCGATACAAAATATGTCCAAGATATTTCGTCATCTATAAGCGATGATGAGGTATTAGAGCTTGCCTTGGCTGAAAATAGAATAATTGTGACGCGTGATAAAGATTTTGGTGACATAGTTTTTAGAGATAAGAAGCAGCATCTTGGTATTATTTTGTTGCGTTTAGAAATTAAACATCCACAAAATCAGGCTCGGGTAGTTGCAAAAATTATCGATGAATATTTAGATCAAATCAGTTGCAACTTTATAGTAGCTACTGATGCATCTATTAAAGTTATAAAATTAATGTTCAATTAAACCCAACTCAATGTTACCAGGATCTTCCATGTCTTCAAAAATTATTCTCACCGGCGATCGGCCATCGGGGCCACTTCATTTGGGCCACTATGTCGGCTCATTGCTCAATCGTGTTGAATTGCAAAATAGCTATAAGCAGTATGTGATGATTGCCGATATTCAGGCGCTCACCGATAATTATGATAATCCCCAAAAAGTGCATGATAATGTCTATCAGGTGATGCTCGATTATCTGGCCGTGGGTATCGATCCGCAAAAGACTACCATTTTTGTGCAATCGATGATTCCTCAAATTGCTGAGCTGGCAACATTGTATTTAAATTTTGTTACGATCAATCGTTTGAAGCGAAATCCGACGGTTAAAATGGAGATTCAGCAAAAAGGATATGGGGAAAATGTGACGGCCGGATTTTTAACGTACCCGGTGCATCAAGCGGCCGATATTACGATTGTAAAAGCGAATTTGGTACCCGTGGGTGAAGATCAGTTGCCGATGCTCGAGCAGGCTAATGAGATTGTGCGTGCTTTCAATCGCACCTACAATTGCACAGTACTGGTTGAATGTGAGCCACTGATCTCAAAAGTTCCACGCTTGGTGGGCACCGATGGCAAAGCAAAAATGAGCAAATCTTTGGGCAATGCAATCTCTTTGTGCGATAGTGCCGATGAAGTCCGCAAAAAAGTGATGAGCATGTATACCGATCCTGATCATGTGCGCGTGAACGATCCGGGTAAAGTGGAAGGAAATGTTGTTTTTCTTTATTTGGATCTTTTCGATGCCAATAAGACAGAAGTTTCAGAACTTAAGGCACACTATCAGCGGGGCGGCTTGGGCGACGTTGAAGTAAAAAAACGGCTTGCAGTGATTTTGAATGATATGCTCGAGCCGATCCGCGTGAAGCGCGCGGAGTTTGAAAAGGATCCGGCGCAGGTGATGCGGATATTGCAAGAAGGCACTCGGCATGCGCAAGAAGTTGCCGCTGCTACGATGGCAGAGGTCAAGAAGGTTGTTCACTTGGATTATTTTTGAATCACAAAGTTTGCATCCAATTTTTTGATGCCGCTTTTAAATTTAATCTGCAAATAGGTGGCGCCATTAGCGCGCAGCTCGATATCTTGCACAATGCCCACACCAAATTTTTCATGTGAAACCGGTTGGTTTTTTTTAAAAATCCCTTGGGCGGGTTTTGATCTTGATGGAATATCGTGGTGGTTCGACCCAGCCGTCGCTCCTTCGGAGCTATGGCGGGCAGGTACGCTTGTTTTACTCGCACTCACCACGAACGGATTCTCTGACCGTTCGTCCCGCCCTTCGGCAGGCTCAGGATAAAATCCGCCCGACTTGTCCGTCGAAGCCTTGGCGTAGTCGGAACGGGCGTATCGAGGGATGTTCTGAGCGATTTCCTTTTCTTTACCGCCAACCCACTCGCTAAAAAACTGAGTCGTCTGCACCGCATTCCAATAAGAAGCATCGCAACCGGTAACGGTGCCTTTGGGAATCTCTTGCACAAAACGGGAAGGGCGCTGATCGGTCATGGTGCCATAATGGTATCGGTAGCGGCAATAGGTGAGTAGTAATCGTTCTTGCGCTCGCGTGATGCCGACATACAAGAGCCGCCGCTCTTCTTCAATCGATTCTTCAAAGCTGAGTGATCGTGCGCTGGGCAGCAATCCCTCTTCCAAGCCGGTTAAGATCACCGTATCAAATTCCAGGCCTTTTGCCGCGTGCAGCGTCATTAAAAGCACCGGATCTTTTTGTTCACCATCCTCATGCACTTGCGCCTGCATCAGCGCCACTTCATCCAGAAAATCGGTGATGGTACTGATCCCCTGCGATTCTAAGTGATCGATGGCCTTGAGCAACTCTTTCACGTTGTCAATTTTAGTCATCGCCTCTTCAGGATCATACGTTTCTTTGAGATAACTAAAGTAGGCAGTCTGATTGATAATTTTTTGCGCGGCGCTGCTGGGCTTTTCAGTGGGTAACATAGTTTCAAACAACTTTACGAATGCCATGAGCGCATCTTTTTTGCCGCCGGTCACTTCAGCGCTGCTGATCAGTTGCGTTGCAATTTCTTTGAAGGTGGCAAACAGATTGGTGTTCCACGTGAGGGCAAACAGCTCTTCAAATTTAGATCCCAATCCGCGTAGTGGGCAGTTGATCACGCGAAACAATGATGCGCGATCGAATGGATTCGCCACGAGCTTAAGATAGGCGAGCATATCTTTGATCTCTTTGCGTTCATAGAATTGGATGCCGCCGATAATTTTGTAGGGGATCGAATTTTTCACAAACGCTTCTTCAAGCGCGCGTGATTGAAAGTGAGTGCGATATAAAATCGCAATGGTGCTGAGCTTCTGTTTTTTGGCAGCAACTTTTAAAAACTGCGCGATCGTTTCTGCTTCTTGATATTCGGATAAAAAAGCGAGCAACCGGATGCGATCGGAGCCGGCTTTTTCTGACCATAAATTTTTGGGATTGCGATTGGTGTTATTTTGAATCACCTGATTGGCCAGATGCAGAATCGGCTGCACCGAGCGGTAATTTTGCTCCACCTTTATAATTTTGGTGCCGGGAAAATCTTTTGAGAAATTCAGAATGTTGCTCACCGTTGCGCCGCGCCATGAGTAAATTGATTGATCCTCATCGCCGACGGCGCACAGGGAGTCAAGGGCGAGATCTTTTTTGGGGCTTAGTGCCATTTGGCGCAACAGCTCATGCTGCACCACATTCGTATCTTGATATTCATCAACCAGAATATGGCTCATCCGTTCTTGAAATTCTTTGCGAAATTCTGCATGTTTTTTAAACATTTTAACCGTTTCTAAAAGCAGATCATCAAAATCCAAGCAACGGCTGGCCTTTTTCTCTTTTTCATAGGCGGCAAATGCTTCGCGAATCATCGGCGTGAGTGAAAAGAGCTGATCTTGCAGCGGTTCAACGGTCTGATTTTTAATCTGTGAAATTTGGTAGGCAAGATTTTTGGCAGTCATCTTTTTTTGCAGGCCGGCTTGAATAATAATATTGTGCAAAATTTTGTGCTGATCGTCTTCATCAAGAATTGAGATGAAGGGAGATTCAAGCAGATCGCCATGCTTCTTGAGCAGGCGCAAACAGAATGAATGGAACGTGCCGACAAAGGGGATATCCTGCGTGCGATCCAAAAACCGATGCATCCGCTCTTTCATCTCAAGCGCTGCTTTATTGGTGAAGGTGAGCGCAATAATGCGCGAAGGCAGAATCTCTTCATTGAGAATCAGATGCGTGATGCGCGTAGTGATTACGCGCGTTTTGCCCGACCCGGCACCGGCAACAATGAGCAGCGGGCCCTCTTTGTGCGTGACCGCCTCATGTTGCGCGCTGTTAAGCGATGTTTTGAGAAATTCATTAAATTCTTTGCGATTACTGCTCATGAAGATCCTTGTAAAAATAAATCACTTCAGTCTAACAAAGAAAGCATCTTGCTCAAAGAAAAAAGAGAGTGACTTTCTTTTAAAAAAGTCACTCTCGGATGAAAAAGTAATGAAGACCTTAACTTTGTAGATTATTTAAAATCATAGCGCGCACTTGAGCAGTAGGCGCAAGCGGCACCGATTGCAAGCGCAATGAGCGCGCGCGCGCTGCATCACCGGCATACTCTTTTTCATATTCAGGCATCCCTTTTGTGAGCGCGCTGCGTTGCGATAAGAGTGTTGCTAATTGATCAAGCCGCTGGAAAGGAGATAGTTTTGCATCAGAATTTATTTTGGTGATCTCCGCGGTGATGCCGACGATGTGGCATACTTTGCGCATGCGCAACTGTTTTTGCTTTTCTGTCTGCGCAGCTTTTTCTTGCAATGCTTGTTGTTGGCCCTCATGCTCTCGCGCATGGAGATTTGCCAGTATTTCACATTCAGTTTTTCTATCAGGACGTGGTGCAATGTGTGATAACTCACGATAGCATTCGCTCATCTCTTTTGCGCTTAGCGGTGGTTGTGTCCGTTGGACAATATCCTCCAGTTGATGATAGCGATGGTGAGCATATAATTTGAGTAACATTTGAGCATGTTCAGCAGATTTTTGTAGGTCGAGTTGCTCAAGCGCTTCATAATGAGGAATTGCTTTCGCAATGCGTGCCATCCTTTCAGGATGCGATTGGCCCGGCTGCCCGGTAATCGCATTGATGTGAGCCATATGCCATCGTATTACATTTTCAGTAATTTTTTGCTCTTGATTGTCCCAATGTGCCATTCGTTCTAAATCTTGCATCGCTTGGCGATAGTTTTGCGCGAGCACGTGATATTCTTGGTATGCTTCTCCTTTATCCGGTTGCTTGTTGCGCAGCTGGGTATATAAATCGCTTAGTTTACCAAAGCGGTTCATGAGTCCTTTTGCGTCGAGAGATTCTAGAGGCGGATTGGTTTTGACCGCTTCAATTTCTCCTTGAATATCCCGTTGACCCAAGAGCGCTTTTTTAAATGACATGGCAGTGGCAATCGATGAGCAACAGAGTATGGTAAACAGGCCGGTGGTAAGAAAGTTCTTCATATAAACTCCTAATAAAAATGCGCTGCGATCTAAAAAAAGAGCGCAGCGCGTTCATAATTATAACCTTAACCATGAGGGTGCTTATTTTCTGCCCCAGCCGAACCATGATGAAGATTTTGCTTCAGCTTTTTTAATAGCTTCGGCTTTGGCAACATCGGCAGCAGTTTGATTAATAGACTTTTTCAAGCCTTCGATGTCTTGACCCAAGGTAGTTTTTTCTGTCGCAAGTTCCCCTTTACGTGCTTGTAATTTTGCTATTTGTTTATCGCAGTCTTGTTCTGAAAGCCCAAGGCCGGTTAGAGCAGCTTGTTTACCGGTGAGTCTGCGTGAAAGGTCGGCAACCATTGCTTTGAGTGTATCAAGTTGAGTTGCTTTTGTTTTTTGTAATGCTTCTTCTTGCGCTTGTAAATCAGCGACCACTGCTTGTTGTTTTGTGTAAGAAGCTTCAAGGGCAATTGTGCCTAAGAGTGAATTTGGGCGTTCTGCCTGCGTGAGCGGTTTGCTTGCCTCAGTAGTGGTAGTTGATGTCCACCCGCCGTCTGTTTTTGTCCAATTAATTTGCATAATTTGAGAAGGCTGGAATGTTGGTTGATCAGCTGCTGCTACTACCGGGGCAGGGGCTGCAGCCGGTTTTTGCTCCATGGCAATGGCTGGGACAGAAATAAGTAATGCAAGAGGTAAGGCTTGAGTTAAACGAATCATAGGATACTCCTTTTTGAGACAATCCAATAAAAAGATTCAAAAAATCTTTCATTAGCTTATACATAATTTGTTATAAAAAACAACTTATGGTTGCCAGGATTTTAAAAAGGCCAGTAATTGGGCAATTCCCGGTTTTGAGTTGGCGCTGATCACCACATGGGGTTGATACCGCTCAAGCGAAGGCTCAAGTGATGCCATGTCGGCAACGCGATCTGCTTTATTGAATACAAACAGCATCGGTTTATCAACTTCTATTTCATGAAGAATAGTGAGCACCACTTTAATATGTGCCTCCCAATTTGGATCAGAAATATCGATGATTTGCAATAGAAGATCTGCATGCTGCAATTCTGAAAGGGTCGATTTGAATGCTTCAATTAATTGATGAGGCAGTTGCTGAATAAAGCCGACCGTGTCTGAAATTAAACCTTTTTTGGCGCCATCGATATACAGTTCGCGCGTTGTGGTATCGAGCGTAGCAAACAGTTTATCTTCGGCAAGCACACTACTTTTGGTAAGAGTGTTGAGTAATGTTGATTTTCCGGCGTTGGTGTATCCCACCAAACAGATGAGGGGCAAGTTGCTGTTCAGGCGGCGCTTGCGTTGCGTTTCGCGCGCGCGCGCTAATGATTCCAGTTGCCGTTTTAATTTGATAATGGCTGTTTCAATATGCCGCGTTTCGCGTTCTTTGAGCGTTTCTCCCGGGCCGCGGTTGCCAATGGTGCCCGCTTGCTGTGAAAGATAAATTCCCTGGCCGGCCAGCCGTGCTTTGTCAAATTGCAGCATCGCGATGGCGACCTGAATTTTACCTTCGGCCGTATGGGCTGATTTTTCAAAAATTTCTAAAATAAGGCGGGTGCGATCATGGATTTTGCAATGGAGAAAATCATGGAGATTGCGCTCTTGCTGCACCGAAAGTGGCTCGGAGATAATGATATCCTGGATGCTATGCTTTTCCACCAGCTCTTTTACTTCTTGGAGTTTGCCTTTAGTTAAAAAATAGCCCGGATCAATGTCGCGCAGTTTGATAAAGAGAGCTTCATCATATTCGGTGCCATTTGAGCGGACCAAATTCACAAATTCTTGATAATAAGAATCGATATTGATGGTTTTATTATACGGAGCCTCAACGCCGATGATGAGCGTTTTGGCATGAGTTTTGGTGATATATTCTTTTTTATTTGTCATAATGCTCTAGTATACCGCAGTTTCTTACTTTTTACAGGGGTTGTGGTAAAATAAACAAGCATATTTTCAAGCAAGGACATTATACAATGTTTGATTTTCTCTCCAACAAATTTTCAACTATTTTTTCAAAAATTACCGGCAAGGGTAAGCTCAGCGAATCTGATATTCAAGATGTGCTGGCAAAAGTAAAAGATGCGCTCATTGAAGCAGATGTGCCGCTGAGTTTGGTGCAGACCTTTTGCGATGATATTGCCAAAGAAGTGGCAGGCCAAAAGGTGTTGGCATCGCTTAATCCTTGCGAGCATTTGATCAAAGTGGTTCATGATCGGCTCACCTCATTTCTAGGTGGGCAGGATACGGTACCTTTTACGTTCCAGTTGCCTTCGATCGTTTTGGTGATGGGTCTGCAGGGGTCCGGTAAAACCACTTCGATTGCCAAGATGGCCTATTTAGTAAGTTCCGAAGCCAAAGCAAAGGGCAAGGAGCGGCGCATGTTGCTGGCATCGATCGATTTTTATCGTCCGGCGGCCATTGATCAGCTGGAACTGCTGGCCAAGCAGGTGCCCGGCGCCACCTTTTATCGTGCCACGAGTGCGGATCCGGTGCAGGCAGCCAAGGAGATTGCCGCCTACTATCAAAAAGGCCTTTTTGAGTTGCTCTTTTTGGATACGGCCGGCCGTTTGCATGTGGATGCGCAGATGCTGGAAGAGCTGCAAAAAGTGGCAGCGGCACTTAAGCCCAAATATAAAATGTTAGTGCTCGATGCGATGACGGGGCAAGAATCGCTGGCAGTGGCCCAAGAGTTTAATAAGGCGGTCGGTTTTGATATGGCGGTGCTCACCAAAATGGATAGCAACACCCGTGCCGGGGCCGCGTTTGCATTTCGCTATGCGCTCAAAAAGCCGATCGTATTTATTGGCTCGGGTGAAAAAATAGCCGACCTTGAGCGGCTCTATCCGGAGCGGCTTGCCGGGCGTATTTTGGGCATGGGCGATGTGGCCACTCTGATTGAGCGGGCCAATGAAAAAATTAAGCAATCCGAGCAGGATTCACTAGAAAAGGCGATTAAAAAGGGCCAACTATCTTTGCAGGATTTTGCTGATCAGCTGAAAATGATGCAAAAATTAGGGTCACTCTCCCAGCTGGTAAAATTTATGCCGGGGGGCAATAATCCGGCCTTTTCACCCGAAATGCTCCAGCGAGGGGAGATTGAACTTAAAAAGTTTGGCGCTATTATTAGCTCTATGACGCTCAAGGAGCGGGTGATGCCCCGTATTTTGGATGCCTCGCGCAAGAAGCGAGTGGCAGCCGGTGCGGGAGTGGCCGTTGCTGATGTTAATCTTCTGATTGAGCGATTTGAACAAAGTCAGCAATATGTTAAACTTTTAAAGAAGTTCGGGAAGTTCCCCGGTTTTTAAGTAAACTTACCCTTTAGTATCAAGGAATGATTGCATGGCAGTCAAAATTCGTTTAGCGCGTATTGGTAAAAAAAATGCTCCCTTTTCTCGTATTGTAGCCATAGATTCTCGCAAAAAACGCGATGGGGCATTCTTAGAAGATTTGGGCACTTATGATATGCAGAATTCCAAGTTGGTACACTTCCATGAAGAGCGTATCAATCACTGGATCAAGCTGGGCGCTCAGCCGACCGATACGGTGAAAAAATTGCATCGTATGCATAAAAAAAGTGCTGCAGCATAAAATTAAATAATGCAAATTTCAATTCTCTCGGTCTTTCCCGAGCTCTATCAGCCTTTTATTGCTACCAGCTTGATCAAGCGTGCTCAAGAAAAAAAATTGGTCACTTTTGATCTGGCTGATTTTTTTTCCTACGTTGCCCCCAAGGAGCGCATCGATGCGCCCACCTTTGGGCATGGCGCAGGTATGCTGCTCAAGCCTGAAGTGGTTCAAAAAGCGATAGAAGATAGAGAAGCGGCTCATGGAAAGGCCTATAAAATATTTTTTTCTCCCCATGGCAAGAAGCTCGATCAAACGCTGCTCCGTTCTTTAGCAGCCGACCTATCGGAGGTCCAGCATCTGATGCTCGTGGCTGCGCGCTACGAAGGCATGGATGCGCGTGTGGAACAGGAGTATGCGGATCAGGTGATCTCTATTGGGGATTATGTGCTGATGGGGGGCGATCTGCCGGTCATGGTGTTTCTGGAAGGGTTTTTGCGACTCCTGCCGGGCATTGTGGGCAAACAGGCCTCGGTCGAGTTCGATTCATTTTCGGGGGCTTTGGTCGATTATCCTGAATATACCGAACCGGTAACATGGAATGGTAAAGAGGTGCCGGCCGTGGTGCGGTCAGGCAATCATGCGGCCATTGCAACTTGGCGCGCCGAGCAAGCGCTTGCTCGGACGCTGGTTGGCCATTTTGACTGGTTTAGATCCTGTGCGTTGACCGATGCACTCAAAAAACAGGCGATAGAAAAAATTCCGGTTCACTATGTAGCCCTCATGCACAATGAGGTGATCGTGGGCGACGGGGACCGGGTGGGAAATACTTCGGTCACTTCCCTGGATATCCATGATATTGCTCGCTCGGCAAAAACGTATGGCATCAAGCGCTATTTTATTGTCACCGAGCTGCTCGATCAGCAAAAAATTGTACGAAAACTGCTCGATTTTTGGCAAACGGGCGGTGGTGTGGAGTATAATGCCAGCCGTCATAGGGCAGTAAAAAATGTTGATATCACCGATTCTTTTGATGCGGTAATAGCAAATATTGAAGAAAAAGAAGGGGTAAGGCCCCTCGTGGTGGCCACGTCAGCGCGCGGTGTGGAGCATGCGCAGCATATCACCTTCTATGATCAGGGAACTATTTGGGCGCAGAATCGCCCGGTGCTCCTGGTGTTTGGAACCGGTAAGGGGTTGGCTCAATCCCTGCTGGCCCGCTGTGATTATATCTTAGCACCCGTTGAGGGCATGAGCGACTATAATCACCTTTCAGTTCGTTCGGCGGTGGCGATTATCCTGGACCGCTGGCTCGGGCTAAATATAAAGAGATAGTAGAAAAAAGTTAATTTTTAGGTATAGTAAACATATAATCTTTTGTAAAGTAAAATAATGCTTCGACCCAGCCTACGCCCAAGGCTACGGCGGGCAAGCAAGCTCAGCACGAACGGATCTCCGGTTCGCTCTGGGTGTAGAAATTTCTAAGGACTCCCTGATGAAAGCCAATAAAATAACCAAAGAAACAGCTGCCCAGTTAGGGGTTGTTGATCGTGGTTTTCCGGAATTTAATATCGGTGATACGATTGCCGTTGCTCAAAAAATTACCGAAGGTGACAAAGAGCGTATCCAGATATTTGAAGGTGATGTGATTGCTCAAAACCGCCATGGTATTTCAAGCACTTTCACGGTACGCAAAATTAGCGCCAATGCCATTGCCATTGAACGTATTTTCCCGATGTTTTCACCTTTGGTCGATTCTATCAAAGTGATTCGCCGTGGCGATGTGCGTCGTGCGAAACTTTACTACTTGAGAGATCGAGTGGGTAAAGCAGCGCGTGTGAAGGAAAAAGTGGTAAGCCATCATGCTACCGTTGCTAAGTAATCATGCGCCACTTATTCTCGCTCTCATTGCGCTCATACTGATGCCGCACTGTGGATCCCGTTCTAAAAAAAATAAAGCTGCTTTTCAAAAAGCAGCTTTTTCTTTGCCATCCATTCCTACCAATATCGATATTGATCAGATCAGTGCTGAGCTTGAGGCAAAGCTGACCGATATTCCCAGTCCTTTAGGTTCACGTATTGTGCACAGTGAATCGGTGAGTGAGCAGCCGCATAAGATGCGCATAGTGATCGAATGCTCTGGAACGCTTGCAGAGCTTGAAGCGCTCTATGCTGAGCAGATGGCCGGCTGTGGTTGGCAATCTGTGGAGAGTGTAGGCGGCACTCAGCTCATGCAGCTCTATAAAAAGCCGCACAAAGTGTGTGTAATTATGGTGCAAGCATATGATGATGGTGCACTGATCACCATCACTATGTGCCAGAGCCTCGACGAACTATTATAATTTTTTAAATTTTTTCAGTTTTTTGAGCGGTGGCGGATTGCGCAGCATCGCTTCAATCTCTGCGCCCGTTTGACCTTTCATAGCAATATCAAGCGCTGTTTGGTTATTCTTATTTTTCAGATCAGTTTGTGCGCCATTTTCAAGAAGTAGCTGCGCCAAGTGAGGTTTCTTGGTGAGTGCTGCAAGCATTAATGGCGTAAAACCTTGGTTGTTTGGAATATCCGGACTGGCTCCATGCTCAAGAAGCAATCGCATTGCATCGATGTTGTTATTTAATAGCGTGATCGTTATGAGTGGATTGCCTGCTCGATTGCGCATATTCACATCCAAGCCATACTTAAGGAAATAGCTTACATGCCTGACGTCAACAAAATTAGGATTATGTTCAAAGATTGCTTGAAATGCATTTTGAATGTCAGCACCGGCATTAGTGAGAAGGCGTATCATGGCATCATCATTAAACAATAATGCAAAATAGAGTGCCGAGTAGTGCTGCAGTACTACCAAATTAGGATTGGCGCCATGCTTAAGGAGTAATTTTGCCAGATTAAGATTATTGCGCTGGGCAGCAATCATAAGTGGGGTGAGATCAACATTAGGTTTATTGGGATCAGCCCCTGCTGCCAAGAGAAGTTCAACAATCTGAAAATTATTATTATCTGCTAGAGTGACTGCTTGAGTAAGAGGAGTTATAACATCAGGACCTCTGATAACAATTGCATTAGGATTTGCGCCCTCCCCTAAGAGTAGGGTGACAGCCTCAAGATTGTTCCGCGAAATTGCAAGGATGAGCGGCACGTCATTGGGTGCCCTGAGCTGATCAATAGAATTGGGATTGGCGCCTTGCATAAGCAGATTACGAATGCTGGTGAGTAGCTGCTGCTGTTGCGCAGGTGTTGTTTTCTCAAAATGCGGCGCATTTTTTAAAAGAGCGATCAGTGCCTTGCTAGCTTTTCTATTAAATGCATGCTGTTTTTGGCGCGGATTCTCCATGGCAGTTGCTGAATATGCCAGAAACAACACGGCAACAAAAATTAATTTCTTCATAACAAATCTCCCAATTATCATAATTGAATGATACAAGAGGTTGTATTAGTGGAAGAAGCTTTTGATGAAAATGTTTATGGAATAGGGTTTTTTATGTCTAGCGCTTGAGCGTTCGCAAGCATCGCGATACACGCGGATAAATAGTCACGGTTGCTTCATTTGAAAATATCCAACGCTTGGATATCGATACCACTAAATAAGTAAATGTTCCCGGTTCGGTAGCATTTTCATCAAACTCGAAAGTAAATATACTTTTACCTTCATAAAACCCTACCTGGCCATTGGCACCTTGCTTTGGCAAAAAGAGATATGGTTCCTGCCCGCCGCTTACCAATGGACTGAGATCCCCGGAAATAATACGGTGACCATGAGCGAAAACTATGGCATTTTTGGCGATCGGTGCATCTTGTTGCATTCCCATCATGCTGATAGTGGTTGCTGAAAGCATCAAAAGTCCAAGTAATTGATTATTCATTGTTGAAGATCCATTCAAAAATTAGGGATTTAAATATCCGGCTAACTTGGTCACTTTACCGGCCCCCAGGAGGAGAATCAGATCATCGCATTGCACCACCTGATCCAGAGACTGTTTAATGTGAGCAAAATCTGCCTCAAAGGGTACATAGCTGATAGGAAAGCGCGGAGCCAGTTCATGCATGGCGCGCACCAGATTTTGGCTGGTCACATTGATAATGGGCGCTTCGCTGGCGGGGAAGATGTCGGTAATGATCAGATGATCAATCTCGCTGGCCATCAGAATTTTAATAAAATCGTTCCACAATTTATCGGTGCGGGTATAGCGATGGGGTTGAAACACCACAATCAATCTCTTTTTTGCCCGCTTGCGCGCAACCAGTAGGGTATTATAAATTTCGATCGGGTGATGCCCGTAATCATCAAAAATTTCGGCCCCATGATAGGTGCCTTTGTAGCAAAAGCGCCGCTCAATGCCTTTAAAACTTTCAAGCGCGCTGGCTGATGGTGGCAAAGGGGATCCCAATATCAAGCGCCACGGCCGTTGCGGCCAGCGCATTGAGCACATTGTGCCGCCCGAGCATTTTGCTGTTCACATCGCCCAAAATTTTTCCTTCTTTGGCACAAACGGTGAAGGTGCTGTGGTCTGCTTCAAGCTGCACATTGGTGGCATACAAATCTGCCGAATCATCCAGACCATACTTTATCATTTTGATATGAGGCAAGCTTGGAATGATTGAGCGTACCTGCTCATCATCGATGCAGACAAAGGCTTTGCCATAAAAGGGGATATTATTAAGAAACCGCTTAAAGGTCTCTTTAATATCATCCAGATCTTTGTAAGTTTCCAAGTGCTCTAGATCAATATTGGTCACCACTGCTAACGTGGGATGCAGATTTTGCACCGAGCGATCACTTTCATCCGTTTCGGCGACTAAGAAATCTCCATTGCCCAAGCGGGCATTCGCATCGATGTTTTTCAGATGGCCACCGACGATCACCGTTGGATCCAGCTGCGCCTCGATGAGAATATGTGATACTAATGAAGTGGTGGTTGTTTTGCCATGCGCGCCGGCGATTGCGATGCTATATTTGGTGCGCATCAGCTCGGCAAGCATCAGCGCGCGCGGAATGGTGGGAATGCCGCGCGCTTGCGCGGCAATAATTTCAGGATTATGGGAACGGATAGCGGATGAATAGACCAGAATATCAGGATTGCTGCTATGGCAGGCGGGGGTATTATTTCCCTCAAAGATATCGCAGCCTGCTGTCTTTAAATCTTTGATGCTGTGCTGATCCATGTCGGCATCGCAACCGGAGATGATATATCCCTGGTTTTTGAGAATTTGGGCGATGCCGCTCATGCCGATGCCGCCGATGCCCACAAAATGAATATGCGCTTTACTGTTGTACATACATGTTCTCATGGTTCGATCCAGCCTACGCCAAGGCTTCGGCGGACAGGTACGATTATAGGCACTTGCCCGCCATAGCTCGAAGAGCGACGGCCGGGTATCGAAGGGTTCTTGCTGTTTAACTACAATAATTCCCGGAGCTTCAGCAGTTTCTGCTGCAAATCTAAAATGGTTTGTTCCAACTGCTCGCGAGATAATCCGGCCGTGTTGGCCGGTGAGGAATCCTGCTCAAGAGTAGTTTTATGTGATCCCATAATCTTGCCTTCATCAATACCCGGTTTGCGCAGTTTGAGCCGCTCTTTGATCTGCTGTTTGGCGCCAGCAATAGTGAATCCTTTTTTATACAGGAGCTCTTTGATGAGTGAAAATTTTTCAATATCATGATCATCATAGAATCGCTGTCCGCCCGTTGAGCGGGTGGTGCGCATATCAAACTCTTTTTCCCAGAATCTGATCACAAATTTCTCCACACTCAAATGGTGCGCTAATTCGCCAATGCGGAATTGTCTTTTTTGCATTTTCATACTCGATCCTTTTGTACGTTATATTCTTAATTTTAAAGGGAGTCCCTAATAGATATACCAAAATAGTTAAAATAGAGCATTATTTTTCTTACAAAAGTTAATATATGAGCCTGGTAAAAGGAGCAATTTTTTAGTAGTATGATCGATGTATTCCCCTAAAACAACCCCTTTTTTCCTCTTTGGCCAAGGATATGAGTATTATGAATATGAGAGATTTTTTATTGCCGCTCACGCTAGCGCTTCTAACCACCTGGGCAGTGCAATATTTTGTTTTTAACCGATATGCTGCTTCACCTGCATCAACGGGCACGGTGCAATCAGGGCAGACCTTCGTGGCTCCTGCACATCAGGTGGAAACGCGTCCACTGCGTCGCGAGGTTGATTTTATTGCGCAGGGAGATCAAGCCGAGCAGCGCACGGTGATAGAAACGCCGCAGGCGCTCTACACCTTCTCTACCGGTGGCGCGAGTTTAACCCAACTTACTTTTAAGCGTGTTGCCGATGGCAAGCCGATTCTTATCAACACTATCGAGCCACAGAATGCACAAGCGCGCGACACGCGCACCTTTTTAGTAGCGCTGGATACTGATACTCCTTATTATTATCAGCTGGTGAATCAGCGCCGAGTGGAAGGAGCCACGCAGCTGCGCTATCGTGCACAGACTCCTGGCGCAATTATTGAGAAGCTTTTCACGGTATACGATACTAAATTTCAAATCGATGTTGATCTCACCATAAGCCCGATCAATCAAACGATCCAAGCGCGGCTTTTATATGCCGGGCCGGTGATGGCGCAAGTAAAAGATGATACTATTTCTGCGGTTTTTAACACCGAAAAAGGATCACTTTCAAAAGAGTCTTTTTCAAAAACTGATCTTAATAAAGGATGGTTGATGCCATCGGTGTTTGGCGCTGAAGATAAATATTTTGTGCATGCGCTCGTTACTGATGAGAATAGATTCGCGCAGCGTGCCTATTATGCTCTCCGCGATAATCAGCTGATTGCTATTCTTGAAGCTGCGCCGGCCAGCAGTGCCGCCAGTTGGCATATGGCATTTTATGTTGGGCCAAAAGATGAGCAGGCGATGGCAATCGTTGATCCGCGCTTGGAGCAGCTGCTCGATTATTCAGGATTGCTGGCGCCACTGTCTCGTCTCTTGCTCATGATTTTGAATTATTTATATAATTTTCTGCACAATTATGGCTGGGCAATTGTGATGATGACATTCCTGATCAATCTGCTGTTGCTGCCGCTGAATATCAAGAGTGCGCGCAGCATGAAGAAAGATGCGGAGTTTCAAAAAAAGTTGGCCTACATTCAGCAGCGCTATAAAGATGATCCGGATAAGTTAGCGCATGAGCGGGCCGAGTTGATGAGCAAGAATGGCATTCCCTTATTGGGCGGCTGCTTGCCAAAGCTACTGCAGTTTCCGATATTTATTGCCTTGAACCGCGTGCTTTCCAATTCTATTCAGATGTATAAAGCGCCGTTTTTATGGATCAGTGATTTATCGGCCAAAGATCCCTATTATATTTTACCGTTGGGACTATTTATGGGCATGATCATGCAATCAACTGCCACCGAGCCTAAGCAGCGCTTTACCATGATTGCGGTCGCTATGGTGGTTGGTGCGGTGGCAACCAATTTTTCAGCCGGCTTATGTTTGTATATTTTAGTAGGCGTGCTTTTGATGAGCATTCAAACATACGTGCAATCGAGATGGATATAAAAATTTAAGGAGAGGCAAAATGTTGCACGATACCCCATCGCTTGCCAAGCTGCTAAAAACATTGCAGCAGGTGCCGTATTTGGCATCAAAAAATATTTATCGTGTGGCAAGTTATTTTTTGCATATGGATGAGCAGCGCATTGATCAATTTTGCGCGGCGCTCAAAGAAGCAAAAAGTAATGTTACGCAGTGCAGTGTCTGTTTTTCCTGGCGCGAGAGAGAGCGCAACTGCTCGCTGTGCGCCAATGCGCGGCGTGATCAAGCAATCATTTGCGTGGTCGAAACATGGCAAGAATTTTTAGCGATTGAAAAAACAGGCGGATACACCGGCGCATATCATATATTAGGAGGCGCGATTTGCCCGCTTGAGGGTATTGGGCCTGAAAATCTGAATATTATTCCGCTTATCAAAAGAGTTGAGCAGGGCAGCATACAAGAAATAATTTTGGCTACCAATCAGACGCCCGAGGGTGAAGCAACGGCTTCTTATATTGCCGCAAAGTTAAAACATATGCCGGTCAAAATTTCATGCCTAGCGCGTGGAATTCCCGTCGGCTCATCAATTGAATCAATGGACCGCGTAACGGTGTATAAGGCGTTATCGGAACGTAGGCCTTTTTAAGGAAAAAAATCAATGGACAATCATCTCTTCTCACTGCGCGCAAAAGATCTGCTCAGCATGATTGCGCAAGAATATAAAGCGCACGATGGCGCGCTGCTTCTTTTTGGCGGCTTTGAACATAGTGGCACCGTATTTCGCCAAGAAAGTTCATTTTACTATGTCACCGGCATCAGCGAGCCGGGAACAGTTGCGCTCTATCCGCTCAAGGGCGCATCAACATTGTATGTTCCTAATCATGGTGACAATCGCGCATCATGGGTGCATACACCCGTTGCGCTTACGCAAGCAAATGCCAAGAAATTAGGATTTGATGCCATTACGCCGCTCGGCGCGGTGGCGCCCGGATATCAGCTCTATCCGTTTTCAGATATCAGCTGCTATGAGAAGCTGATTAAGGATCTTTCGGGGCTCGTGGCCAGCGGTAAAAAGATTTTCACCCTTATGCCAAACAATGCGCACGAATATATCGAGCAGCGGCAGATGATTGCGCGGCTTGATACCGTGATACCAAACTTTAAAAATTCATGCATCGATATTTCTGGATTGGTTGCGCTGATGCGGCGCAAAAAAGATATGCGTGAAATAGAAACAATCTATAAAGCGGTGGAAATTACCATCCTTGCGCAAGGCGCGGCAGCACAATCGATTGGCCAGGGCATCAAAGAATGTGAAGTGCAAGCCAGCCTTGAATATATGTTCACCGGTTCGCAAGCGCGGGCGGCATTCCCCAGCATTGTGGCTGCCGGCAAAAATGCTACCATTTTGCACTATCATCAAAATAGCGCTGAGCTTGCCAATGGCCAGCTCGTGGTGGTGGATATTGGCGCCGAGTATGATTACTACTGCGCCGATCTCACCCGCACCTATCCGGTTTCGGGAGCTTTCACCAAACGGCAAAAAGAGTTGTATAATCTCGTGCTGGCAACGCAAGAGCATGTGGCAGGATTGGCCAAGCCGGGTATGTGGCTGAATAATAAAGAGAAGCCGGAAAAATCGCTCCATCATTTAGCAAAAAAATTCTTGGATGAGCGTGGCGGCTACGGGAAATATTTTATTCATGGCATTGGTCACTTTTTAGGCATCGATGTGCATGATGTGGGCAATGGTGCCGATCCGCTGCAAGATGGTGACGTGTTTACCATCGAACCGGGAATCTATATTCCTGAAGAGCAGATTGGCATTCGCATTGAAGATAACTATTGGATGGCAAAAGATGGCCTGATCTGCTTGAGTGAAGCGTTGCCTAAACGTGCTGAAGATATTGAGGCGCTCATGCAAGAGGTTGAAGAAACAGAAACAGAGGCAGATTTTGATCTGCCTCTGTCTGAAGATTTTGAAGA
Organism: uncultured bacterium; assembly: GCA_963836585.1. Lineage (GTDB taxonomy): Bacteria > Babelota > Babeliae > Babelales > Vermiphilaceae > BTUB01. The sequence goes on from CAWIJV010000001.1 coordinate 279,179, forward strand.
TTCGGATTTAGCGGAAGGCTAATACTTTGTGATGGTTCGATACGATTGCTTCGCAATCACTCACCATGTGTAGTCTACACATCCTGAGTGCGAGCGCAGCGAGGTATCGAAGGATTACTTGCGTAAGCCACTAAGCCAATTGCTGCACAGCACCGTAGCAATCCCGATTGCTGCCAGTCCGGCGCCAATGGTATATTTCATCGGCTTTTTAGCAGCCTTATCATTCAAGAGCGTGTGAGTGATAATGCCTAAGCCACATGCAGCGGTGATTACGCCTGTCGCGCAAATGCCGGCAGACAAAATGCCTTTGTATACCAAATCATTGATTGAATTAGAAAGCCTGTTAACAGCAGGTGCTCCCCAAAAGCCGACATAATGGATTGATGCGGCTGCGCGATCGAGTGAATCAGAGATATTATCAACGCGATCACCGATGCCAAAATTAGGGGTCGGAATTTCTGGAAATTTTGGTAGCTGTGCAACGGTCACTTGCCCATTATTAAAGAAAGGGACAAATGCTGCTAAAACTGCGGTATATGCCTGTGCTTGGCCGATAGCCAGCAAGGCGATTAAACTGATTTTTGAGTAAAAGTTCATAGTTTTCTCCATATTAGTTAATGCGTTTCTGCTATTTGTCTAAGGCGATTCGCGTGAGCTTCTCGCATGTGCTCATTAAGACGTCTTATCAGATCATCCATGAGATCAGGGCGATCACTATGAAATGATATGCCAAGATTGTTGTTGACAGCCATTATGCCCCATACTTCACGACGCTGGTATAAAAAGGTTTGCACTATTTGAACGATTTCATGGTTAGAAAGAGCACGATTAAATATGATGTGGTAAAGTGGGTGCTGTTGCCCTTGAACTCGTATGCTATTGTGACTTTGCACTTGAGGTGCATTTGCAATCACTGGTGCAGCCGCGGGTGCTGCTTGTTGCGGTTGCTCAAATTGGTGATTTCTAAACTGAGCACTTGCGCGATCAAGAGCTGCTTGGAACTGCTCGCGATTCATTGATGTTTCAAAGTAATTATCTTGTAGCAAAATCATATCTTGAGGATTTTGTGCTATAAGAGTAGCGTTGAACTGAGCGATAAACTGTGGGGTTACCGGGCGGGTAAAGCGTATTGATCCTGCCAGTAAACCATCCTCATTAATCCTAATATCTGTAAGTGCTGCTTTGAATGGTTCTAAGCGTTCTAATTCTGCAAACCAGTGCTGATATCCATCCTGGTTATGTTCCAGATGATTAGTAATGCGGGCGGACCATTCACCTTGTTGTTCGCATGATAGTTGCATAAAGCGGTTTACAAAATCATATTCTCCCAGATCAATTGTATGAGCAAAACCGCGGGGATCGCTTGCAAATAATAAATGATGGTTTTCCATGGTGATTTGAATGTGCTGTTCTGGTTGCTGCTGCACTGGTCTCAATGGATTACTAGCACGATTCTGGCAGTCATAATAGTTGTTATGGCCTTGCCATGCTCGCAAGCAGTTCCAGCAATAATGGTATTGGCAATTGGTACATTTCATATGCATGCAGCCTTCATTTTTCTCAATTCGGGTGCCGCATTGTGGGCATGGTTTGGTATTTGCCAGAGCCCATTGTTCGTTAGCTCTTTCCTGCGCATTTCTATCGTTTGCTAATTTTCTTTCATTTTCAGATTGTTGGCAGCTTTTAGTTGCCGGGTGGGCATGTAAACACTGACCACAATAGACTTGCTTACATTCAGGGCATTCGTGCGTAAATGGTCCACGTTCATTAATAAAGCTAAAGCCGCAATTTCGCGTTGGGCAATATTTGGTATTTTTCTGCTTGCTCAACCAATCTCTAAACTGGATCTCATCGATTGCAGTCTGATGATTTTTATCATAAAAGATTCTTTTTAAGTCGGCCAATTCGATCGGCTTTTTGCATGAAGGATCGATGCATTTGAGCGCATCGGCACGTTTTTCATCGATGGCAACTTGAATGCTATTTCGCAAACATGCCAAGCAGTATTTATGCCCGCATGATAATTTTCGACAGTCAATTTCATGCTTTTCATCAAAGCAGACCATACAGGTATGCTTTTTTGCATTAGCAGGAATGGCAGCGGCCGGTTTAGCTTTTGGCGCTAAATGGGGCGGCCGTTCCATGGCCAGCACTGGCGCGCTAATTAATAAGATCAGGGATACATAATTCGTTTTTAACATGATAACCTCCATATTCAGTTAATACTCTATTTCTATTACTAATTCTACCTATTTTATTCAGATTGTCAATTATTTATAATAGAAATTAAGGCTTAAAAAGCCCTTAAAAACAGCCCTAATAGGCCATAAAAGGGGTCTAAATGGGAAGGGGCAAAAAGGGCTCTTTTAGGATAGCTTTGGCCTAGGGGCAGATTTGGCCTGATTTTGCCTATAAATTAGGTATTTTTGGGTAAAAACCCTTCGATAGGCCCCTGCGGGGCTACTCAGGGCGAGCGGGGGACTCAGCTGGCCGCTCCAACCAGCCTATCGCTGGTTAAGATCAGGGTAAGCCCAGAGGCCATCAGGAGGGCGCTAATCACATACCGATTGGCTAGAATATGATACCAGGGGAGCTCTTTTTTATCAGGGCTATCGGTGGTCTCCGGTTTCATCAGGGTATAAAGCAGAAGTATGAGGCCGCCCAGGGTAAGGGCCCCACCGGCTCCGGCGATCATCCAGGTTTTTACCATGCTATTTCCCGCTGATTGCAGCTGCTGGATACTCTCCGGGCTCATTTTCATGGTATGGTTCACCCCTTTGGTGCTCATATCATGAGTAAAATCTTTAAGATCATGATGCACCGTAGTGCCATTCTTGGAAAAGTTCCTGAGTGCTTCCGCTAAAATATCAGCATTATCAAAGGTGTTGGGGAGCCAGCTTTCCAGCCATCCGCGTTGGGCGGCCGCATTATTTTGCACCGGGAGGGTAGCAGGATTTTCCATGGTGAATGTGTTTGAAGTGAATAAGATAATAACAAGAAGAGAATAAGAATGTAATTTCATATAATTCCCTGTTTTAAAGTACAGATTCTATTTCACTGTAACAAAAAACAGAGGAAATTGCGCTAGTCTAACTTTTTAGACTGCAAAAGCCTTACAATATCTTGATGGCCATTTTCGAGGGCAATATCTTTGGCTGTTTTACCTTTTCTATTGCGATGAGTGGGATTAGCTCCGGCCTCAAGAAGAATTTTTACTATTTCAGGATTGCCACCTCGAGCAGCTTTGATGAGCGCCGTGTTGCCAAAAATATCTTCTTGCTCAATCCATGCTCTTGCTTTCAGGAGTAGGTATACTGCATCGATATTGTTGCTGAGAGTAGCTTCCATTAATGCAGTAGTGCCTTGGTTATCAGGTATGTTAACATCTGCTTTTGCTTGTAATAGCGCATGCGCTATGCTATCACGATTGTAACCAGCTGCTCTATGTAGGGCTGTTTCTCCAAATTGATTTTTCATATCAATGTCTGCGCCTTCTCTAATAAGCTCCTGAACTTTTGGTAGATAAGGAGTAGGGGAAGAAAAAGATTCTTCCAGCATTCGTGCCCACTGAGCATTTGCCTGCTCAACGCTCATCATCGGCGCTTCATACTGTTCTCGCTTGCGCTTAATCATCGCATGCAGTGGTGCGCTACTGCCAATGAGCGCTGTGATCAAAAATAATTTTGCAAATCTTTTCACGATAACCTCTATTTTATTTTTCTTGGCGGTTCAAGAAGTTCCAGAATTTTTTGCTTGCCATTTCGACGGGCCATGTCTGCTGCCGTTTCCCCATATCTATTTGTTATAGTTCTATCGGCGCCTGCATCAAGAAGAAGGTGTACTATAGCGGGCGAATCATCATAAACGGCATTCAAATCATCATAAACGGCACTCATTAATGGAGTGGTTCCCATGTCATTTTGTGCATTAACATTTGCTCCTGCATCGATGAGCATTCTCGTGTAGGCCAAGTTTGCCGGTCCAACAGTAGCCAGAATTAAAGCAGTGCTGCTAGTGCGATCCGGTATGTTGGGATCAGCTCCTGCGTCTAACAGAATGTGCGCTATATCTGGATGAGATTGATTAAGCCCGTGATCGTGCTGTATGGTGCGCACTAAGATTGTTTTACCATCATGGCCTCGCATATTTACATCTGCTCCGGCCGCAATAAGTTTTTTAATTTTTTCCGCTGAAAATGGTTTGCCTTGATAGAGCATCTGTGCCCATTCTTTATTTGCATTTTCTTTGGTCAATTTCGTTGAAGATAAATATTTTGAAGCTTGTGGACGACCAAATGGCCTTTGCATAGCCGGAGCAAGCGAGTGGCCTGCCATGAGTGCTGTGATAAAAAATAATTTTGTTATTTTCTTCATGATAACCTCTATTCTATTTTGCTTGGCTGTGCGAGCAGTTTTACAATTTCTGGGCGGCCGCGTTCGCGTGCAATATCTTCGGCTGTTTTGCCGCTATTATTGCGATGAGTACGATCGGTGCCTGCTTCAAGAAGTATTTGTGCAACTTCCGGACGATCAATTTGGGCAGCCGCTATTAACGCAGTGTCTCCATTATTATCTTCTTCATCAATTAGCGCGCCTGCTTGCAGAAGTAGTTTTACTTTCTCAGCGGTGCGAACGGCACGAAGTAATGCAGTAGCGCCGGACACATCTTGCTTATTAACATTTGCTCCTGCGTTAATTAAAATGCGCACTGTATTAATGCTATTGGGAGCGCTCGAAAATGCTGCTTTCATCAATGCAGTAGTGCCGCGATTATCACTTGTATCAATATCTGCTCCCGCTTGGAGCAGCATCTTCATGAGATCAGTCCTATCATAATGAGTGGCTGCGGTTCTTAATAATGCTGTCTGGCCAAATTGATCTTTCATATCAATATCGGCACCCTCTCCAATAAGATCTTGAACTTTCTGCAGAGAAGGAAAATGTAGAGGCGAAGATATGCTGTTCATCATGTGCCACCATCGATCATTTGCCTGCTCAACGCTCATCATCGGCGCTTCATACTGTTCTCGCTTGCGCTTAATCATCGCATGCAGTGGTGCGCTAGTGCCAACGAGCGCTGTGATCAAAAATAATTTTGCAAATCTTTTCACGATAACCTCTATTTTATTTTTCTTGTCGGTTCAAGAAGTTCCAGAATTTTTTGCTTGCCATTTTGACGAGCAATGTCTGCCGCCGTTTCCCCATATCTATTTGTTATAGTTCTATCGGCGCCTGCATCAAGAAGAAGGTGTACTATAGCGGGCGAATCATCATAAACGGCATTCATTAATGGAGTGGTTCCCATGTCATTTTGTGCATTAACATTTGCTCCGGCATTTAAAAGCATTCTCACTATTATGGGTGAACCATAACTAAAACGAACAGCAGCATGTAATGGGGTGTCCCCAAGATGATTTGCTATATTTGCATCAGCACCGGCTCCAAGAAGAAGCGGTACTATTTTTTGACGGACTGTTTCTGGGTAATTTGGATAGGCAGTCCAATATAAAGCAGTTTCTCTTAACGCGGGAGATTGCGTATTCACATCAGCGCCGGCAGTAATCCAAGATTTCACCAACTCGGGAGATACTTCAGGCATCCGTGCCCGAGGATCTGATGAAATCCATTGTGCCCATGCTTGATTTGCTTGCGCAGCCGTAAGTTTTTTTACCGGCTGATTACTAGTTGCAGACTCAGGAGCTTTTCGTTTCATCGCATGCAATGATGGAGCGATTGCAATGAGCGCTGTGATCAAAAATAATTTTGCAAATCTTTTCATGGCAACCTCATTTTATTCTGTTCGGCTGGGATAACATTTTCACAATATCGTGATATGCATGGTGGCGCGCAATATCTTCGGCAGTTTCACCGGTAGGGCGGCGTTGAGTTGGATTACTCCGTGCTGTGCGATCAGCGCCGGCATCAAGCAGTAGGCGTACCGCGCTTCCTTTACCGTTGAGCGCAGCAATTAATAATGCAGTGTAGCCAACCACGCCTCGTATTTCAGTATTGGCGCCTGCTTGTAGCAAAAGTTTTACCGTTTCAAGATCATTTGCAAAAATAGCTCTGACTAACATAGTAGATCCATGCTGACTAACTTGATCTATATCAGCTCCTGCCACAATGAGACCTGGTATTCTTTGGTTCGTTGATGGAGTCCATTCTTCTGCCAATAGTTTCGCCCATTCCCTATTCTCTTCACTCACTGGCTGCATCCATGAGTTAAAATATGAAGAAATGGAAGAAGCATGGGCAGCAATTCGCGCGCGCCATCCTTGTGGCTGCTCCATTGCCGGAGCAAGCGAGTGGCTTGCGATGAGTGCGATCAAAAATAATTGTGCTATTTTCTTCATGATAACCTCTATTTTATTTTGCTTGGTTGTAATAATCTTACAATTTCTTCATTGCCGTTTTGTCGTGCAATATCTTCAGCCGTTAGACCTGCAAGATTACGCTGGGTACGATCCGCTCCCGCTTCAAGGAGTATGCGAACTCTTTCAGCTCTATTTCTTTCATTTCCTTTTGCTGCTGCCATCAATGCAGTATTGCCATTTAATTGATTTTGCGTATTAACATCTGCGCCTGAATGTAATATACCCAAGACATGAGCGGGTTCCCACCAAGCGGCAGCTTCTATCAATGGTGTATTGCCATTTCTAAGTATCGGTTTATTAACATCAACACCAGCCTTAAGAAGTTTCGCAATATCTTCTTCATCCTGAAGAGAATTCCACCTTTTTTCAACAATTTCCGTCCATTTCCGATTTCTTCGCTCCGATTCATCAATTACTTCATAAATCGGCTGGCTGGGCATCCATGAAGAAAAATATGAAGAAACATATGAATATATTCTTGATCTCCATCCTTGCGGTTGCTCCATGCCGATTGCCGGCAGGGCTATCAGGGCAATCGCTACTGCTTTTGCTATTTTCTTCATATTTCCACTTTTTTAAAAATACGATTTATACAGCTCAAACCATAGAGCTATTTCTAATAGTAATATAGCATAGTTGAGGAGCGGTTTGCCATAGTTTGAGAAAGATTTTTTACAGGGTAAAAATAGGGTAAAAAGGGCTATTCTTGGCTAGTGGGAGCCGGGCTTTCCTGGGCGGGCACCGCAGGCTGAGCGGGAGAAGGGGCAGGCATAGCAGGATGAATGGAAACCGGAATTTCCACATTGGCCCATTGGCAGTGAAGCTGCATGATCGGATCTTTGCCCTGCATATTTAAGATATCTCTATATTTCAGCATCAGAAATTGCAATTTCTGCATTGCTTCAACACCGATTTTATGCAGTTCAATGTTAACCGCTTCTTTTTGCTCAGCAGTTGCTGCGGCATTCTGAACCGCTTGCACGCGATATGTGCCTCTTAATTCATTGATGATATGAGGAGGCGGCGTGATAGGAACTTCTTGGGTAAATATCGGATGGGAGATCACAAGAAGTAAGGCTGTTGCAAATTTTTTCATGAGAGTCCTTTGTGTTGAAAATATTAAAGAATGTGAAAAGTATAGCATGGCCAGATGCTGAATCCAAGCGAGTTTCTATCAATAGGGGGGACAGGGTAAAAAGCTACCTCCAGGTAGGGGGGTAAAATTTTCTAAAACTCTTTTATTTTTGTCGCCAATATGCTACAATTAGAATGTAACTCAGTAACTAGAAAGATTCAGAGATGATAGAGCTAGAATTCTTTAAAGATAGCAATGGAAAAGAGCCTTTTACCCAGTGGTTTAATGATTTAAGAGATAAGATGGCAAGGATTAAAGTACGCCAAAGGTTAGATCGAATGTCGCAAGGTAATTTTGGTGACGTTGAGCCGGTTGGTGAAGGTGTTTCAGAAAGCAAGATACATTATGGGCCCGGCTACAGAATTTACTTTGCCAATATAAACACGAAAAAAGCTTTAATCTTATACGGTGGCGATAAAGGTACGCAAAAAAAAGATATCAAAAAGGCTCATGAATATTATAAAGTACATAAGTCGGAGGAATAATAATGAAAAACAAAAAAAAACTTAGAAATTATGATGAATGGCTCATCGAAAGTTTAGAAGATCCTGAAGAGGCGCGATTATATCTCCGTGCTGCTTTTGAAGAATATGAAAAAGATCAAGATTTAGACATATTAATGCACTCTATCTGGGCATATGCAAAATCTCAAGGCGTTTCTGATTTAGCAAAAAAAACAAAAATAAACAGACAGAATCTTTACAGGATTTTTTCCGGTGAAAGAAATCCTCGATGGAAAACGATGGAATCAATTATTCAGGGAGTTGGATTTAAACTTTCATTCCATCCCGAACTGCATTCATCGAGAAAATAATTTTCGCGCAGAAGCTTTATTCGCAATTGTGATTGCTGCAAGACACAATGCTATTCCTATTGATGCGCTTATCAAGTAATTTATCCCTGCTGACCACGGGAGTATGCCGATCAATACAAATGAGATACCCGCGGCAATGAGAGCCGGCAGGGCATACCAAAACTGGGTAATTGCATGGTCAAGCGGATAGCAGCCGGCGCTGGTGGATGACATTATCGTTGTCTCTGCGATCGGCGAAAGATGATTGCCGCACACAGCGCCTGAAAACAGTGCGCCTAGCACGGGGAGCAGGATAGTGGTTTGTGCAACAGTCGTGGGTAAATCAACCATGCTCAGCGTGCAGACCATCTGCACTGCGATGGGCACCAGAAGCGCGATCGTGCCCCAAGCCGAACCGGTGATCAGTGAAGTGAGAATCGCAATCAGGTAAAAAAGAATCGGCAAAAAGGAAACGGCGATGATGCCTTGCAACACTTGCGCCAAGTAGACTCCCGTCTGCAGATCTTCGCGGAGCATGATACCCATGGTGGAGGCAAGAAACACCATCACAATCGATGATTGCATCATCGCAAAGCCGCCTTTAAAGAGTGTGATCAGTGTGCGGCTAGAAATTTTATGCCGGTAGGAATAGCGCGCCAAACTCACGCCGAGTGTGATGATGCTGGCGAGCAAAAGCATCGCCGATGTTTGATTATTTTTTTGCAACGCAACTAAAAATGAATATGAGCCGCCCAGCAGATAATAGCCGCCGGCCCAGAGAATGCCGATCACAAAGCTGCCAATGAGTACCGCGATCGGAATCATCAGATCCCCGGGTGAGCCGGCCCCATCACGCGGTGAATTTTTTGAGGAGAGTGCCGGCTTGCCGCCAAAGAGATTGCCGGTTTTGCGCGCGATCTGCTCTTGCGCGTGCATCGGGCCATAGGAGATGGAAGCGCGCACAATAAACCAGACGCTGGCAATCAGAAAGAGCGAATAAAAAATATAGGGAATCGATTGGACATAGGTATAAAAAGGATCGGCCGCTATTTTGGCCAGATGCCCGCCCTGGCAGATGCCGGCATTTTCTAATTGGCTGGTGATCAAGGCGATCCAACTGGAGATGGGGGCTAGGATTACCAGCGGCCCTGAGAGTGAATGGATCAGATAGGCTAATTTTACCCGCGGCAGGGCAAAGGTATCCATAATGGGGCGCATCACATAGCCGGCCGTGAGGCAGCTTAAATAATCATCAATAAACAGTGAGCTGGAGAGCCACAGGGTGGCCGTCTGGGCGGATTTGCCTGATTTTAGATGGCGCGTGATGGTGTGAGCGAAGGCGAGTGCTGCGCCGCTGTGTTCCAAGAGGGTGATGATGATGCCCAAGATAATAAGAAAGGCATAAAGATAGAGATTATCAAGATCGGTGATCTGGCTCCAGAGGCGGGCGCTGATTATGGTAATACTTGTAGGCAGGGAGCCTTGGCCGGCAACCAGCGCGGCTGCCGCCAATCCGATAAATAAGGAGAGATTAAGCCGTTGAGTGAGCAAAACTGCTGCAAGAATGCAGAGGGGAGGGGTAAGCACTAGCCAACCGAGTATCATAAAAAATCCTTTTTAATTTGACCCTGATCTTATTTTTATTTAAAGTATATAATAGCTTCGTTCGTCATATATGTCATTTGTAAATCAAAAGTTTAATTTTCCCTTTAGGTTAGAAAAGGTGTTCCATGGCTGTAAAAAAGTCTTCTACTGCTGCTTCCCAGCAGGTTGAGGCAGGCAAAAAAAAGACGACCCCCGTGCAAACGGCAGGTCCCAAGGCTGCTCCCAAAAAGAAAGTGGCAACCGGTAAAGTGGTCGATATGAATTCAGCATTTTATCTGCGCAAAGAAGATAATGAACGCCCTAAGTGGCGCGTGATTGACGCTAAGGGCCAAGTGCTCGGCCGCATGGCAACCCAAATCGCCGATATTTTGCGCGGCAAGGATCGCCCCTACTTTACGCCGCACACCGATTCAGGTGATTATGTGGTGGTGATCAATGCATCTCAGATTGTGTTGACCGGTAATAAAATGAAAGATAAAGAGTATGTGCACTATACCGGCTGGATTGGTGGGCAAAAAGTGACCTCAGCCAAAGATCTTTTGGCAAAACATCCTGATCGCCTGATTACTCTGGCCGTGAAAGGTATGTTGCCTAAGAATATCTTGAGCCGTTACCTGCTGCGCAAATTGCGCGTCTACCCAGGCAGCCAACATCCTCATTTGGCACAACGGCCTGAAGAAGATAAAAACGCGTAAGCAAATTTGCTTTTAAAAAATAAACCGGCAGAAGATTTTTACATCTTCTGCCGGTTTATTTTTTTCTGCTTATGCTAAAAAATTTAACGTGCTTCTTTAGTAACTAAATCTTTGCAATCTTGAATTGCTGATGCTCCCATTTCGCAGGCAAGATATCCACAGCCTGCTGATATTGAAGGAAAAACAACACAAGCAAGGGGAAGATCCCAGAATAAATGGTGGGCATTCAAATGGCCATTTCTTGCATTATTTATAAATAAAGATATGCCGGCGGCACTCATCAATCCTGCGGCTGCAGCACCTGCTGTTGCAATGCTGGCCATTGCAGATTTTGCTCCAATCTTCGCGACTTGTTTGCCAGGGTTTTTCTTGTTTCCGGCATATGCCAAAAAACCGGTTGAAGCAATTGCAGCTGATCCGGCCAAAATGATCCAATCTATTGTAGAAATGGATCTCAGGAATGATAATTTACCCGCGTTGATCTGTGTTACAGGGACCATGGTTCCGATTGCCAAGAGGCCCAGTGATAATAAAGATGCTCTTTTCATAAAATCCTCCATTAAAAGAACATTGTGTAATATATATTCTAGCATACTAGACTAGTCATTTCTCTCAATATTTTCTATTAGAAATTATACAGGGATGATTCACCGAGCTGGTGTGCCAATGCAGACGTTATAATCCCCTGTTACTGTTGAATGTGAATCTGAGCCCTCAAACCATTCTTCATGAAAAGCAGCATCCAAAGAAGCAGCTGAGGCAATGCCGAAGATCACTGAATAGAGGGCAGCGATAGCGCTGGCATCACTCATCTCTTTATCGGCCATAAACAGATATGCGGTGCTTGCAGAGATAGCTGCGCACAAAGTGGCAGCGCTGAACCATTTAATTTTGTGCTGAATTTTTTTGGTGCGTTCAGGAAATATCGCCATGGCATAGAGGGCGGGCCCCAGTGCAGCTAATGCGGCAGCCTTGCCAGCTGTAGACCAATCGACTGCTTGAGCTGAGTGAGGCGCACATAACAATGCCAATGATAGAAGAAGTGCTCTTTTCATGCTTATTCCCTTGAGAATTAATTTTTAAGTTTAACTTACGGATTTAAAGTATGAATAATGAGCGCTTTTTGTCAAGTTGGGGGTAAATTTAGTCAGCCTTATCGCGCAAGGCAATTAATTTGGTAATTTTTTCTTGCAAAGCTTCAAGGCTTTCTCTTTGATCAGCTAATATATCTTCGATTTCTCTATTGATTATTGATCGCTCAACTAATTTTACAAATGCTCCAAAAGCACCATGGGGCAGATCAATTGTTTTTGCTTTTTGTATCAGCTCATCACGCTTATAGAAAAGGACATAATTGGTGTTGTTATTGTGTGTGGATTGAGCCGCAGGCAGAGAATGAGCATGGAAGGCAAAATCATTTTTTGTTTTGCATTCAAGGGTCAATTGTGAATTGTCATCAGTAGTTACAAGAATTCCTGAAGTTTGAGTGATTGTGTGCAAGTTGTGAGCATGCGCTATTTTAATGAAAGTTGCCAAATGCTGATTGTGTAATTCTTTTGCAACAAGATCCACTTGGCCGGTATTTTTTGCTGCTTTGGTAAGGCTGGCAAAATACTCTAGCGGACGCGCCTGATAGCCTTTGTACATGAGCCACCCGAGACCGCCAAGTGTAACGGCAAGAGCGGTATACTGTACTGATGCCGGAATGGTTCCCTGTGTTTTGTTCCCGGGAGCCATAGGTTGAGTGATTGCGCTTGAGCACACGAGTGCCATGGTGAGTAATGATAAACTTATTGTTCTTGATATCATGATAAATTTCTCCATATTAAAATAAGCTTCTAGAGTAAAAGACCCTCTTTTGCCTATATTATTTAGGATACACACAAAAAAATGACTGTCAATCAATTGCCTAACTGAAAATAAAATGCTTTTCGAAGGGGGCTTATAGCTGTCTAGGGCATGTAAGATTTGATGATTTTATAGATATCCTGTGCGCTCAGATATAGAATGAGCCCCATGATCAGCAGCCAGCTGCCAATATGGATATATTCGCGCATTTTGGTGGGCAATGGTCGGCCAATAATCGCCTCGATGGTATAGTGCGCTATTTGCCCGCCATCCAAAATTGGCAACGGAATCAGATTGAGTACCGCCAAATTGATGCTAATGATCGCCAGGAAAAAGAGGAACACCGGGAAGCTCTGGCCGGCCGCTTTTACCGTTTCAGAGATCACCATTAATGGCCCGCCCATTTTGCTCACGTCCCGTTTTACGAAGATATTTTTGATGGCAAGCGCGGTATTTTTGATGTAGGCATTAGCCAGGGCAACTCCTTGACTAAAAGCATTGGCCAGTGAAGTGGGTTGCGTGCCGGTGATCTGGAAGACGACTCCCAGGGCGCCAACCGCTTCGCTCCCGGCTTGCTTAGTTTCCAAAGTAACCGGAATTTCAATTTCTTGGCTCTCTCTTTGCACGGTAACGGTTATGGCTTGCCCGGGCATGGCCGCGATCATCTTATACGCTTTAAAGGCATCCTCGTTTAGGCGAGTGCCATTGATAGCCGTCAGGCGATCCCCCGGGTGGAGCTTGGCTTGGGCAGCCGGAGAATTTTCTTGAACTTTTTCAATCACCGTGTTGGCATTGCGCGGATAAAGAAACTCGGTTTTGGGCAAGCCAAACCAAAACAGCATAATGAGTGCGAAGTAAGCAAACATGAGATTAAACAGAATGCCGCCGGCCATTACGAGCAGTTTTTGATAGTATGGCTTGCGGGCAAATGAGTGAGCATCAGTAGCATGCGCCTCTTTTTGTTGCCCTTGGCCCATTTCGGCTGAACCGGCGATTTCAACATAGCCGCCCAGGGGGAGGGCAGAAAAGGCAAAAGTGGTGCCGCCGATTTTTTTGCTGGCTAAAATAGGACCAAAACCCAGGGAGAAAGTGGGGGTGCGGATGTTAAAAAGTTTGCAAAACAAAAAATGCCCGAGTTCATGGAACCCTACCACAAAATTGATTCCGATCAATCCGATGATGATGAAGGTAAAGTTGTGCGCAATAAAAGTAATAGAACGGAATAGATCCATGCTCGAGGCTCCTAAAATGTTATCCCATCCGTTCGTGGTGAGTGACGCCGAAGGCGTTGTATCGAACTATCCTTCGATATGCCCTGCGGGCTACTCAGGACGAACGGTGGGCTTTGGGATATTATAATTGACAATAGGCGATGCCCTGCTAAGATAGCACTAAGCCAAAACGAAGTCTAATATGCGTCTATTTTGCTATTTTCTCCTTGAAAAAAACGCAAAAACAAGTAGAATACTTCTACTTATAGTAACAAATTTTATAAACTATGTTTTTATACAAAGTTATCAACCTAAAACCGTGTAGGATTTTTATACTATGCCCACGATAAACCAGCTTTGTCGGTTTGGTCGCGTTAGCGCTAAATCCAAGTCAAAAAGTTCCGCTCTTAAGGGCGCGCCGCAATCTCGTGGCGTGTGCACCAGAGTATTTACCACCACCCCAAAAAAGCCAAACTCAGCGCTTCGTAAGGTGGCGCGTGTAAAGTTGTCAACCGGCATCGAAGTAACTGCCTACATCGGCGGTGAAGGTCATAACCTCCAAGAACACTCGGTGGTATTGGTTCGGGGCGGTAGAGTAAAAGACTTGCCGGGCGTAAAATATCATATTGTTCGCGGTGCATTGGATTGTGCTGGTGTTGAAAAACGACGTCAGTCTCGCTCTCTCTATGGCGCTAAGCGTCCTAAATAAAAGTAAGGTAATCATATGCCAAGACGTAAAAAAAATATTTTAAAGCGAGACATTGGTGTTGATCCACGCTATGGATCGCAGATGATTCAAAAGCTTATCAACGTGGTCATGGAACGCGGCAAAAAAAGCATCTCGCGTGACATCGTATATGATGCCATCGATATCCTGATCAAGAAAACCCAGGGCGACAAAAATAAAGCGCTCGACATTTTTTATAAAGGTTTTGAGCAGCTGATTCCTCTGGTGGAAGTGCGCCCGCGCCGTGTGGGTGGTAGCGTTTACCAAATTCCTATGGAAGTGGCTCAAGATAGAGGGCGCGCGTTGGCGATGCGCTGGTTGATCGAAGCGGCTTCTGATCGCTCTGATAAAACAATGGGCATCAGGCTTGCTTATGAGTTGCTGGATGCGGCTGAAGGTCGCGGCGGCGCGTTTAAGAAAAAATTAGATGTTCACAGAATGGCCGAATCAAATCGTGCCTTCTCACACTTTGCTTGGTAACTAAAGGTAGCTATGAGTACTCCATTAGAGCGTTATAGAAATATTGGGATTGCCGCGCACATTGATGCGGGCAAAACCACGGTTACCGAGCGCATACTGTTTTATACCGGTATCACACACAAGATTGGTGAGGTTCACGAAGGTGAAACCACCATGGACTGGATGGTGCAAGAGCGTGAGCGGGGTATTACCATCACCTCTGCGGCAACCACCTGCGAATGGAAAGGCTATCATATTAATATCATCGATACGCCGGGACACGTTGACTTTACCATCGAAGTGGGGCGTTCGCTCCGCGTACTCGATGGCGTAATCGCGGTCTTTAGTGGTGTCGATGGGGTGCAACCTCAATCCGAAACGGTATGGCGCCAAGCAAATCGTTACCATGTGCCGCGTCTTATTTTTGCGAATAAGATGGATCGCATCGGTGCTGATTTTCCGCGCGTAGTTGCTGACATTAAAAATAAATTAGGCGCTAATGCGGTCGCGATGCAAATCGCGGTGGGTGTTTCTGAAGATTTTAATGGTATTATTGATGTGCTCACGGCCAAGATGGCCCACTTTGAAGGCGAAATGGGCACCAATGTGATCTGGTCTGATGCGCCGGCCGAGTTCCAAGAAAAAATTAAAGAGCTGCGCACCAAAATTATTGAAGCGGCTGCCGAAGTTGATGATCAGGTGGCTGAAAAATTCTTGAATGAGCAAGAAATTAGCAACGATGAAATTAAAGCAGCGCTGCGCAAAGGCGTGATTGCCAGAAAAATTGTACCGGCCTTTTGTGGCACGGCGTTTAAAAATAAAGGTGTCCAGCTGGTGTTGGATGCGGTGATAGATTATTTGCCTTCCCCGATTGATCGTCCGTCGGTTACCGGCATGAATGAAAAGAAGGAAGAGATTCAAATTCCTTCCGATCCAAAAGCGCCTTTCAGCGCATTGGTATTTAAGATCATGACCGATCCGTTTGTGGGAGTTCTGAACTTTATTCGGGTCTATTCGGGTGAACTTAAGGCAGGTTCTTATGTTTATAATTCTCGCGCGCGATCAAAAGAGCGCGTGAGCCGATTGGTGCGTATGCATGCGAACCAGCGCGTAGAGATTGATGCAGTGCGTGCGGGCGATATTGCAGCTATTGTTGGCGTGAAAGAAGCAACAACCGGTGACACATTGTGTGCGGAAAATACGGTGATCTATTTAGAGTCCATCGATATACCGGCGCCGGTTATTTCTGCTTCTATTGAGCCGCGCAATAAGGCTGATTATGAAAAGATGGTTCTTACGCTCAGAAAATTGATGCAAGAAGATCCGTCATTTAGATTCTCCTACAATGAAGAAACGGGACAAACCGTTATAGAAGGGATGGGGGAATTACATCTTGAAATTAAGGTTGACTTATTACGACGTGACCATAAAATCGACGTAGTCCAAGGCAAGTTGCAGGTTGCTTATAAAGAAACGATCCAAAAACTGGTTGAGGTTGAAGGGAAGTTTATTCGGCAATCCGGTGGACGCGGTCAGTATGGACATGTATGGCTCAAACTTGAACCGATGGAACGCGGTAAAGGCTTTGAGTTTGTAAATGGTATCGTGGGCGGAACGGTTCCTCGTGAATATATTCCTGCGGTAGAAAAGGGACTTGAAGAAGCTATTACAACAGGGGTTCTTGGTGGCTATCCGACCGTTGATATCAAAGCAACGTTAACCGATGGGTCTTACCATGATGTCGACTCTTCTGAAATGGCTTTCAAAATTGCTGCCTCTATGGCATTCAAAAGCGGATGCGCCAAAGCGTCACCGGTACTACTCGAACCGATAATGCAGGTTGAGGTGGAAACACCGGAAGAGTATATGGGTGATGTGATGGGTGGCTTGAGCTCCAAGCGCGGCAAAATTCAAGGAATGGAGATGAGAGGCGTTAATCAAGTGATTAATGCTGAAGTGCCACTCGGTGAAATGTTTGGTTACGCGACAGAGTTGCGATCAATGACCAAGGGTCGCGCAAGCTATTCAATGGAGTTTAAGCACTATGCTGAAGCGCCAAAGAGTATCGAAGAAGCAGTTGTTAAGAATAAATAGTTATAAATAAAGTATTACAGTTTTAGGAGAAACGATGGCAGGTAAATTTGAACGTAAAAAGCCGCACTTAAATGTGGGAACGATTGGACACGTTGACCACGGTAAAACAACATTGACCGCGGCAATTACCACCCATTTGGCAAAAAAAGGTTTAGCGCAAGCGCGCGCCTACGATTCTATTGATAATGCACCAGAAGAAAAAGCGCGTGGTATTACCATCGCAACTTCACACGTAGAGTATGAAACGGAAAAACGTCACTATGCGCACGTTGACTGTCCTGGCCACGCCGACTATGTAAAAAACATGATCACCGGTGCGGCGCAAATGGATGGCGCGATCTTGGTGGTTTCTGCATCAGATGGTGCGATGCCTCAAACTCGTGAACATATCGTTTTGGCTAAAAACGTGGGTGTTCCATCGCTCGTTGTTTTCTTGAATAAATGCGACATGGTCGATGATAAAGAAATGATCGACATGGTTGAAGAAGAAATCCGCGATCTCTTGAAAAAATATGATTTCCCGGGTGATAAGATTCCGGTAATTCGTGGTTCAGCAACCAAAGCGCTCAGCGGCGACGCGGGTGAATTGGGTGCGCTTGCCATCGACAAACTGTTGGCCGCAGTGGATGCTGATATTCCAGAACCAAAACGTGATATTGAAAAACCGTTCTTGATGCCTATCGAATCGGTCTTCTCAATTTCAGGTCGTGGTACCGTTGCCACCGGCAGAATTGAACAAGGTAAAGTTAAAATTGGTGAAGAAGTTGAAGTGGTCGGTTTTGGCAAACGCTTGAAAACGGTTGTCACCGGCGTTGAAATGTTCCGTAAAGAACTCAACGAAGGTCAAGCGGGCGATAATGCCGGTTTGCTCTTGCGTGGTTTGAAGAAAGAAGAAATTGAACGGGGTATGGTGTTGGCTAAACCGGGCAGCATTAATCCGCATGATAAGTTCAAATGCAAAGTCTATATCTTGAGCAAAGAAGAAGGTGGCCGTCATAGCCCATTCTTCAATGGTTACAAGCCGCAATTTTATTTCAGAACAACTGACGTTACCGGTGTGGTAACACTCCCTGCAGGCCGCGAAATGGTGATGCCGGGCGACAACGTTGATTTGAATGTTGAATTGATTGCGAGCGTTGCGATGGATAAAGATCTTCGTTTTGCAATTCGTGAAGGCGGACGAACTGTTGGATCAGGTGTTGTTACTGAAATTATTAAGTAATTGGAACATTGATGAAAAAACAGAAGATTCGTCTGACGTTAAAATCGTACGATCATCAGTTGCTCGACAAAGCAACGAAGCAGATTGTTTCCACAGTTAAAAGAACAGGCTCCCAGTTGATGGGACCTGTTCCTATGCCTAATAAAAGGCGTTGTTTTACTGTGTTACGATCACCACACATTGATAAAAAATCACGTGAGCAATTTGAGTTAACCACGCATCGACGTATTTTAGATATCGTTGCCCCATCAGATCAGACTATGGATGCCTTGATGAAATTAAATATTTCATCCGGTGTTGATGTGGAAATTAAGTAGGAAGGTTATTTATATGGCAGCAGCAAGATTTTGGGGTAAAAAAATTGGAATGACCCAGGTGTTTTCGGGCAATATAGTTGTTCCGGTAACCGCCATTGACGTTTCACATTGGGTGGTAACGAATATTAAGACAGCCGAACGGGATGGCTATAATGCCGTTCAAGTCGGGTTGATCAAAAATCGTTTTAATCAAAAGCCGTTTGAGAAAGAATGGCTCACCGATGCTAAAAAATATTTTTATCATCTGCGCGAGATTGTGTTTGAGGGTGATGTTGCTTCACTGCAAATCGGTCAATCGATTGAATTGAATCAAGCGGTAGCCGTTGGTCAGTTTGTTGACATCGCCGGTACCACGATTGGTCGTGGATTTGCCGGTGTGGTAAGACGTCACAACTTTAAAGGAGCTCCCGGAAGTCACGGTTCAAATATGGGTAAAAGACCGGGTTCAAGCAGCTCATACCGTTCGCAAGGAAGAATTATTAAAGGTAAAAAGTTCCCGGGGCACATGGGCGCTGACGCGCAAGTGATGAGAAACTTGGAAGTTGTTTCAGTTAACACCGATGCGAATGTTGTGCTGGTAAAAGGATCGGTTCCCGGAAAATCCGGTTCATTAGTGTGCATCAGAAAATCATTGGATAATGTATGAGCAAACAAAAGGTAATCAAATCAACAGAAAATAAAGCCGCTGCTTTGTTGCATACTCTTACTCCTGCTGAATTGAATCTTTCAGATGCACGCAAAGAAGTTTCACCCGCATCAATGGCTATCTATATCCGCACGTTGTTGCAAAATTGGCGTCAAGGTACCGTTGCTTGCAAAGGGCGTGCTGATGTTGCCTATTCCAATAAAAAACCGTGGAAGCAAAAGGGTACCGGTCGCGCACGTGCCGGATCTGCTCGTTCACCATTGTGGCGTGGCGGTGGCGTAACTTTTGGGCCGCAAGCGCGTACACGAGTTCTTAAAACCGGGGTACAGGTAAGAAAAAATGTACTCAACGCTATTTTATTTAACTTTCTTGACGAGAAAAAAGTGGTGGCTCTTGATTGGAATGTAGCCCTTTCCAAGCCGCAAACGGCACAGGCATTCAAGCTTTTGAAGGATAATAATCTTCATCAAGAAAAGGTAGTTCTTTTCTTGCCGGTGCACGATCAAGTGAGCTATACCTCCTTTATTAATATTCCAAACGTACAGATCTTATTTTTTGATCAGCCGAATGCGTATGATCTAATCAATGGAAACCGTTGGGTTGTCCTCAAAAGAGATCTTGAGCACTTTAAACAGATGGTTTCACAATGGACTTAAGTATTTATGATATCATAGTTGGGCCGGTCATTTCAGACAAAGCCTACAAGCTGAATAAGCTGTATAAAAAACTTGCGCTTCGGGTTCATCCTGCGGCCAATAAGCCGATGATTAAGGAAGCGCTGGAAAAGCTTTTCAATGTTAAAGTTGATAAAGTAAGCGTTGTGATCCGCAAGGGTAAAAATAAGAGAGTTCGTGGCAAAACGATCACGGGAATTCTTGTAAAAAAAGCGATTATAACGTTGGCTGATGGATATTCTCTTGATCTGTTGGATCAATCAGGTGCGCATGTGGTGCCGTCTGAAAACGTGACTAAAGCATAAGGGTTAGCAAACATGGCAATAATCTCAAAAAGACCCCGCAACTCATCCTTACGTTTCCAGACGTATTTGGACACCAGCGATATTACCAAAACTACGCCTGAGCGTTCTTTGGTTCGTGGCCTGCGAAAGCATGGTGGTCGCAATGCCTATGGGCGCATTACCGTGCGCCAT
Source organism: uncultured bacterium (assembly GCA_963836585.1). Lineage (GTDB taxonomy): Bacteria > Babelota > Babeliae > Babelales > Vermiphilaceae > BTUB01. The sequence goes on from CAWIJV010000001.1 coordinate 299,454, forward strand.
CGTGGCGGCGGTGCGTATCAACGCTATCGTATGATCGATTTTCAGCGTGGTGAGCGCGATATAGCCGGGACTATTAAAGCAGTAGAATATGATCCAAATCGCAATGTGCGTATTGGTCTGGTCTTTTATCTCAACGGCGCAAAAAAATATATCTTGTTGCCCGAAGGGTTGGGAGTGGGCAGCACCATAATGGCGGGAGAAAATGTTGAGGCTAAAGTGGGCAACTGCTTGCCGATTCGCAATATTCCGGTTGGGTTCCAGCTTCATAACATTGAAATTACGCCACGATCTGGGGGCAAATTGGCTCGCAGTGCTGGCGCATCAGTGCAGTTGATGGCAAAGACCGATACCTATGCCACTCTTAAGATGCCGTCCGGTGAAATTCGGATGGTTCCCTTGGAATGTTGGGCAACCATTGGGGTATTAGGCAATGCTGAGCACCAAAATATCAATTGGGGTAAAGCAGGGCGTACTCGTTATCGTGGGTTCCGTTCATCCGTTCGCGGTATGGCGATGAACCCCGTTGATCACCCGCATGGTGGTGGTGAAGGACGATCCAAATCAGGTTCACATCCGATGACTCCGTGGGGCAAAGGATGTAAAGGAACCAAGACCCGTACCCGTAAAAATCCGTTAATTATTAAAAGACGTAAATAAGAATTAGAGGTCATAGAATGGCACGATCTGCAAAAAAAGGTCCTTTTGTTGATGCATCACTGCTTGCTAAGGTGGAGAAAGTTAAATCTTCCGGCAAGCGCGATGTGATCAAAACCTGGTCCAGAAGATCTATGGTGTTGCCGGAATTTGTTGGACTCACGATTGCCGTGCATAATGGTAAAAAATTTGTCTCGGTCTTTGTGACTGAAAATATGGTGGGCCATTATTTTGGTGAATTTTCGCCAACGCGTACCTTCCGTGTCCATAGCGGACAGAGAAAAACAGAGGGTGTTGAAGGCGGCGCTCCGGCTCCTACTTCGGCTCCGGCTGCGGCAGCTAAAGCTACACCTGCTAAATAGGTTGCCCATCGTTGCTAAATAGGGTACATTTGTTGAGGAACATTAAAAATATTTTAAAGATTAGTTAAAGCTATATCAGAGGTTTTGAGCATGCAATTTGTCGCCAAGGCTCGCTATGTTCGTATTTCGCACTTTAAGATGCGTCCGCTTGCCGATGTGGTAAGAGGTAAGAATGTGGCTTATGCCTTAAATTGGTTAAACACCTGCGCACTGAAAAAAGCAGTTCCTATTCATAAACTGATTCAGTCAGCTGCCGCAAATGCTAAGTCATTGCAAAACCTTGATTTATCCGAATTGGTTATTAGAGATATTCGTATTGATCAAGGCCCGATGTTCCGTTATTTTAAGCCGGGGGCAATGGGCAGAGCAAACATCTATCGCAAACGTCTGAGCCACTTAAGTGTTATTGTCGAACCTGTTATGAGTAAGGAAAACCGTGGGTCAAAAGGTTAATCCAGTAGGATTTAGATTAGGTATTTACCGAAATTGGAATTCGCGTTGGTTTGCTCGCAAATCATACGGTAAAGAAGTTTTAGAAGATTTCCAGATTAGAAAGTTTCTCGGTTCAGCTTTAGAAGGTGCCGAAATCTCTAATATTGAGATCGAAAAAGCGGGCGATGACAATATGCGTATTACCCTCCATTCAGGAAGACCTGGAATTGTGATTGGTAAGCGCGGGCAGGATATCGATTTCTTGCGCACTGAACTGGCGCGCCGCTGGAATAAAAAGAATGTGGAAGTTTCTGTCCAGGAAGTAAAAAATCCTGAGATGGACGCGGTCTTGGTTGCTAAGAATATTGCTGAACAGTTGGTAAAGCGAGGCAGCTTTAAAAAAGCGATGAAACGGGCTGCGATTTCCGCGATGAAAAGTGGAGCAAAAGGAATAAAAATTTGTTGTTCGGGCCGTTTGAATGGCGCTGAAATTGCGCGTGAAGAATGGACCCGTGTTGGCTCAGTTCCGTTGCATACTATCAGATCTGATATTGATTATGGTTTCGCTGAAGCGCTAACCACGTACGGAAAAATCGGGGTTAAAGTCTGGATCTGCAAAGGTGAATACCAGCAGGCAGGTTATTAATTAGGATGCAATTATGTTGATGCCAAAAAAAACAAAGTTTAGAAAAGTGCAGCGCGGTAATATGAAGGGTCTTTCCAAGGGCGCGCGTGACGTTGCTTTTGGAGAATATGGCTTACAAGCAGTTGAGCCGTGCTGGGTCACGGCGCAACAGATTGAATCGATGCGTATTACCGTTGCCCGTAAGTTACCCAAAACCGGAAAGTTTTATTTACGTATCTTTCCCGATAAGCCGGTAACCAAAAAGCCTGCTGAAACTCGTATGGGTAAGGGTAAGGGTAATCCGGAGTTGTGGGTTTCTGTGGTAAAACGAGGACGAGTGATTTGTGAAGTGGCGGGAATGACGGAAGTGGAAGCGCGTAAAGCATTGCTCTCTGCGACTTACAAATTGCCGGTGAAGACCAAGTTTGTGAAAAAAACAGACCAGACAGCAGCATAATTTAGGGCAAAGAAGATGAAAATCACCGCATTAAAAGATACATTAAAACAGCTTGAGATTAAGGATCTTGCCTTAAAGCTCGATTCACTGCGACGTGAATATTTTACTTTGAGATTGAATTCTAGCACTTCGCATGTTAAAGACTATTCGCAGTTTAAAAAATCTCGTAAAAATATTGCGCGTACCTTAACGGCATTGCGTCAAAAAGGTGTCAAAAACTGAACAAAACGGCTTTATACCGGTACGGTAGTATCCGATAAAATGGATAAAACGCTTGTGGTAAAAACTGAGCGTACTTTTGCTCAGGGAGAGTTCTCAAAAATTATGAGAAGCGTGAAAAAGTATAAAGTTCACGATGAAAAAGAGGCCGCTAAAATTGGTGACATCGTAGAATTTTACGAGGGTCGGCCGGTTTCAAAAACAAAATATATGTATCTTAAGCAGGTCGTAAAACCGGCAGCAGCAAGCCAGGAGTAAATCGTGAGTATTCAAAAAGAAACAAATTTAGAAATTGCCGATAACTCCGGCGCCAAAAAAATGCGCGTTATTTCAATTGTGGGTAGTACCCGTAAAAAATGTGCTGAGCTAGGCGATCTGGTAAAATGCGCGGTCAAAGAGGCGATTCCCGGTGGCATCGTTAAGAAGAAGCAGATTGTCGAGGCGGTTGTGGTGCGGGTAGTAAAGCCGTATCGCAGAGATGATGGTTCGTATATTAGTTTTAGTGAAAATGCAGCGGTAATTGTAAAAGGCGAAAAGGGCGAGAAAGAGCCGGTGGCTACTCGTATTTTTGGACCGGTTGCGCGTGAATTGCGTGCTAATTTTCCTAAAATTGTGTCGTTGGCCCCTGAGGTTGCATAAGGAATAAATATGGTTGCGCGAATTAAGAAAAACGACACGGTTGTTGTGTTATCAGGAAAATATAAAGATAAGAAAAGCACTGTTGTTGAAGTTTTACCTAAAAAGGGTAAAGTTTTAGTAAAAGATATTGCGATGGTCACCCGCCATGTAAAAGCTCGTAAACAGGGCGAAACTCCCGGTATACGAAAAGAAGAGCAGCATATCAATGCATCGCTTGGTAATGCCGGTTTGTACCGCTTGTAAAGTTCCCTGCCGTGTGAATAGCAAGGTAATTGAAGGTGGCAATAGGGTGCGTGTTTGCAATCGCTGTGAAGAGATATTCTAATTATGGTTGTAGGAAAAAATACCATGGAAAAAGCTCGCGGAAAAGCCCGGCTTGAAGAGTTATACACTAGCACATTACGCAAGAACATTCAGAAGAATCTGAATCTGAAGAATGTTATGGAAGTGCCTAAACTGTCTAAGATCGTTCTCAATGTTGGCGTAAAAGATGCCATCAGTGATAATAAAATATTGCAGGCGGTCATGGACACAGTCCAAAAAATATCTGGTCAGGCGCCGGTCAGAACATTAGCCAAAAAGTCGATTGCCGGCTTTAAATTGCGTGCGGGAATGCCGATTGGCGTTAAAGTAACGTTACGCAAAAAAAATATGTATAACTTTTTGGATAAGCTGATCAATTTAAGTTTGCCAAAAATGCGAGATTTTCAAGGAGTTCCGGTTTCATTTGATGGAAGAGGTAACTACAATCTTGGTCTTAAGGAAACTACAATATTTCCTGAAGTAAGTTATGACGTCAATCAGAAGCTGTTTGGTCTTAATGTAACCATTTGTACCACTGCTGTTACCGATGAACAGTGCCGTGAGATTACTCAAAGAGTTCGGCATGCCGTTTCGTAAAGCATAGTAATTGATAGATAGGAAAATAGAATGGCGAAAAAAGCGCTCATTGAAAAAACAAATAGAACTCCAAAATTCTCATCGCGAGCAAAGAATCGTTGTAAGCTTTGTGGCAGACCACGCGGTTATATGCGCATGTTTATGCTGTGTCGTCTGTGCTTTAGGAAAATGGCCCTTGATGGTCTTCTTCCCGGTGTTAAAAAGACAAGCTGGTAAAACTTATTATAAAGGATATGAATGTCTATAGATGTAATCGGTGATTTTCTGACTATTATTCGCAATGGCTTAATGGCATCGAAATCATTTGTGCTTGCCCCTCACTCACGCCTTAAGATGGAAGTTGCTACCATTTTAAAAGATGAAGGCTTTATCAAAGATGCGGTGGCTGTTGACCAAGATTCAAAAAAATGTATTAAAGTCTTTTTGAAGTATGTTGACGGTGAATCGGTAATTCATGAAATAAAGCGGATCAGCACGCCGGGAAGACGCTCCTATAAAGGCGCGATCAATATTAAACCGGTAATCGGTGGTTTGGGTGTTTCAATTTTGACTACCAGCAAAGGGATAATCTCCCATAAGCAAGCTAAAGAATTGGGCATCGGTGGCGAAGTTATGTGCACTGTTTGGTAAGGGTAAAATATGTCTAAAATTGGCAGAAAACCTATTGATATAGGTACAGCAAAAATCGAAATTAAAGGCAAAGAGATACACTTTAGCGGCAAAAAAGGCTCAGGTGTATTTGTATTGCCGGAGCAAATGTCAGCATCCTTGGATGGTACGCAACTTTCCCTTACCTATGAAAAAAGCGGTAAGAGTTTCGGTGATGCCAATCGTATCTGGGGGCTTAATCGCGCCCTATTGGCAAATAAAATTAAAGGGTGCCAGCAAGAGTTTGATAAAGTGATACTCATTAACGGATTGGGCTTCAAAGCGGTCGTTGCGGGTAATAAAGTGGTATTTTCACTGGGCTTTAGCCATAAGATTGATTTTCAATTGCCTAAAGAAGTTACCTTGGAAGTTGATAAAACCGGTCAGCGTTTAGTGTTTCGCTCATCCGATAGAGAGCTATTAGGACAAGTATGCTCTCAAGTGCGTGCCTTGCGACCACCTGAACCATACAAGGGAACCGGCGTAAAATTAGAAACAGAAGTTATCGCGCGTAAAGCGGGTAAAACAAAAGCAGCAGCTTAATAGATAATAGGTGTTCTCGTGAGTTTAGAGAGAAAAGTTCAAACAAGAAAAGCGAAAAGACAATTGCGTGTGCGCAGCCGTTTAAAAACAGCAGGTAAAGCGCGTGTTTCAGTGTTCAAGAGCCTCAATCATATTTATGCGCAAGTCATCAATGATGAAAAACATGCAACGGTAGCCAGCTGCTCAACATTAGAGCTGGATACCCTCAAGGGCGATAAAAAGAAAAAGGCTCATGCCGTTGGAATAGAATTGGCAAAACGCGCAAAGAAAGCAGGTATTGAATCGGTTGTATTTGACCGTGGCCACTTTCTCTATCATGGAAGAGTTAAATCATTGGCTGATGGACTTGCGTGAAGGCGGACTAAACGTTTAGTATCAAGGTTTTGGGATCAATAATGGCAGAAAATAAAAAAGCCAGTAATTTTGTAGATTTTGTGGTGCATGTTGCTCGGGTTACTAAAGTGACCAAGGGTGGTAAAACTTTTTCATTCTCAGCATTGGTTGTTTCAGGAAATCCTGAAGCAGGCCAAGTTGGTTTGGGATTGGGAAAAAGTCGTGAACCTAATCTTGCAATTGCTAAGGCTACCAGTCAGGCGCGTAAAAATCTGATTACTGTTGCGCTGCGCGGCACCACACTTCCGTATGATGTGTTGGGCCGGCATGGCGCAAGCCGCGTGGTAATTCGTCCGGCATACAAAGGTACCGGTCTGATTGCCGGTGGTGCAGTGAGAAAAATTATGGAAGCAGCGGGAGTAAAAGACGTTCTAGCTAAATCTTTAGGTTCTTCCAATGCTAAAAATGTGGCCAAGGCAACGCTCAATGCATTTGCTCAACTGCGTTCCGCATCCGATTTGGCAAAACTGCGTGGTAAAACAATACAAGAACTTGTTGGCGGGAGCAAATAATGGTTGGATTGCATTCACTAAAAACATTGGTTAAAAAAAGAAAACGTGTTGGCCGTGGCGGCAAGCTCGGCGGCACCTCAGGAAAAGGCCACAAGGGTCAAAAAGCGCGTTCTGGTGGCTATGTCCGTATCGGTTATGAAGGTGGCCAGATGCCATTATACCGCCGTTTGCCAAAGCGCGGATTCAATAATCATGAGTTCCAAACCGAAACGCTGGTGGTCAATCTTAAAGATTTAGAACGTGCCTTTGATGCCGGCGCAACGGTTGATACTGCTTCATTGGTCGAAAAAGGAGTCATCAAAGTTCCCAAAGGTTACCGTGTAGCGATTAAAATTTTGGGTAACGGAACATTAACTAAAAAATTGATGGTGTCCGCAGACGCGTTCAGCGAATCTGCATCGAAAGCAATTCAAGACTGTGGTGGGCAGGCGATATTACCAAAGGAGATGTGAAGCCATGGTTTTGTTCAGTAACTTTATAAATATTTTCTATATTTCCGAGCTACGCAGAAAAGTTCTGTATACTTTGGGGCTTTTGATCGTGTACCGCATTAGGTGCGCACATACCGTTGATTGGTATCGATATTGCCGCCTTGCGCGCTATGATGGAACAAGCAAGCACCCTCGGTGGCATTTTTAAATATATCGATCTGTTTTCAGGCGGTATGTTGCAAAATGGTGCATTGTTTGCGCTGGGGATTACTCCCTATATTACTGCCTCAATTATGATGCAGATGGCCACGATGACCATTCCGGCATTGGAGCTGCTGCAAAAAGAGGGCGAGTATGGTCGTAAGATTATTAATCAATATACCCGTTACCTTACCTTAGGCGTTGGTATTGTGCAAAGCTTGAGCCTTGCCTTTATCTTGGAGAGCAACAATCTTGTGCTTGATCCTGGTTGGGGTTTTAGGCTTCTCTTGTATCATCTATTAACAGTGGGTTCTCTGTTTGTGATGTGGCTGGGTGAGCAAATTTCACTCTTTGGGTTGGGCAATGGTAGTAGCATGATAATCTTTGCCGGGATTGTGGCGCGATTCCTGAAGATGCTCTCAAAACAATCTATCAGGCCCAGAGGGATTGGTTAACGGATATCTGAGTATGGCATTAGTGGCTCTTTTTATTGCGATTGCCGCCTGCATTGTGTTCCTTGGAAAAAGGTGAACGTAAAATTCCGGTGCAATATACGCGCCGAGTGGTTGGTCAGCGCGTGTTTGGTGGCCAAAGCACCTATATTCCCTTTAAAATAAACGTGCCGGGCGTTATGCCGGTTATTTTTGCCGGCGCCGTGCTCAATATTCCCATGTTTGCCGCAGCGACTGCTCTCGGGCAAATTTGCTTTTTTCAAGTGGATTTCTGAGAGTATGACTCCGACCGGTATTTTATATAACGTGATCGAATTTGTGCTCATTATCTTCTTCTCATTCTTTTACACTGCCTTAGTCTATAACCCGGATGAGTTGGCAGACAACATGAAAAAGAGCGGTGGCCATATTCCGGGAGTTGCGCCCGGGCCGCAAAACCTCAGAATTTTTCAATTATATCTTAACGCGCATTGGCTTGGTTGGCGCCATATATCTGGCGATTCTGGCCCTTTTGCCTAATATTTTAAGAATGTTTGTTCAGATGCCTTTCAACCTGGGAGGAACCTCCCTATTGATCGTGGTGGGCGTGGCGCTTGATACTGCCGCGCAGATTGAATCTTACCTGATTGAGCACCGCTATGAAGGATTTCTTACCACCGGCCGCATGAAGATGAGGGGTGAGCGTTGAGCCCTACTAAAAATGTCTTTATCTTCATTGGTCCGCCAGGGTCCGGTAAAGGGACTCTTTCTCATCTGTGCACCAAGACGCTGGGGTGGGTTCAGCTTTCAACCGGTAACCTGTGTAGGAAGCACATTGCTGAGCAAACCGAAATCGGTAAACAGATAGATTTTGCCCTAAAATCTGGTAAACTGGTTTCAGATAATCTCATAAATGCAATGGTTCATGACTGGTTCATCACCATCATCAATGAAACAGATAATATCATTTTGGACGGTTATCCTCGAACGGTTGCTCAAGCCCAAGCTTTGCAGAGTTTTTTTCAAGAACGTATGCCACAGGTACGGGTGCAGGTGATTCGTTTTTTTGTTTCTGATGATGTGGTCATTGATCGTATCTCTCATCGTTTAGTGTGTCTCAATAAAGATTGCCAGGAGGTATACTCCAGCAATCAGGGATCTCGCAAGCCGATGCGTGAGATGATATGTGATGTTTGTTCCGGTCCATTAGGGCGGCGCACCGATGATGAAGTAATGGCAGCTAAGGAACGGTTGCAAACATATCATAAGCATGAGCGCGAGCTGATGCTTTTTTATAAACAAGCGCCCGTTGCCGTGAGCGAATTTAAGGGGGAGCGTTCGTGGGAACAGGTGTTTGAAGATTTTAAGCAATTGGTAGGGGCCAAAGAGCTATGATTAGCATCAAAAGTAAAAGTTCCGTGGCAAAAATGGAAAAAGCAGGAATGCTTTTGCGATCTGTTTTTGATGCGTTGACACTTGCCCAAGGCATGTCAACCGCGGATATTGATGCTGAAATTGCGCGTTTGCTTAAAGAAAAAAATTTGCTTTCCAAATCACTGGGATATCGCGGATATAATCATGTCAGCTGCATCTCAGTGAATGATGAAGTGGTGCACGGTGTGCCTTCCGCTTCAAGAATTGTAAAAAAGGGTGATTTGGTAAAGGTTGATGTGTGTGCGTCTCATGAGGGGTATTGCGCTGATATGGCGCGAGCCTTTTTTATTGGTACTCCTTCAAAAGATGCAGCTGCTTTAGTTGCGGTTGCAGAAAGTGCATTAAAAAGTGGTATCAATCAGGCGCGCGCCGGTAATCGTTTGGGAGATATCTCAGCGGCTATTCAGACCGAAGTAGAAAAGCACGGATTTGGCGTGGTGCGGGATTTTGCCGGCCATGGGATTGGCAAACGGATGCACGAGGATCCTGAAATTTTAAATTATGGCACTCCCGGTAAAGGCCCACTGTTGCAAGTGGGAATGACCTTTGCCATTGAGCCGATGATTACTCAAGGGCATTATAAGGTGTATGTCACCGATGATGGCTGGACCGTTAAAACGGTCGATAAAAGCTTAGCCGCGCATGTTGAAGATACGGTTGCAATTACCACTGATGGACCAAAAGTATTAACCAGAAGTAATGGGTAAAATTTTATATGTCACATAAACATGAACATAAACAAAAAGAAGAAGTAATAAAAGTTGATGGTGTGGTAAAAGAAACATTGCCCAATGCGATGTTTCGCGTGGAAATTGAGGGTGGCCATGAAGTGCTGGGGCATGTGTCGGGAAAAATGCGCATGCACTATATAAAAATTTTACCCGGAGATCGGGTGGCGCTTGAACTATCACCCTATGATTTGAAGCGCGGAAGAATTGTTTTGAGATATAAAAACTAACAGCAAGATAGGTCCTAAAGGGTACTTGGATGAAAGTAAGAACTTCAGTAAAACAGATTTGTAAAAGCTGTCGCTTTATCAAGCGTAAAGGTGTGGTGCGTGTTATTTGCAAGAAAAATGCTCGTCACAAACAGCGTCAAGGATAGGAAAATTAAGGAATTCTATGGCACGAATTGAAGGTGTTAATTTACCGACAAATAAAAGAATTGAATATGCGCTCACCTACCTATTCGGTATTGGGCTCACGTCATCTCAACATATTCTCAATAAATTAAAAATCGATTTTAATAAACGCGTAAAAGATCTTACTGATGCTGAAGTTGCACAGATTTCTAAAGAAGTTTCCGGTAACTATACCACCGAGGGTGAACTGCGCAGAGATATTACGCTGAATATTAAACGTCTTCAAGAGATTGGTAGCTATCGTGGATTGCGCCATAAAAAAGGGTTGCCGGTTCGTGGCCAGCGTACCAAAACGAATGCGCGTACCCGTAAAGGACCGCGTAAAGCAGGTTCGGCAATCGCATTGAAGAAAAAAGTTACTAAGAAATAATTGTTAGGTATTAGAGGTATCGTTACAGATGGCTTACAAAAAAAAGACTAAAAAAGTCAGAAAACAGGTAGATACAGCGGTTGCGCATATTAAATCTACCTTCAATAATACGCTGGTTTCTGTCACCACCCCCGATGGTGATGTTCTGTTAAGAAACAGCTCAGGAAAACTTGGCTTTAAAGGCGCACGCAAGGGAACTCCCTTTGCCGCCGGCCAGATTGGTTCTATTCTGGGCAAAGAGATGGTGGGTATGGGCATCCGTACTGTTGAAGTGAATATGCAAGGACCGGGCTCCGGCCGCGATTCAGTGGTGCGCTCATTCCAGGCATCGGGGCTTAATGTCTCAGTATTGCGAGATGTAACTCCGCTTCCTCACAACGGTTGCCGTCCTCCTAAAAAACGTCGCGTATAAGATTTATAATTGCATAAGGTACCTATGGAAAAGAGATCAAGCAGAATGATCCGGTGAACAAAGAGAATCAGCCTTCACAAAGTAAGCGCCCGGCACGAAAACAGTCAGAATATGGTAAGCAGCTGAGTGAAAAACAGAAAGTTAAAGAAATGTATGGCCTGCGCGAAAAGCAGTTCCGTCGTTTTTTTAGCATTGCGATTAAGGCCCGAGAAGGTGTTCCGGGAGAAAATTTGTTGAGTTTGCTTGAGCGTCGTTTGGATAATACCGTATATCGGCTCAAATTGGCAACCAGCAGAGCTCAGGCGCGCCAGATGATCACTCACGGACATGTTTTGGTTAATGGCCAGAAAGTATATTCGCCATCATTCTTGGTAGCGGTCGACAATGAAGTTGCGCTTGATGCAAAAGTTTTGGAGAAAGTAGCATTTTTGGAGCAGGTGGTAGATAAGAGGCTTAACATTGGTATCAAGGTTCCTGAATGGCTTGAGTTAAATAAAAAAGATCGCAAAGGAAAAATATTACGTAATCCGGTGCGATCTGATATTCAAGTACCTATCGAAGAACACTTGATCGTTGAGTTGTATTCTAAGTAATTATTTTGTTGTGTGTGCTACGGTGATTGATTTTTTGTGAGCCCGCGGAGGTTAGATGGAAAGACGAGAATATAGGCCATTAACTATTCCTAAATTAACCTGGAATAAAAAAGAGTTAACGCCAACCTATGGTGAACTGGTGGCGCAGCCGCTGGAACCGGGCTTTGGTATAACTCTTGGTAATGCATTGCGCCGTGTTTTATATGCCGGTGTGGAAGGATCTGCAGTTACATCAGTGGTAATTCCTGGGGTTAATAATGAATTTTCAGCGCTCAACGGCGTTGAAGAAGATGTAATGCAGCTGATATTAAATATTAAAAATATTGTTGTCCGCTCTAAAGACGGCAAACCCGGCAAGATGCATCTGAAAGTAAAGGGTGAAGCAATCGCTAAAGTTGCTGATATTACTGCTGATGAGCATCTTGAATTGATCAATAAAGATCATGTGTTGGCGCATGTTTCTGCCAATGCCGAGTTGGAAGTTACGTTTTTGGTTGAGCCGGGCCGCGGTTATAAGCCGGCACAATGGCCTGCTGATAAAGCGTTACAGGAAGATGGTCGCATCTATATCGATGCTATGTTCTCGCCGATTCGTAAAATTATGTTCGACGTTGAAAAAACGCGTGTGGGTAAAGATATCGATTACGATAAATTGACCCTGCGTATTCATACCGATGGCTCTGAAAATCCGTTGGATGTATTGCACTATGCAGTTTCGGTGTTGCGCACTCAATTAGAACATTTCTTGGCCAGCGCAGAGATTCCTTTTAATCAGCTTACCGTTGGTGGTGGCGATCAAGAAGGTCAGATGGAACTTGATCAGTTGGGCGGCAAAGGAATTTCTCCTGAGCTGTTGCTCAAACCGATTGAAGAACTTGAACTTTCCGTTCGTGCTCATAACTGTCTGATCAATGCGGGAATAAAGCGCATTTTGGATCTGGTGAATTTAAGCGAAGATGAAGCGCTGAAAATTAAAAATTTCGGCCGCAAATCACTGGGCGAAGTGAAGGAAAGCATGAAAGCATTCGGCTTAACTTTTGGCATGAATATTAAAGAGTCGCAGTTAAAAAAGGCGTTGAAAGAACAGCAGCCGGAATAAACACACATGGTGAGTGACGCCGAAGGCGTTGTATCGAACCACCACCTTCGATACGCCCTGCGGGCTACTCAGGATGTTTAAGATAAAGGTATCCCCATGAGACATCAAAACGGTAGAAGAAAATTAAATCTAAAATCTTCTCATAAAAAATCGCTGGTCCGCAACCAGGTGATTCATCTGATCACCCATGGTTCACTTACTTCAACCAAAACCACGGTGAAGGAAGTGCAGCGTTTTGCTGAAAAAATGGTAACGCTCGCGCGTGAAGGCAACAACTTTAATGCGCGTCGCCGAGCCAAGGCATTACTGCCCTATAAAGATGAGGCGCTCATAAAGCTATTTACTGAAATTGCGCCAAAATATGTTTCTCGCCCCGGCGGTTACACCCGCGTGATTCCTATGGGCAGACGTATGAGTGATACCGCTGATGTTGCTCGTCTTGAATGGGTCTAATTGTTGCGATGCAACAGACTGAACCGTTGACGATTATTCAAAAAGTACTTGAACAGTTGCGCCCCCTCTTTTATACCGATGGGGGCGATATCCAGCTAGTCAAATATGAAGATAATATCGTCTACGTAAAACTACTGGGGGCATGTGCACATTGCCCCATTTCTATGATCACCTTAAAATTGGGAATTGAAGAGGCACTCAAAGCAGAGCTGCCTGATTTAAAAGAAGTCGTGGCAGTTGAAAATGATTAACGGTGCTTTTTTTTCTTTTCTCGAATTTTTTTTATGTCTTTTGCTTTGAATGAAGATAATTATCTTCGTCATTTTAAAAAGCAGTTCCAAATTTTGCGCCCATCAGATTGATAACGGTGCCCATAATGGTCGGCTGGAAATAGGGTGAGGCCATTGTAAAGGATATGAAGAATCGCCGCACCTTTGAGTGCAGAAGGCTGTTCTTCATTAAAAAGATCTTTTTTCCAACCTTTTTTTACCGCCGTTCCCACATTTTTTGCTTTCATGTATTCAATCATGATATTGGCTGCTTTCAACGTTGCTGCGGTGGCTAGCCAGCCGGCAATCGGTCCTGCAAGATGCACCACCACATTGGCAAAGTTGGATTTAAATTCTGGATACGATGGTGAGCGAGAAATTTAAATTATTCGGCGATGGATCATCCGGTGAATCTTGTGCCGGTTCAACACCGGCAGCCAATAAGAGTTGTCCCATTGCCGCATGGCCCAGATGATGAGTGGCAAAGAGACCGACTTGCAGTACTGCGTGAGCTGCGTGCGCACAAAGACCGTGAACAACTTTTTTTGCCCATTCTGTTCGAGGATCTTTTTTTTGAGGGTGGTGATACCCGGGAGGCAAAAAGAAATCAGAAGAACAAGGACTGGCAGATGCCTGAAAGGTGATGAGTGTGAGCGCTAGTAAAATTTTTGTCATATGGCGAGTGATCCGTTCGCCTCGAGCGAACCCATTAGGGTGAGTCGAGAGGTTAAAACTGTAGGAATTCAACAAGTTAAATACTTCTCCATTCGGCTTCTTCGAAGCCTCCATCGAAGCGAACGGGTTCTTACATTCTTTCATCTTCATCCCTGTTCCATAACATGTACCATGCTTCCCTGCGGCCCTTTTTCAACCACAAAATGGACCGGGAACTGATTTTTCATACTGCTCAGATGTGAAACAATAATAATTTTAGCAAAATCTTCCTGAATTTTATACAATGCATCCATAATATGCCCCAACCCCTCCTCATCTTGCGAGCCAAATCCTTCATCAATAATGAGTGTTTTGAGTGATGTGCCCGATCGGCGAGCCAGCAATTTTGAAATAGCAATGCGGAGTGCAAAATCTATCCTAAATGCCTCGCCGCCTGAAAACAGTTCATACGGGCGAATGCCGGCCGCATCAGAAATTTTAATATCGAGTGTTTCTTTGGTGCCACCTTTTTTAAGGTCGCGCAAAGATTCAATAAAAAGCTGCGTCTGATTCTCGGTCAATTTTGCCAGCAGTTCGTTGGCTTCGTGCTCAATTTCCGGAATCGCATCTTCGATCAAGAGTGCCTGGATCCCATCCTTGCCGGTCGCTTGCGCGATCGCCTGATAATCTTCAATAATGGTGGTGCAGGCAACGCGCTCTTTTTGGTAGCGCGCGTGCTCCTGCTTGAGCGCTTCAAGTTGTGTGTATGATGTTTGCAAGGCGCCTTTCTCATGCGTGAGTATCTCTTTGCGTTGTGCAAAGGTTGCAAGCTCACCTTCAAGAGTATATTTTTTGCGCGCGAGAATTTTTTCTTGCTCATCCAGATATGCCAAAGCCTGCAATTGGGTGTTAATGGCGTGTGCCTCTTTTTTTAATGCGCGCAATTCATCGGCCAGTTGCGCGATGATTGCCGCGCGCTGCGCTTGCAGCAGGGTTTGCTGTTGCAGCTCTTGGTGCTGCGCTAGTTTCTGCTCAACTTCTTGCAGCTGCGCGATGGTCTGATCATGCAACGCTTTATCATATTTTTGCGATGCACGTTCTTTCTCCAAGCGAGCAATCTCCTGCGCTATTTCTTGATAAGCGGGTAATGCATTCAGCTCATTGGCCAGCGAGCCGACCATGAGTGCGAGCGCTTTTTCTTCTTGGGCAATGGTTTGGCCGGTGATTGCATGGAGCTCTTGCAGTTTTTGGGCAGCTTGCTGCAGCTCAACCTGTTCCAGTTCAAGCAACTGCTGTTTTTTGCGCAACTGCTCAATCGATTGCCGAGCGAGTGCTTGTGCCTGCTCCTGCTTCTTGAGTTGTTCTAGTTGGGTATGCTGCTCCATGAGCATCGGCTTGAGAGTTTTGATGAGATTGCTCAGGCGGGTGACGCGATGCATGAGTGTTGCCGCATCTTCCTCAAACTGTTTTTTAAGAAATCGGCGCCGCGCGGCGGATAAGTTTTGCTCGCACAGCGGGCAACTGGGTGATTCTTCATCGATCACGAGCATGTTTTTTTTGCCGGTTGCATTCAGCTGCGCGCTCATCATATTTGCTTGCGCAATCCAATGGTGATAATGCTCTTTACGTTTTTCAAACTGATTTTGGAGCGGTTCCAGAGCAATCGCTTCAGTTATTTGCGTGGCCAGCTGCGCTTGCTCTGTGACCACTTCTTTGAGCGCAGTTTCAATTTTGTGAGTGCGTATGAGCGTATCGGTGAGCGTAGTAGTATGATGCGCCGCTTGCAAAGCAAGCCGCTCAATGGCCATTTTTTGGGCAGTAATTTTTGCGGATGTTTGCTCCTGAAATGCCTGAGTCACCGTGTTTAATTTTTCTTTGTGCATTAAGAGTGTTTGCTGCAGGCCCAGTTGATTTTGTAACTCCTTTTGCTGCAATGCGTGGGTTGCAATCAGCTGTTGCTTTGTATGTTCGAGCGCTGTGTAATCGATTGTGTGTATTTGTTGGCGATGAATGGAGCGCCAAGTGGCAACCTCGGTGGTGAATTGCGCACTGAGTGCTTGCTGTTTGTTTATTAATTGCGTCTGCTGATAGGCGAGCAGCGCGCGACTATTCTTCGCGCTCTCAACGGTGGCTTTTTCTTTTTCGAGTGCCGCCAAGCCGGTGGCAAGATTTTCCTCATGAGCTATCAACTCCTTTTCTTGCGCGGCAACGGCCTGAGTCCGCTGGGCAAGCGTGGCTTCTTGGCATAGCTCTTGCTCCAATTTGGCAATAAGCGCGGCTAAATACTGAATCTGATTCTGGCTATGCTTTACTTTCTCTGCTGCCAGTCGCCGGATTACTTCGTATCGATCCAGGCCCAAAATCCCCGCGAGCACTTCTTTGCGCTCCTTGGGGGATTTTTTTGAAAATTCGTTGGCTTGGCCCTGACGCAAAAAGGCTGAGTTGATAAAACCATCAAAAGTGAGATGGAGGGTCTGCTCAATTTTTGCTTGCGTGTCTCGAATCGTTTTTTCAGTGAGGGGAATATAGGAATTGCCACCCTCGGCAAGCATGCCAAAATCAAGAATGGCTACCGGTTTGCCATAGGTTTGCATATATTCGCGCCTGATGCGATAGCGATTGCCGCTGCATTCAAAATCGAAGCAGACCATCATTTGTGTTTGGCCCAAGCGGAGAAGCCCTTGATCAGCTTTGGCCGTGCCTCCAATTTTGCGTGCCTGGCCCCAGACTGCCCAGGTAATCGCGTCAAGAAGAGCCGATTTGCCATGCCCATTTTTGCCCGACAAACAAAGCAGCCCATAGGCGCCAAAATCGATCGTTTGCGTCGGTTCACCGTAACTGAGGAAATTTTTTATTTGCAACGTGAGTGGAATCATAATGATGCATAGTATAATGGAAGTGGAAATTTTTAAAACTTGCATTACCAAAAATAATGTAGTAATTCTTGAGAGAAGTCTTAATTTTTAAAAAAGGAAAAATGTAATGAGCTCTCAAATTCAAAAAATTAAAGCACTTATCATCTCTCTCTCGTTTCTTCTGTATGGTAATTTCCTAAATGCATCCTGCCCTACTAATTCAGCACAATTTTGTAACGTCTGCGTGAATGGCATTATCATTGCCAATACGGGCATTTTTAATAATTTAACGGTAACCGGCGCCAGTACGTTTGGCGGTCCGGTGACAATTACTAACACCACCGAAAGTTTCGCGTGCGATGAGGGCGCGCTCGTGATTGACGGTGGTGTTGGCATTATGGGTAATCTGAATGTCTGCGGTGCAATCACCGCAACCGGCGGCATCAGCTTTACCGGGCCATTGATAATCTTGGATCCAACGCAAAGCACCAATTGCAGAAATGGCGCACTGGCCATTCCCAACGGCGGCGCCGGGATTGGTGGCAACTTAAATGTGTGCGGCACCGGAACTTTTGGTAGCCCCGTAATTATTACTTCAACGGCCACCGGATCTTCATGCTCAGAAGGAGCATTAGTAGTTGCCGGTGATGTTGGCATTGAAGGCAGCCTTAATGTCTGCGGAGTAATAACAGCTGGCGGTGCAAGAAGTGTGCCATTGCTTGGAGATGAACTCAAATCCGTTCGTGCTGAGTTTATCGAAGCATGCTTCGATCATTTTCATGGCGAGGAAGGCGTAAGCCTGTCACGAGCCACTGTCCCCTGCACGGGTCCGCGAAATGCACTGGTGCTAGAAGCATTGGGCAATGTGGGAATTTTGGACAATTTGTATGTCTGCGGCTCTGAAGAAATCGGCGGCAATACAACAATTAACGGAAATCTCACCGTCGCAGGCACTGGAACTTTTGGCAACGTAAGTTTCACCGGCGGCAATGTCACCTTCAACAATTTCACGGTGAATGGCACAGGAACGATCAATAATCTAGTGGTGAATAATGCCACGATTAATAATTTGACGGTGACTGGTAGCAGTACGCTTAATACTGAAACGGTAAACGTGATTACCGGCGGAACTGGCAGCTTTAACAATTTGAGTGCGAACAATTTCACCGTAAATAATTTAACCGTCACTGGCCCGGTGAGCATCAGCAATACTACCGCAAGCACCGCATGTACTAATGGCGCACTCACCGTTTCGTGGTGGCGTAGGAATCGGTGGTAACTTAAATGTCTGTGGAAATATAAAAGCTGCCAACTTTAATACCACCGGCGCAAGCAACTCAACCAATTGCAATCTTCGGTAGGTGATAATACCAACAATGTGAATGGTGCTTTTACTCATGTTACGGCATTAGGTGAAAATGCGTTGCAAAATAATGCCGGCTCATATAATACTGCCGTAGGGTGCCAAGCATTGCAAAATAGTCCGGGCTTCGGCAATGTTGCAGTCGGCAGTCTGGCAATGACAAACTGTTCCGGCGCCACTTATAATACTGCCATGGGAATTTATGCGCTACTTGATGGGCAGGGCAGCAATAATGTGGCCATTGGTGGCGGAGTGCTCAATGACAGTACTACCGCAAGCAAGAATGTGGCTGTTGGTGTTGGCGCAATGTATGAAGGCCAAAGCGGAAATTATAACACGGCGCTTGGATATAATGCACTATTTACCAATGCAACCGGATCAAATAATATCGCAATCGGTAATCATGCTGGCAATCAGTTGGCTACTTCCGGCGAAAGTAACAATATCGATATTGGTAATATTGGCGTTGCCGGCGATCAAAGTATCATTCGCATCGGCATTCAAAATACTCAAACCGGTTCATTCATGGCAGGTATCTATGGCACACCGGTAAACGGCACCCATCAACCGGTGATCGTGACTCCCAATGGTCAATTGGCGGTAATCAGTGTGACCGGCACCATTGCCAATCGCTCGACACTTCAAAGCACCGGCTGCACCAACGGCGCGTTCACCGTGAGTGGCGGCGTGGGCATCGGCGGCAACTTGAATGTGTGTGGAAATATCAGTGCGGCAAACTTTAACCTGACTGGTGCAAGCAATTCTGCCAAATGCAATCTTTCAGTGGGTGACAACACCAATAATGTAAATGCAGTCGGCGTGACAGGAGTCACCGCACTTGGTGAAAATGCATTATCGGTTAATTCCGGTTCATATAATACTGCTGTGGGCTGCAGCGCGCTGCAATATAATAGTTCTGCAACAGGGAATATTGGCATTGGGTATCAGGCATTGCGAAATAATGGAACTGGCTATAGCAATGTAGGTATTGGGACACAAGCCCTCCAATATAATACCGTCGGTTTTAATAATGTTGCAATTGGGAGTCTCGCAATGCAAAATGCTGTCAGCTCAAGTACCAATGTGGCTATTGGCTTACAAGCTATGCAAAATGCGAGTGGCATTAATAACGTGGCCATTGGTAATGCAGCAATGTTTGCTGCTATCGGTTCAAGTACTAATGTGGCTATTGGAGTTGATGCAATGGAAAATGCTGTCAGCTCAAGTACCAATGTGGCAATTGGTACTAGTGCAATGCGAAATTCGAGTGGCATTAATAACGTGGCCATTGGTAATGCAGCAATGTTTGCTGCTACCGGTTCAAGTACTAATGTGGCTGTTGGTTTTGGTGCAATGGAAAATGCCATCAATTCAACTACCAATGTGGCTATTGGATTCGAAGCAATGTTTAGTGCTTCAGGTGTCAATAATGTAGCCATTGGTAATGCGGCAATGGCTGCTGCTGCCGGTTCAAGTAACAATGTGGCTATTGGAGTTAGTGCAATGGATACTGCTTCCGGAGCAAGTAGTAATGTGGCCATTGGGTTTGATGCAATGTTAAATGCTGTCAGCTCAAGTAAAAATGTGGCTATTGGATATAATACCATGCGAAACAGCAGCGGTACTAATAATGTGGCCATTGGTAATGCAGCAATGTTTGCTGCTACCGGTTCAAGTACTAATGTGGCTATTGGATTTGATGCAATGTTAAATGCTGTCAGCTCAAGTAATAATGTGGCTATTGGATATAATACCATGCGAAACAGCAGCGGTACTAATAATGTGGCCATTGGTAATGCAGCAATGTTTGCTGCTACCGGTTCAAGTACTAATGTGGCTATTGGATTTGAAGCAATGGAAAATGCAATTAATGCAAGCACTAATGTAGCAATTGGTAATACTGCGATGCTTCAAAGTACCGGAGCTACTAATAATGTAGCCATTGGTAATGCTGCTCTTAAGACCTGTACTGGAATTAACAATGTGGCCATTGGTAATAGTGCGCTTTCCAATAATCTTACTGGTTCAAATAACATTGCTATCGGCAATAATGCTGGTTTAGCATCGAATGCTGGTGGTAGCAATAATATTTATATTGGCAATAATGGTATCGCGGGAGCAACCGGTACTATTTGGTTGGGGGCAACGGGTGTGCATCATGCTTGTTATGTTGGTGGTGTTCGTGGCATTACTACAACTATTGCAGATGCGATTGCAGTGGTTATCGCTTCGGATGGCCAGCTTGGCACTGCTTCATCTTCTCGCCGCTACAAAAAAGATATTTCCGATATGAATTCACAACAAGAAAAAATGCTCAAGCTTCGTCCTGTTACCTTCAGTTATAAGGAAGACGCAGCAAATCGTATGCAATATGGCTTGATCGCCGAAGAAGTAAACGAGATTTATCCTGAAATTGTGGTGCGCGATGAAGCGGGCGAGATTTATTCAGTCAATTATATGGCACTGATTCCATTGTTGCTCAAGCAGATTCAAGAATTGGAAGTGCATAATCATGAGCAGGATATGTTTATGCATGATTTGAAAAATGGGTATGATGGCAAGATAGCGGAATTGTATGCAATGATTGCGGCCATCATTGCGAAAGGCTGATTTTTTTATTGGCCTGCTCGGCCGAGAGAGTAGAGATTTGTTTTTTTAGAGGGGCTTATGCAGCCCCTAACCCCGCAGTAGGGATTTGACGCAAAATCCCTATACCCTATGCGCCCAAGGAGAGCCTTGGGAAACCCTTTTACGGACGAACCCGGCTGGCCATTTATCGCCGTAGGCGGCGAACACGGCCATCCTTCCGCTCCCCGAGCAATCACAAAATGATCGCTCGGATGAGCTCGGTGCGCCCTAGCAAAGAACAAACGTTTTATTCTGCCATTACTTGTGGACTTTTTTACAGCGGGTCACGTTACCCCCGCTCCCATTTGTTTTTTTGAGACGATAAGTTTTTTTACATGGGCACAGATATTCAAAAGTAAAGTTTGATTTATCGGCTGTTACTTTTTCGGTGAATTTGTGGATGATAAATGCCTTTGTCTACAATTTCAAGCAGGCGTAGCGCTGCCTGGCTCGGCGCTCTTTGACCTGTTTCCCATGACTGAACCGTTTTCACGCTTACGTTGAGTACTTTGGCAAAAATTCCCTGAGAGTAACGGTTTTTTTCTCTGATCTTCTTGATTTCTTTGGCTCTATATGAAGTAGGGGGTTCAGGAAGTTCTATGAGCTCGGAACGAAGTTCAAGTTTGCCTTGATCATGAGCGATAGCCTGCTCGAGGCCTTTTTTAAGAATTTTAAATAATTTAGTCATAGGTTTTTTCTCATCTACTTCAATTTGTGCAGCATGCTCACTTCTTCAAAAACAAAAAAATAATCTGCTATTGTTTCGCAAACTCGTTCAGCGGTCGCCAGATCGTAAACATGCACGGTTAAGTTTCTTTCATCAACTAGTTCGAGCAAAGTATCGGTAACTAGCTCAGGTAAAAGAATGACTCTAGATTTTCCACGGTTTTCCATTTTCTAAGATTTCTTTTCGCATATTCTCAGGAACCACCGTTAAATCAACGATATCAACGCGCTGTGACATGGGTAAGGCATCCATTAATCGTGCAACTTTATTGATCTCCACGAAACTCAGTGGTCGGCCTACATCGAGAGCAATATCAATATCAGAACCGATGCGATTGGTACCCCGGGCATAGGAGCCGAATAGGTAAATTTTTGCTGTGGGAAAGAAGATTTCTACAATTTTTATTATCGCATCTTTATACTTTATGGTTTCCATAGCACATCCTGCGCAAAGTTATTTTAAGATACGCATAAGTATAGCATAAGAGAGGGGAAATAACATTGCAGGCCAAGGCTATGCTTCCCATTCTGCATTGCGCTGCATAAGCGCACAAAAAATAAATTTCTTACATCTCATTTCATACTTTGTTACACTTTCTTTGAAAGTTATCCTTCATCCTTCGATACCCTCCTACGCCAAGGCTACAGAGGGCAGGCGCGCAGGGCTACTCAGCGCAGCCCGCCATAGCTCCGCAGGAGCGACGGCTGGGGATGTGTGGCAGGATATGTAATACAATCATTAAAAAAAAAGGTTTTTTGCTATGCAACTATTCATGGGAAACGCACTGTGGCACTTAATAATGCAATCAGATGCCGTCTGCAAAGGCGTATTGCTGCTTCTTTTAATCCTCTCGATTATCACCTGGGCTCTCTTTTTTTATAAGCTGATCACGCTCAATGCAAAAAAGAAAGAGGTCGCCCAAGCGCTTGACCAGCTTAATAATGTGCAGAGTTTTGATGATCTTTTAAGTTTGGGGTATCGGCTCAATATCACTGCCGGCGGATATTTTATTAATCGAAACTTGAGCTTCTTAAAATCATTACTAGAAACAGCAAAATTGCAAGGCAGAATCGGTTTGACCGGGGAAGAACGAGAACTGTTGCGCGAACATTCTTATCAAGTGATTGATGAGATTGTTGCCAAGGAAGAATCATATTTGCCCTTTTTATCAGCCACTGCGGCAGCAGCTCCTTTGATAGGATTATTTGGCACGGTGTGGGGGTTGGTGCATGCGTTTGTACGCATTAGTGAAAAGCAGTCTGCTGATATTGCAACCGTTGCTCCGGGAATTGCCGAGGCGCTGATCACCACGATGGCCAGTTTGGTGATTGCCATTCCGGCACTGGTGCTGTTTGTCTATCTTAATACGAAAGTAAAAAGTTTGGATCAGCAGTTAATGAGTTTATCTGATCGATTTATGATGATTGTACATCGATTGGTTCATCAATGATGCTTCGAGCCAGCCTTCGCCGAGGCTTCGGCGGCCAGGCTGGGCGTTCCTCCTGAGCGAAGCCCGGCCTTCGTAGCCTCTATATTTAAGCCAAGATGCTTATGCATAGAACTACGGCGGAGTAGGCTCGAAGGGCAAATCACTCACCACGAACGGTCTATTTTCCGTTCGTCCCGAGTAGCCCGCAGGGCATATCGAGGGATTAAACCAAAAGGAGAAAAAAATTATGGCACTACGTCATTCTCGCCGTAGGCGGCGAACGGAAGGCACCGGAATTCCAGAAATTACGTTGACACCGTTAATTGATACCGCGCTTACGTTGCTCATTATTTTTATGGTCACTTCGCCCATGATTAATAATTCGATCAAGGTTGATCTGCCCAAGGGGAAATTGCAAGAGGTGCAGGGTGTGGCCGAAGATCTGGTGGTGCATATAGATAAAAAGCGACACACCTATCTCAATGGAACGGTTTGCAAAAAAGATCAGCTGGCTGCTCAGCTAAAAAAAAGAATTGCGGGGCAGCGCAATAAAACGGTCTTTGTAAAAGGGGATGGTGATGTGCCGTATCGTGATGTGATGGCACTGGTGGAAGATATCAAAACGGTGGGGGGAATTGATC
The DNA here is from genome assembly GCA_963836585.1 of uncultured bacterium. GTDB lineage: Bacteria > Babelota > Babeliae > Babelales > Vermiphilaceae > BTUB01. Next base: position 322,969 of record CAWIJV010000001.1, read on the forward strand.
GTGTTGCATTGGCAACGGCTAAAGCGGCTTAGCAGCATCGCGCTTATGCCGCGCGTGGTGATGGGATCTGTGTTGCTGCATCTTCTTTTGCTATTGGGCGTATTTGTGGTCTATCGCGGGTCTTGTGATTGTCATATTACTATTTCAAGCACCATGATAAATTCTGATGCCGAGATTATTTTTATGCCATTACATAAATTTGTTTCTCCTAAAACGGAGAAATCAAAGGTGACCCGGCCTGCATCAACTCGTTCTCCGAAATCAGAAAAATTGCAAGATGTTAAAGCTACGACGCTGGTGAAACTTGCAGTAGCAAAAAAAACTAAACCAAAAAAAGAGACTACAAAAAAAGTTGATACTAAAAAAATAAAAGAAGAAAAATGCTTCGACAGTGCTCAGCACGAACGGATCTCGGAGATACCGCCAGCAGATCCTCCTCCATTACCATCGACTGATGTTCCAGATTCCGCGCAAGCGGATCAAAAAAATGTTATGTACGTTGGCCAAGAGCAGATGGACGCTTTGCAAGCGCAAGAATATATTCAGCAAGAATTGGCGCAGCATTGGTCGCCGCCGGCCGGTATGCGCGCTGATCTGAGCGCCGTGGTGATGCTGATCATAGACACTGAAGGCACAATTGCAAACATTAATCTTGCCGTGGCTTCAGGAAATTTATTATTCGATACGGCGGCAAAAAAAGCGGCCGCGCAGATTACTCCTGCGCGCTGGATGTACGGAAAAGAGATTGCGATCACCTTTAAGCCATGAAGACTATGATAAAGAAAATTTTTATTTTTACTTGTTCTGCTTCCATCTTGCTTCGATGGCAAATCCCGTTTCCTTCGCCATCAACAATGCACAGCAGCATCAAAAATCACGCCTTTTACTTGCTCTGGTGGCATCTGAGTCAGCCGAATCGCAAAATATAGCAGCTTTGGTAAAAAAAGCATTGGAGTTCAAAGGGCAGTGCGCAATTGATGTCGCCCCTTTTGCTTCAATGCCAAAAAAGAAGGAAGCGATAGCGTTCGCACAAAAAGGGTTTGATTATATTATCTTTGTGCAGCCACATCATGAGCATTATGACTGGCATCTTTTTGATATCGCGCAAGAAGATACGATTAAAAGTAAAAAGATTCCCAAACGCTCCGTGCCGCGTGCCACTGCGTATGCATTGGCAGATTCTATCAGCGAGCTGCTCACCGGCGAGCCGGGATTTTTTTCCACTAAAATTGCCTACACACAAGAAGTGCCATTAAAAAGTGGTAAGCATTACACCCATATTTATATTGCCGATTATGATGGCAGCAACGCGCAGCTTCTGGTGGATACGCCAACCATTAGCATCAGCCCCCGGTGGAACAATGATCCAAAGCGCCCGTTACTTTTTTATTCTGAGAATACTACCACCAATGTGCGCATGATGGCCATGGGGATGGATAAAAAACGAATTATGGCATCCAATTTTGAAGGCATTAATATGCAGCCGACATTTGGGCCGGATGGCACGGCCGTGGTTTATTGCGCCACACGCGGCGGAGGAAATTGCCAGCTCTATCATTGGGCGCATAAAACACTCACCAAGCTCACCAATAATGATGGCAACAACTTTGCTCCCGCTTTTAGCGCCGATGGCGCCACTATCTACTTCAGTTCCGATTTTGAATCAAAGCAGCCGCAAATTTATGCGTACTCGGTGGCAGACAAACAGATTACGCGCATCAGCCAAGATGGCTATTGCGTTTGCCCGGCTTATTGCGCACAGACTCAGCAGCTGGCATATTCACGTATGGTGAATGGCGTGATGCAACTTTTTGTATATGACGCCAACAAAAAAACAGACACGCAACTCACCTTTGATGCGGCACACAAAGAGGAATGCGCCTGGTCACCGTGCGGAACTTTTTTGCTCTGCCCGGTGGATAATGGAAAGAATACCCGCATTGCATTGTTTAATACCATCACGCGAGAATATACATTTGTAACGGCCACAAAATACCGCTGTGCTTGCCCTTCTTGGTCGCCTGTGTATAATAATTTTCCAGTAATTTAATCGCTGACGCGATTATTTAGTTCACCACGAACGGCTTACTTCCGTTCGCCCTGAGTACGAGCAAAGCGAGGTATCGAAGGGTGTTTTGGTAAATTTTACAATGTATTAAGGTAATTAGAATGAAAATGTTACTCGCGCTTATGTGCATCACTGTTCCTCTCTCGGCAATGTATTATAAGCCTTCAAAAGAGGAACAGAGAAAAGCAGTAGTAAAAAGCATGATGAGAAGTCATGAATCAGAATATAAAGAAGATCTGCGGCGTGTGGAAGCACTAGAAGTTTGGTCACTGGATGGCGATGATATCACGGTGCTAAAAAAAATGGCTACCAAAGATTCTCACTCTCGATTACTGAGCCATGCCCTTGAAAATAAGATTATTGAATCACAAGAAGAGATAGCTGCTCAGATGCTGCAGTATGCAGTATCCCAAGGGGCGGAGTATCCAACGAGAACGCTACTTGATTGGGACGTGGATCCTAATCGGCCGGTGTATCCTTTGGGCGAAGATCAAAATGTTTTCAGTATACTGGAATTACCGCTCCCTATCGCGGTGCGTAAATCTAATACTGCTCTCGTTTGGGAGTTGTTGCGGGCTAAAGCAGATCCTAATAATAAAAAAGCGGGTGTGTTGCCCTTGCTGTGGGCGATGTATCGATACCATAAGAGCCGTATAAAGCAGGGCAATAACTATTTTGCTCCTGATATTGCCAAAACGAGTGGCATTATTGATCAATTGCTTGAGTATGATGCAGATCCTTACTTACTATCACCGGTAATCTTGGGCATTCGGTCAAAAAGAACAAAGGAAATACGGTATTTTAAAACCGCGATTGAAATGGCACAGGTATACGGATATAAGCAGTGGGAAAAAATATTCATGAATAGTGCACTCAAAAAGTGCAAGCAGATTCTAAAAAAAGTGAGTGCGCAAGAAGCAGATGATGCAGAAATCGAGTAAATAATTTTTTAACATCGGATAAAGGAAATTTTATGCACAAAATTATGAGCATCACATTGTTAACGATCAATTCTCTTGTCGCTATGGAACCAGCCGTTTCGCGTGATCCACGCATCGCCGAAGTTGTTGGTGAAATAGTTGAATTGACGAGGCCAAAACATGAAGCAATGGCGAGCCTACTACATCATGCGCCTTTCCCTGAGCAGGTGAGCCATGAGGATTTTAAACAACTTCGAAAAGTGTGCAAGCCACACTATGCACCGCTTTTAGATCGCTTGCTGAGTGCAAAAATTTTAAGTCCGAACACCTATTGCTTGATGGCGGATTGCAGAGGTATCAGAAATGATTGGAGAGTGAGTCTTTTATTTGAAGCGATGAGCTGTGTTCATAATCCGTTGAATATCAAAACCCTTGCGCCTCAAGCGTATGCTGCGATTTTGGCATTAGCAAAACACGGCGCTAATCTTGAGCAAGAAGCGCAATCATATGCAATGGCAGAGGGTGGATGGTCATACCATCAGTTACCATTAGTCTGGTCTCTCAATGATCCACAATTAGTTGCTGGTTTGCTGCGGGGGGGGGCGAATCCAAATGGCTGCAATTCTGTGGGTGAAAGTGTGCTATATCATGCGGCAGGGGAACATAAGCATGTGCAAAACAGTTTACAACCTAAGATTAAGGCCTCTGTTGCATTGCTATTGAATGCAGGAGCAGATCCTATGAAGCCGTGCCAAAGGATGAAACATTATGACTTTGGAATTACCTCCGCACAAATTCTTACGACTCCGTTCGAGCATGCAAAGGCTCAAGCTGACACCTACTTGTTGAGGCTTTTTGAATCTCACCAAAATAAGTGATCGCCTTTGCTATCGACAATTTTTAAGAAATCCCTAAAATGAGTAATACCTTCTATTAGTGGTAATTCTATAACATACCACCTGATCGGCAAATTTTTTCTAGTAGTATTATTGCACAAACGGATGCTAGGTAGATTATGACAAATAATGCAAAAAACAATAAAAATAACATGCAGTTTCAGGGCGGCCCAAGAAATCTCATTTTAGGGGCGCTTTTTCTGGTTGGCTGTATTCTCATTCTTGCGCGCCTGACCGATTATACGCGGCAGACGGCAGTAATTCCTTATTCAGCCTTTTTAGAAAAGGTGGAGCAGAATCAGATCAAATTGGTCCAAATCAATGGCCAAGAGGTGCATGGGAAGTTCAAGGAGGGGGGCAATTTTGAGACGGTGGTCCCGGAAAATGCGCGGGATTGGGAGCTGCTCAAATCCCATCAGGTTGAATTTGCCGTGGTAAATAACGGTAATCAGTTCAATATTTGGTATATCTCTATGTTACTTTCGGTGCTCGGGGGCCTGGTGCTCTTGGGCTGGTTTATCTATCGCCAAGCGCGCAATATGGGCAGCGGTGGCGGCAGCGGCGGCCCGGGGAATATATTTTCCATGGGCAAGAGCCGTGCCAAAATGTTTATGCCTTCCACTATCAAAGAAAATTTTAACTCGGTGGCCGGTGCTGCCGAGGCAAAGGAAGAGCTTAAGGATGTTGTCGATTTCCTCAAGCATCCAGACAGATTTAAGCGGCTTGGCGCCAAAATTACCCGCGGTATTTTACTGGTGGGTGAGCCGGGCAATGGCAAAACGCTCCTGGCCAAAGCAGTTGCCGGGGAAGCAAATTGCCCATTCTTTAGCATCAGCGGTTCCGATTTTATCGAAGTGTTTGTGGGGGTAGGTGCTGCACGCGTGCGCGATCTATTTGCCCAAGCGCGCAAGCATGCGCCCAGCATTGTGTTTATTGATGAAATTGACGCGGTTGGCCGCCATCGGGGCAGCGGTTTGGGCGGTGGCCATGATGAACGTGAGCAGACTCTCAACCAGCTTCTGACTGAAATGGATGGATTTCAAACCACCGGTGGATCGGTGATTGTGATTGCCGCGACCAATCGGCCGGATGTGCTCGATAAAGCGCTTCTGCGCCCGGGCCGTTTTGACCGACGCGTTGAAGTTCCATTTCCGGATCTTACCAGCCGTGAGCAGATTCTGCGCCTGCATGCTAAATCAGTAAAAATTGATCCTGAAGTTGATCTGAGCAAAATTGCCCGCGGCACGTCCGGATTTTCCGGCGCCGATTTGGCCAATATTATCAATGAAGCGGCCCTGATTGCCTCCAAAACCAATCAAGATACGGTAAAGGTTGCCGATTTTGAAGAGGCGCGCGATAAGATTATTGTCGGCAAAGAGATTAAAACGGTGATGCTCTCTGAAGAAGAGAAAAAATTAACCGCCTTCCATGAGGCGGGCCACGCATTAGTATTGCTCAGCTTGCCTGAGGATACTGAGCCGCTGCATAAGGTAACGATTATTCCACGCGGGCGTGCGCTTGGGGTCACGTGGTGGCTGCCTGAACGGGATAAATATCAAGAAACCAAATCGGAGCTCCTGGCCTCGATTAAAGTGGCCATGGGCGGTCGAGCGGCTGAAGATCTGATCTTTGAAGATCGGAATGTGACCACCGGCTGTTACAGTGATTTTGTGAAAGCAACAGAACTGGGCAGAAAGATGGTCTGTTTGTTTGGTATGTCGAGCAAGATTGGCCCGGTGATTTATCAGGCTCAGCAAGGATACGGCCAGGGATACCAGTACTCCGAGGGTACGGCACAAAAAATAGATGAAGAGGTGCATTCGATCCTCCAGGATTCTTATGCGCAGGCAAAGTCTATTTTGGAAGGCAACCGCGAAAAGCTGGAGAAGCTTGCGCTGGCATTGCTGGAAAAAGAGACGCTGTATGCCGAAGAGGTATATCAGTTGCTTGATATCAAGCCGCGAGTAACGCACTCTTTTAGTTGAAAAACCACCCTTCGATACGCAGTAAACTGCTACTCAGGCCCCTCGACAGGCTCGGGATGATCGGAGACCCCCGTTCGTGCTGAGCTCGTCGAAGCATCGTGGTGAGTGCCGCCGTAGGCGGTGTACCCGGCCTTCGTAGCCTTACGTCATAGCCTAGGTTGGATTGCCTAGAACTACGGCGGAGTAGGCTCGAACCATAGTTCTAGTTGAAAAAGCCGCCTTTTATTAGTATTATAAAGAATAAATTCAAAAGGATATTTTATCATGGCAAGAATATGTGCAGTGTGTGGCAAATCACCCCAGGTGGCAAACCTGGTGAGCCATGCCAACAATAGAGTTAAACGGTGGGTTTATCCAAACGTCCAGAAGATGCGGTATACCACGGCCGGTGATGCTTCAGGAAAAGTGAGCAGCGCAAAGGTGTGCACCAAATGTATCAAGGCCGGAAAAATTAAAAAAGTTGTTTAAAACCCAAGGATTAGCGAATGGCAAATCTTAAGTCATCCAAAAAGCAGGCACGCCAAAATCTGGTGGCCCGTCAGCGTAACTTAGCCCGTAGAACGGCTATTAAAACTGCGGTGAAAAAAGTTCTCACCTCAATCGAAAAAAATGATTCATTCGAATCGATTCAATCACTGCTTAAAGATGCAGAATCTCAATTGGCCCGCGCCAAAGGCAAGCATGTGATCCATGCTAATACGGCGCGTCGCAAAATCGGCCGCTTGGCCAAACGAGTGGCTGCATTGGGCAAAGAAACCCCGGCTCCACGTGCGTAAAGCCGTTCATGGTGCTTGTCCGGCGTAGCCTTGGCGAAGACGGATCGAACCATGAACCATCCAAAAAAATTAAGGCTCCGATAATTTCGGAGTCTTTTTTTTTAATTCATAGCATCATGACTCCCATTCCCATTAGACTTGCTAGTGAAAACTATTTTTGAGGGGAGTAGAAGCATGAAGTTTTTTCTTACTGCATTATCCATTGCCATGGTTGCCATACCCATGGAAAAACCGCCGGCAAACCCGGCAAATACCGATTCTTTTCTTGCATGTTTGCCTACCGGTGTGCGTGAGCAATCGCTGCTTCCTTATGTGGTGACTCCTGCGCCGGTGCGGGATAATCGCCGCGACTGTTTTATTGAGCAGGCTCGCAATATTGATGCATCTGTTACCCTGGCCCAAAGTGAATGGGGAATTGAGCTTAATAGCGCACTCTTGGTGGATACTGCGGTGAATTTTGCGCGTAAAAATCCGGAAGAAACCTCTCATTTTAGCACCAACCCCGTGAGTGTGACCACGGCACTGCGGCCCGGTTCGTATAGGCAGATGCGTGAATTGCTGCTGGGGCGAATGGGTGATTTTAACAGATTGAGCGCCGCAGATAAAAATAAAGCAGTACTCGATGCGATCAAAGTGTGCCCTTCGGCAACGGTGATCTACCGTATGATTACCGCCGGCGCGAGCGTGGACGCGGTGGATCCGGTTACCCAATGCAGCCTGCTGCATCACGCCGTGCGCGCAGGCAAGGGGCCGCTCATTGCCTATTTGGTGCAGATGAGGGCCAAGAAAAATCAGGGCGATAGTATGGAATCAACGCCACTGCATTATGCAGTGCGGGCTGGTGACATTGAGGCGGCACGGCTCTTGCTGAGTGGTGGCGCTCCTAATGATGTTGACTGCCGCGACGCGCAGGGGTTTATACCGCTCTTTTATGCTGTTGAAAAGGGACATGAGGCGCTGGTTGATCTATTGGTTGCCAAAGGTTCTTCAATCTATTATTACACCGATATTGGAGATTGGGCTGCTGTTTTTAAGAAAAATGTGGTGGCGCGCGCGGCTAAAAAACAGCCACTGGGTATAGTGCGCACGTTGCTTGAGGCGCGTAATCCAGCGCAGGCGGTGGATCGCTTCTCATTGAGCACGATGGTTCATGCGGCGCTTATCGCTGCGGTAAGAAAAGGTCGCCGCGATATCGTTAATTATATGCTTTCCCTGGAAGGGGTGAATATTCATCCGGATATGTATATTGGTGACAATTCGGCGCTCGTTACCGCCTTGGCACAGGATCATTTGGGGATCGGGCTGAATCTTTTGCATTACTCTCGCGATAATTGCTCGAGCATACAGCCTCATTTTGTGCTGTCTCGGTCTGAAGCGCTGGCGATTGCCGTTGAGAAACTGTGCGCCTTGAATCCGGAGCATCCGCGTGCGGCATCGCGCGCATTGCAGTTAAATGCACTTATTGATGAAATTATTGCTGAGTTTCCGGCAAACAGAAAAGCAGCCCTTATTGAAGGAAGGCCGCGGGAGAATCCGGGTTTCATTGCGGCTGAACGGGGCAATGGTGTGCTGCTTCAGCGGCTGTTGGTGCCAGCATGTGCATATGATGTGAATGCGCCGGCACGATTGTTGCTTGCTGCCGCAGGAGTTGGATCGGTTCCTGCCGTGCATACGCTGTTAGACTGTGGTGTGCCGCCCTCGGTGCGCAATGAGCGTGGCGATACGCCGCTTCATAAGGCGCTTAAAGTAATGACGCATGAGAATATGGCGATATTTGATGATCTGATAGCGCATGGGGCAGATGTTGCGGCAAAAACGTATCAAGGGCAAACACCGTTGCATGAGGTGATGAAGCACTTTGATGTGCTGGCGCAAGAAGAGATTGTAAAAAAGATTATAGCGCAACTGCGCATCGAAGGAAGATTGGCGGAAGTTGACGCACTCGATTGCGAAGGCAATACGCCGTTGCATGCGCTGTGCAATGTGAGCGATGATATTGGGGTCCACCTTATTCGGCCACTGATTGATGCCGGTGCCCATATTAATCAGCGCAATAAAAAGGGACAAACCCCACTCTTTTTGGCATGCGCGAAAAATGCGCAGGATAAAGCTTACTGCTTGCTTGAGCGGGGCGCTGATCCGAATATTACCAATAATTCCGGCTGCGGGCCCCTGGGCAAGGCGGCGCGGCATGGCAATCAAGATCTTATTCTCACGCTCATTGATGCGGGGGCTTTGCTTGCAAAATTTCAAGATGCTATGTTACGAGAAGCAGTTAAGGGGCAGTGGATAAATGTGATGCAGTGGCTCTTGGATCAAGGTGCCGCTGTTAATGGTAGATCAACATCATTTGGCAGCACTCCGCTGCATAAAGCAGTGCGCTACAAGCAATTGCAAGCAGCGCAATTTTTACTCAAGCATGGTGCAAGCCCGCATGCAAGAGATGCGAAAGGTAATACGCCACTTGATGTTGCATTGGCGCAACGGAATGATACCAAGAGCCATGAGCTTGTTGATTTGCTGATGGAGCATTTAAGCATCCACTAATTTCTTATACTTGCGTAAAAAATCGGCCGCAATGCCGGTTGCCACCCGTGAGGTGCCCGCATGCTCAACCAAAATTACCACCGTGAGCGGCCGCTCATTTTTATAATAGAAGTAACTCACAAACCAACCATGCTCCAAAAATTCGGTGCCCAGATCCCGCTTTTCCCATCCACTGGTTTGCGCAGTACTTGTTTTGGCAAATATTTTTATATCTTTGATCGTTTTTACCCGCTGCCCTGTGCCTTGATGCACCACTTTTTGCATCGATTGTTGTAAAAATTTACGGGTCTCCAGGCTGATGTGCAACGATTCTTGGCAGACCGGCTGCTCCATCAGAATGCGGGGCGTCACCAAATAGCCGGTAAAAATAGATGAGATCATGCAGGCCACTTGAATGGGCGTCACCAGAGCATAGCTCTGGCCAATAGATGCCGAGAGTGTTTCGCCGGGCCACCAGCGTTCACCTTTTACTCTTTTTTTCCATGCGGAGCTGGGAACCAGGCCCTCTTTTTCGGCAAAAATAATATTGGTTTTTTTACCCAAGCCAAAGCGGTGCGCATAATCGGCGAGCATATCGATGTTTATTTTTTTGCCCATTTCATAAAACATGATATTGCACGAGTGTGCCAATGATTGCTCCACATTGAGCAGACCGTGGCCATGGCGATTGTTGCACCAATATTGCCGCCCGGCAAATTCGCTAAACCCTTTGCAGTGCCAACAGCTTTCGGGAGTGATGTATCCGGATTCCATGAGCGCGCTCACCGTGACCAGCTTAAAAATAGAGCCGGGTGGATAGCAGGCATTAAAGGCGCGGTTTAAAAATGGCTGCTTTTCTTGCAATGAGCGCCAATCATCTTCAGGAAGCGGCTCTAAAAAAAGGGCAGGATCAAAATGGGGATGAGAAAGGAGCGCCAAAATACTGCCATCCTGCGGATCCATCACTATAAAAGTGCCCACATATTCTTGCGGGAACACACTCTCAACAATATTTTGCAAATCGATATCAAGGGTGGTCTGAATATTTTTGCCCGCGCTTGCTTTTTTGATCTCAACCTCGGTCAAGTTGCGGCCAATAGAGTTGATCGTTTTGAGTTTTTGGCCATGCTCGCCGCGCAGGGTATCTTCAAAAACTTTTTCCAGCCCCATTTTGCCGTACATCTCCATATCCATGCGGGTGAGGTATCCCAGGATATGGCTGGCAAAGGAATTGTATGGATAAAACCGCTTAAAATGGGTGCTCACCAGCACATTTTTATTATCAGGAAACTGCTCCACAATCTGGCTTAGTTTCTCAAAAGAGATGTCGGATGCCAATAATATTTTTTGGTAGCGGCGCTCGGCATATTTGAGCTGATCAAACAGCTGCTCGTCTGCAAAGATCGGTTTTTCTAAAATAGTTTCCAGTATTTCTATGGTGGTGCACTGTTCAGGACTCAGTTTTACCTTGCCTGTTCCTTCCCAAAAGAGATTGGTCATCGGGCGATTGGTAGCCAGCAGCTGGCCATGGCGATCGAGAATGTTGCCGCGCAGTGGGGCAATGGTTTCCACGCGGAGAAAATTTTTCCGGCTTTTGGTAAAAAAAGTATGCTGTTGCACTATTTGCAGATGCACCAGCCGTACGATGATGATGGCGAAGGTGATAAGAACACCCCAGGCGATCATTTTTAGTTTGGGAATCATTTGGGCTCATTTCTTTAGTATCGGATGAATAGTGTCGCAAAGTTTAGCCAGATCTTCAAGGCTCACATGCGTATATTTTTCCGTGCTCGAAAGACTTTTATGCCCAAGCAGCTCTTGCACCGTGCGCAGATCAACCCCCTGATTTAATAAATGGGTGGCAAATGAGTGGCGGATTTTGTGCGGCGTGATGGGCCGTTCAAATTTTAAAAAGGCGCGAAACATCTCAAAAATTCGTTGCACCGTGCGGGTGGTGAGCGCGCCATCGCGATTGTTTAAGAATATTTTTTCATCCGGATGGGCCATGCGCGGGCGCTCTTGGATAAAATAACGCTGCAGCTGATCATGTGCCTTTTGCCCAAATAATACCATCCGCTCTTTTCTTCCTTTGCCCATAATGCGAATTGTTTTATTGGCCATATCCAGATCTTTGTGGCGGATGGCCACTAGCTCTGAGCAGCGTATACCCGTGGCATAGAGCAGCTCAAAAATCGCTTTATCCCGCGCGGGCCGCTTGGTGGGCAGCTGCTCATTGGGCACCGCATCCAGCAGATAAAATATCTCATCAACGCTTAAGTAGATCGGTAATTTTTTATCAATGCGTGGCCGCTGGAGCTTAAGCTTGAGGATAATGCCGCATGATTTTAAGAATTTTTCAAACGATTTAAAGCAGGAAAATTTGCGCGCAATGGTGCTTTTATCAATTTTTTTGTGAAACAGATTTACTAAATACCGCTCAATAATCTGCCGCGGTGATAGATTCTTTTTTTCATCGGCGCCCAGCTGATCCCAAAAAATAAAAAACTGTTTTAAATCGCTTTCATAGGCGCGAATGGTGTGATCGGAAAGATTTTTTTCTACTTTTAAAAACGTAATAAAATCTTTTTTGTGCGCGAGTAATGTGGCAATTTCTTGCATGGCTAATCTCCTTATTAAATGCTTCGCTCACGCTCAGCATGAAAGAAATGCCATTCATCCTGAGCTGGTCGAAGGATCTTTATTTTGGAGATTAGCTTAACACTATTTTTTCGCCTGCGCGCCTTTTTGTTTTTCTAATGCTTCATACTTTTCAACAAGTGCTAGCATTTTTCGATATTTTCTCTCCAGGCTATCAACAGTTTCTCCAGCAGGAACTACGCGTTCCTCAACAGGTTGTGATAGCCATGGTTGGATGAATAGTCGCTGTTGCTCTGCTATGCTTCTTGAAGCGTTATGGGCTAACGTTCTGGTGAGTAAATATGGTTTTGTAATCGATGCGCCGGCATTGATGAGGAGCTCAATGATCTTTTCATTTCCGTCGGGTGCATTTAATGCACCCAGTGCATACAATAATGGCTGAACATTCACAATTCCCTGAGGATCTTCAACCGGTGCGCCGGAGTTGATCAAGAGCTCAACCATGTGAGTATCATGCGCAACGATCGCATTAACCAGATCTTGAACTCTTGGTTTTTCCCCCATGGCCATGAAAAATTCTGCCGCGGCCATTTTTTTGTGCCGCAATGCCTCGCCTAATGGATAGTGCCCTTCCGATTCGGCGATACACCAGGCAACATCATAGCCGCGCTGGTCCCCTCTTTCTTTAGCCTTATTTTCTATCGATTCCATAAATGAGTTAGCAGCCATTGGATGTTTTTTATATGCCATGTATGCAATTAACGCTAAATCACCCGAACAATAATCATTGATGAGTGTGAGCAGTTCACCATGCGTGAGTTTTATAGCAGGAGTTGCTCTCTTGATGATTAATTTCACCACATCGCAGTGACGATCCCGTGGTATTTTTGCGGTTTCACGTTTGAAATCTTCGAGCGAATTGATTTTCTTCGCTATTGGTTCAAGGGCTATGTCAGTAAGTGACGGCACTGCTTGCCCAATACGCTTTTTTGGTTGCGGTGCTCGCGGTGGCGCTTCCATGCTGATAGCTGCGCTGAAGAAAATGAGGGTTGAAAGTAGAACATGAGATATCATAAAGACTCCTTTTGGTATGTTTTTTGTTTCTATCATTTCATAATTACCAAAAGATGTGCAATAGTCTTCTTCATTTCTTGCGGCTTTTACCTTAATATGGACTCGAGTATCAAGTCGGTTTTATTGGGTGATGAATCATATGAAAACAAGAAGCTTTCAAGAATACCTTGAAAAAAGATTGAGCAAAAAAGAAATTGCGGAAATAGAACGCCAAGCAAAGCTTGAAGTGAGAATCCTACGAGCAATTCAAATCTCTAAGTTGTATTCACGGCAACGCCGATTAACTGATGAGCGGTTGACGCCCAGGAAGGCGGCGATCTTATTTTGATTACGGAACTTGTTCCAGAGCATTACCATCATTTTGTGATCACGCAGCGCGTATTTGCCCAAACGGCTGGCTTGAATCAGTTCCGGATCGGTGATCTCATAAGCCGGGTCAAAATGAATCTCTTGTTCGATATTATTTTTCTTGGATTTGTGCACCAGAATCTGCTGCACCTTGGTTTTGAGTTCTTGCAAGCTCACCGGGCGATTGCCGATCAGTTTTAATTTCTCTTTTTCTGAAAGTTCAAGCAGATTTTTAAAATCGTTGGATTGAATTGCCTGTTCAGTATAGCCTTGTGCCAGTTCGTTGAGCTCTAAATCAGGCAACTCATGGAGCGATGGCACACACAGCGCGCACTTTTTTAATTCATTAAACAGCGCGGGAAGAAATGCTCCTTCTTGCACCAGAGTCTGCAGCGGCTGATTGGTGGAGCAGATGATGCGCACATTGGCGGCCACTTTGTGTTCACTCTTAAACACACGATAGTAGCCATATTGGATAAACTCGGCCAAATATTCCTGCGTTTCTTTATCAAGATGCTCAACGTTTTGAATAAAGAGGGTGCCATTGCCATCCAATTTTTCCAGAATCGGTTTTTGCGCGGCCGCATTCATCCCAAAAATAGGATTGATCCCAAACAGTTTCGGCGCAATATCAAACGCATTGGTGACGCTTTGCAACGGGAGCACATGGAGCGTATCGCGCATGCTAATATGATGCAGCAGCTCCACCATCGGCATCAGATCCTCATGGGCCGTTTCCAGCAGTGTTGCTTTTTTGGAGAGCGCCGTTTGCAATAAATTAATTTTAAAATTAAGAAGCGTTTCACCCGTGCCAGGAATTAATTGATTAATCAGCTGCCCCGGTTTGGTGGTTTCAAGATACAACAAATAGTCCCATTTGGTGGGATCCTTGAGCAGGTTGATCTGCTTGGTGATGATATCAACAATATCCGGGTGGCTGATGATGAGAATCACATTATTCTGCTCAAGATTGAGCACGCCGGAGATTACTAGCCGAGCGCCGTCCAGATTTTTTACCATCATCGTTTGGGGTGATTTATATTCTTCCACTTGGCGAGCCACCTGCTTGAGCGCTCTGCTAATCGGGTGCCCCTCTTGCGTGTTAAGATTGATCTTGATCATCTCTTTTGCTGTTTGATTGGCAAAAATGAACCGCCGATATTTATAGAAGATGATCCCGATCTCTTTGTGTTTACTATTTTTTAAGAATGAGCGAATACTTTCTTTGTATTGATTGATCTCCTGATGTTTGCGATGCAGCTCTTCTTTGAGCTCTTTCTCTTGCACAATGAGCGTTTCTAAATTACGGTTTTGCAGCAGATTAATAATGTTGCTTAAGTAGCTGGCAAACACCAGCATCTCATCCCGCTCCACATTGCTATACAGCTGAGCCGGGCGTGCGTTTGATTCAACTATGATATAGGCAATGATCCGCTCTTTTTCAAAGATGGGCAAGAAAATATCGGCGTTAATTTTCTTCAAAAAATTGATGATCACGCTGCGGGTGGCATCATCTTCATAAAAATTACTAAATACTAGCTCATCATAGATGATGATCTTGTGCTGATTGATATAGGCGCACACTTCCTGTGCATGGGTGCTAAAGAATTCTTCGACCGGGTTTTCTTTAGCGAGCGTGTTGCGCAGCTGCAGAGAAACTTTGCGGAGCGGAATATCAAAAGCTTGTTTAAAAAAGGTGCCGGTGATTTGCGCCAGCTCGGGAGTAGTGGTGGCAAAACTCAGCTGTTCCAGAATAATTTTAAAATCATCCACAAAGTTAAACGCGTGCTTGGATTCAACATGGCTGGTGAAATTCAAAAACCGCATCCCCATCACGCGATTAATGCAGTAATAAACAATATAGGTAATAAGCAGCGCCGAGACACCCACGATCGCATTGGTATATAATTTGAGCGCCTTAAATTCAAAATTCAGCGCGATGAGCAGCTCAGTGATAAAATAGGGGATCATCAGATATTTAATGATGATGGCCAGCTGATGGCGCAGTACTTTGGGTAAGGTGCCCGAGCGAATTTTTTTTATGGTCAGAAAAAGATTGGGGAGCGTGAGAATCGGCAAAATATAGAGCACCGTGTGGCGCATCACCGTAATTTCAAGATTGTTGGTGAAGGGTGATAGTGTGGAAAGAGCTACAAACCGATCGGTTTCACTGATCACTTCGGTGTCAAAGAATGCCAAGTAAATATAATACATGGCCACGGCGCTGCTCATAATCAGCAGCAGTTTTTGTACCAATTTGAGCGCATAGTGCCGCTGCGTGAGACTATCCAAAAAGAGGCCGAGCGCTTGATACTGAATGATCAAAAATGCCCAGGCGATACGAATAAAAAATATGATGGCGGCATAGGGAATAATCGGCGCAAACAGATAGCGGGACAGTTTTATTTGCCAGGAAATTTCTCCGGCCATGGAGCCGACCAATACCGTGATTAAAAAGAGACAGGTTTTTTGAGTGCTGGGAGATTTAAAAGTTTGGGGCACTAAAATATAAAGCAGTATACTTTTAATAATTAAAGAGATAGAAATAGTAAAGAAAAGAAATTGTGGGGTGTTGAATAAATTAAGCATGCTCAGCATGATTATTGATCTCGTTGGCAAGACTGTTTATACTACTACCTCGTTAAGTAGATAAAAAAATGTATTCAACTTTCAATATTTTTAATGATAAGGGGATGAACATGTT
Organism: uncultured bacterium; assembly: GCA_963836585.1. Classification (GTDB taxonomy): domain Bacteria; phylum Babelota; class Babeliae; order Babelales; family Vermiphilaceae; genus BTUB01. The sequence continues at coordinate 338,864 of CAWIJV010000001.1, forward strand.
TAGCTTCATTGGTTTTTCCAGCATAATGGTACCTTTGGCTCTTGCTCTTTTTGTGCTGTTTCGCTTTCCGCCACAAGGCTAAAGCGGCAAACAGCTTCAGGGCTGGAAGTGTAACACAAGTTTAGGCGAAAGGTAATGGTTCGATACAACGCCTCCGGCGTCACTCACCATGATGCTTCGACGAGCTCAGCACGAACGGGGGTCTCCGATCATCCCGAGCCTGTCGAGGGACCTGAGTAGAAAACGCTGTTTTCGTATCGAAGGGGCATCACACATTACTTTTAATTCGTCGATTAATCGAAGATCTATTCACGCCAAGAAATGTGGCGATCTTAGTTTGACTGCCAAATTTATTCCACAGCAGCGCCATCATACGCGGATCGCGCAGCGCATGCTTGCCCAATCGGGCCGCATGGGCCAGCTCCGGATCGCTGATATCATAGGCAGGATCAAAATGCACTTCATGATCAATATTATTTTGCTTTGATTTTTGTGCCAGCAGCTGTTGCACGCGCACTTTGAGTTCATGGATGCTGGCCGGTTTACTTTGAATAATGCGGGTTTTATCTTTCGCATTTAAATCTAAAATGGTTTTAAAATCATCAGATTTAAGAGATTGCTCGGCAATGCCTTGAGCAAGATCATAGAGCTCACTTTCTGGGAGTGTCATGAGTGAAGGCATTACCAGTGAGGTGCGCTTGAGCTCAGTCAAGAGCGCGGCTGAAAAAGTGCCCTCTTGAGCCAGCACCGAAAGATTTTGGTGCGTTGAGCAGATGATGCGTACCGCGCTGTTCATCTTTTGATTGCTCTTGAAGATGCGATAATGGCCATACTTAATATATTCGGCCAGATATTCCTGGGTTTCCAGATCAAGCAGTTCAATATTTTGAATAAACAGTGTCCCGTTATCCAGTTTTTCAAAAAGCGGTTTGCCTTCCCCTTGCACGCCAAAAAGCGGATTAATGCCAAACAGCTTGATGGCCACCTCAGAATTTTTTGGCCGACTTTGCAGACTGAGCGCATGGAGCGTATCCCGCATGCTAATATGATGCAGCAGCTCCACGGTCGGCATAAGATCTTCTTCAGGAATTTCCAGGAGCAATGCTTTTTTGCTGAGCGCGATCTGTAGTAAATTGATTTTAAACTGCAGCAGCTGTTCGCCCGATCCGGGAATCAGCTGATTGATCAGTTGCCCGGGGCGGGTGGTTTCCAGATACAATAAATAGTCCCAGTTGGTCGGATCTTTTAAGTGGTTCATCTGGCTGGTGAGAATGTCAGAAAAATCCGGATAGTAGACGGTGATGATCACATGATTTTTTTCTAGATTGGGCACGCCGTTGATCACGATGCGGTGCCCGTCACTGTTTTTGGTGATGCAGCCTTGCGGGCTCTTATACTCCTCCACCTGCTCGGCAATATTTTTGAGTGCTTTGGTGAGCGGGGAACCCAAGTGGGTGTTCACATTAATTTTGATGATCTCTTTGGCAGCCTGATTGGCAAACACAAAATGCCGATTTTTGTAAAAGATTATGCCAATATCTTTTTGTTTATGATTCTTTAAAAATGAGTTGATGCTCTCTTTATACTGATTAATCTCTTGATGCTTTTTATACAGCTCTTCTTTGAGCTCTTTTTCCTGGTAAATGAGCGCTTCAAGGTTGCGATTTTGGATCAGGTTGATGATGTTGCTCAAGTAACTGGCAAAGATGATCATCTCATCCCGCTCAATATGGCTGTAGAATTCATGGAGCCGCGCATACCGCTCAACAATAATATAGCCGATGATGCTGTGATTTTTGTAGATGGGCAAAAAGATGTCCGCATTGATGCTGTCCATGAATGCCAGGATAGTCTCATCCGCATTATTTTTGTCATAGAAATTGTTAAAATCGATCTCATCATAGATAAGAATTTTTACTTTATTAATGCACTTTTCGATCGAAGGATCCGGGTTGGCCAACAGTGCTTCGGCTTGAATTTGGATATCGGAAAATTCTAGCCGGCCCTGATGCGCCTCACCATGATTCAGGTGCCGCAAATGCAATGAAACGCGGCTGCTGGGAATATCAAATGCGGTTTTAAAAAATGCCTGGCTGATGTGGCCCAGCTCATACATGCTTGTGGCCTTTGCCAAATCTTCCAGCGTATCTTTAAAGCCATCCACAAAATTAAACCGATGGTGCTCTTGCACATGATTTTGGAAGTTCAAAAATCGCAGGCCAATAATCTTCCGGGTGCAGTAAAAAAGTGCGACGGTTAAAAGACTGGTGGAAATGCCAATCATGGCATAGTTATTACTAAAATATCTTTGAAGGATAGAGAAGGGATAATATTGGATAAGTTCTGAAATAATACGAGGTACGATAAGAAATTTTACCAGAACGTTAAACTGCTTTTTTAGAATTCGAGGAACTTTATTTTTTCGTATTTGAATGGTTGAGAAGATAACACTGCTTGGAAGCAATATGAAGATCGCATAGAGTGAAAAAAGCCACTCAACCAGATGGAGAAAGAACGTAGGCTTGGAAAAGGGAATATTATAAATAGCGGCAACTATAAAGCTTAAACAAAAAAAAGTAGTGACGCCGATCATTAATTTTTGTCTTAATCTTAGTTTGCTATTTTTAGTTGAAAGATTTTCTAGGAGGAGGGCAAGCGATTGGCATTCGATGGCATAAAAGGTCCAGGCCATGCGTGCAATAAAGAGAATCATAGTAAGGGTAGATTCGGTAACATCAGGAAAGAAGCATTCTTTAAAGAGCAAGAGTGACCAGGCAAAATCTTCGGCCATTGCTCCGATTAGGATAAGGAATAGATAGAGATGCAACCGATTTTGTTTTTGGGTGAAATAGGCTCGTGAAATAAAAAGATACAATAAACATGCTTTCAAAGAAAATGATAAAATGTTAACCGTGATTAAAAACGGGTAACTTCCCAGTAAGAACTCTAATAATACCAGTATCTTTTCCATGTTTTATTGCTATTAATAAACGGGCCGATTATAATAAAAACACTTAACTAATTGGATTGTATTCCCATAAAACAACGGAGACTTTATGTTGAGCAAGAAAATACTGCATGCGCTTTTGTCACACCCTAAAAGCCTAAAAACGTTCCAATTTCTCATGGCCATTTTGGTAGTTTTAGGGGAATTTCCACCACGCGGTTAATCTCTTCTGAATCTTATCACAATTGCTATTTTACACAAACAGCTTTTGATAAAATGCAATTAATTTCTTGTTAGAAATTAAAGGATGCAGGTGGACAAAAAAGAGCGTGCAATTCGGATTATTACCATCCTGGCATCTGCTACTCAAGGAATGGAGCAGCCTGCATCGACGCAGATTGTGAACCAGTATGGCCAGGATCCGTATCTGGTACTCATCTCATGTTTACTCAGTTTGCGCACCAAGGATACCGTCTCATTCCCCGCTTCGCAGCGGCTCTTTGAGCGGGCAAAAACTCCCGCGCAGATGCTCAAGTTGCCGGTCGCTACGATTGAAAAATTAATTTATCCGACCGGCTTTTATCGTCGCAAGGCTCGCCTGCTCCATGAAGTGAGCAAAGATCTGCTCGCGCGGTTTGATGGTAAAGTGCCGGCCACCGAAGCTGAACTTCTTTCAATCAAAGGTGTCGGCCGCAAAACGGCCAACTTGGTGCTCGGGGTCGCTTTCAATATTCCTGCCATCTGTGTTGATACGCATGTCCATCGTGTCTCAAATCGGCTCGGGTTGGTCAAAACCAAAACCACTGATCAAACAGAGATCGAGCTCAAAAAAATTCTGCCGCCACAATATTGGATCCAATTTAATCATCTGCTGGTAATGTGGGGGCAAAATATCTGCGTGCCGATTTCACCATTCTGTTCCAAATGCGCCATTGCTGATCTGTGTCCCCGCGTCGGCGTCACTCGCCGGCGGTGAGAATAAGACCAAGCAACAAATTCTTCAAAAAGCAGAATACGAGCCTATTTACCTCCCCCGACAAACAAGATATTCAGGAACTCCCGCTAACAAAAACAACCCTTTAGTATCGCATTCGTAAAAATTTATTTTCGTAAACTTTTTTTGGTATGCTGTAGCCACTCTATCAAAATTTGAATAGGAAGTGGACCATGGAAAAGCCAAGAAAAGATCTTTCTGCTACGGGGATGATACGCATTGTCCGTAGCGCATTCAAGAAGACCAAAACACCCCAAATAAAAGGTAATCGGAGCAATCCGATATCACTCGAAGATTGCTTGATGTCTGCATTTGCGATGTTTAGTCTCAAATTTCCTTCGCTCCTGCAATTTGACAATCATATGTATGAACCGGACACGGTGCATGTCAATTTAAAAAATTTATATGACATCCAAAACGTACCCAGTGATACGTACATGCGTGAGCGAGTTGATGAAGTTGAGCCGGACGAAATTAGCCCTATTTTCAAAACTATTTTTGCGCATCTTCAGCGAGGGAAAGCGCTGGAAGGCTTTCAATTTATCAATGGCTATTATCTGCTTTCAGTCGATGGCACCGGTTTCTTTTCATCCTCCACCGTGCATTGTGAAAATTGCTGTGTGAAAGAGCATCGAGACGGCACAAAAACTTACTACCATCAAATGTTATGCGGTTCGCTGGTCCATCCCGGTCAGAAGACGGTGATCCCCTTGGCTCCTGAGCCAATCATGAAGTCGGACGGCGATACCAAAAATGACTGCGAGCTGAATGCTGCCAAGCGTTTTATTGAGCGGCTTCGCAGAGAACATCCGCATTTAAAAATAATTTTCTTGGGCGATGGCATCACCAGCAATGCGCCATTTATCAAAATGCTTGAGGATGCCGGTATTTCATACATACTGGGGGCCAAACCGGGTAATCATAAAGCATTATTTGAGTTTACCCGTGGCATATGCAATGAATCTGAGTATCGCGCCAAAGATGGCGGCGCCATTCATCAGTATCGCTTTTGCAATGGGGTGCCGCTCAATGACACTCATCCTGACGTGAAAGTAAATTTTCTGGATTATATCGAAATTGGGTCCAAAGGAAAAAAGCAGTGCTTCAGCTGGGTAACCGATCTGAAAATTTCTGAAGCTACGGTTCATGACATTATGCGAGGAGGAAGATGTCGATGGAAGATTGAGAATGAAACCTTGAACACGCTTAAAAACCAAAATTATCACTTCGAGCACAATTTTGGGCATGGCAAAAAAAATTTGAGTACCATCTTTGGCATGCTCATGATGCTGGCTTTTTTAATTGATCAAGCGCAAGAGCTTTGCGATGCCCTTTTTCAGAAGGCGCTTTGCAAACAAAAGAAAAAGAAATATCTCTGGGAAAGAATGCGAGCATTGGCTTTGGATTATCTGGTAGAATCCTGGGAAGTTCTGTGGAGCGCCCTGGCCTATGGCCACAAAAAAATTGATCTCAAATCGATCACCAATAGCAGCTAAATTATTTACAGCTCGGGGAATATTAGGGTTTTGAAGCGTGTTTTTTATTAAACTAGTAATTTACGGGGGGGGGTATGAGAGAAGATAGGTCTCGTATTTCCTTTTTTGGGGAATTTTTGACCAAACTTTATCTCTCGTGAGTTGAAATAATAACTGCAACTTTTATTGATTGCGATTTGTGAGTTAGCTGATATAAGCTTATCAAAAAGCTCACCAACCTTTCAATATTAGGAGCAGATGATGAGATACAAACAGCTAACTCATGAAGAAAGATACCATATTTATGCGCTTCGTAAAGCAGGAAAAAAGCTCAAGAACATAGCAAAAGAAGTGGGAACGAATAAATCCACAATCTCCCGGGAGCTGAGAAGAAACCGAGGCAAAAGAGGCTACAGGCCGGATCAAGCTCACGAAAAAGCAACCGAGAGGCGCCAGAAAGCTTCCAAGCGCATCAAGCTTGACCAGAAGCTCAAGAACATGATCATTGAAAAATTGGAATTGGACTGGAGCCCAGAACAAATCGCAGGATATTTTAAAAAAAATAAAATTGCGAATATAAGTAGCAGATCGATATATACATGGCTTGCGCTAGATAGAGCAAATGGTGGAAATCTGTATAAATTTTTAAGGCGAAGCCACAAAAAAAGAAGAAAAAAATATGGATCAAGTGATACTCGTGGACAGATTGCAAATCGCATCTCAATCGAGCAAAGGCCAAAGATCGTAGAAAAAAAATCTCGCATTGGTGACTGGGAATTAGACACCATGATGGGCAAAAATAATAAAGGGGCTATCGTGACTGCCGTGGATCGCAAAAGTAAACTTGTTAAATTGAGAAAAGTTGAGTCAAAACATGCCCATGAGGTGACAAAAGCGGTAGTCAAGATGCTTGGCAATGCTGGGAACAAAGTCCATACGCTAACAGCCGACAATGGCAAAGAGTTTGCCTATCATGAGAAAATTGCCTTAAAATTGAAAGCGGATTTTTACTTTGCTCACCCGTACAGCTCATGGGAACGGGGACTTAATGAAAATACCAATGGGCTTGTGCGACAGTACATACCCAAAAAGACTGCGTTCGTTTATGTAACAGGTGACCAGCTCAAACTTATAGAGAAACGGCTCAACTCCCGTCCCAGAAAAAGTCTTAATTTTCGAACACCGCAGGAGGCATTTGACGCATCTAATCGACGCTGATAGAATTTTAGTTATAATTTTGTTGCACTTGTTATTTCAATTCACGTCTCAAAAAAACCGTTACTTAGCGGGAGCTCCTGCAAGATATTTTGATCTCTTGCAAATGATAAATTACGTTTGCTAATCTCCGGATGATAGTAGTTCTGGAGATCATAAAAGGAGTATTAGGTATGAATGGTTACGGTAAAGTGGTGCTTGTTAGCTTAGCCTCGCTATTTTTGGTGAGTAAATCTTTTGAGCCATCGGGTGTGCAAGAAAAAACCAAAGGGACTAAGCGGCAAGCGGAGAAAGAAGTAGCGGCACCGCCTAAATCTCAGGCTATTACGCCGCAAAGCGCTTTCGAGAATTTACCGCCGGAACTCAAGAGCATTATTTTGGATTATTTGACAACAGCCCGCGGGGCCACGAATCGCGCGCGTTTGGATAATGCGGCAGAAAATATTCGAAAATTTTTCAGACTCAGCCGTGAGTTTAGGCAATTTGGAGAAGATCAACGGGTGATTGAATATATCATCACTGAACTTGCCAACCGCTATGCTACTGGTGATAAAGTTGCAGCTGTCATTGCTCTGGGAACCACTGCAGCTGGTACGTGGCTCGCAAATTTGATGAATCCAAATGATCGTACAAGGGAGAAGGAAAGAGACAAAGCCTTCGAAAAAGCATCAGAACATTTGGCAGATGCGGCAAGAGATGGCCGTATCAATGTAGTAAATTTCTTGACCCATTTCTTACCTAATATTCATTTTGCTTGGGGTGTCATACTCAGAGGTGCGGTTAAAAATGATCGGCTTGAAGTAGTCAAGAAAATTTTGTCATTGCCAATGATTCAAGTTTGGGAGATCAATTCACGTGCGCCGGATAAATCAACGCCATTATTTGATGCAGTTTATAATGGCAATGAGCAGATAGTTGACCTTCTGCTTGGCAAACGGGCAAGTGTGAATGAGCAAGATAATTACGATATGACGCCTTTGCATATCGCGGCAGATAAAGGATATGCTGCCATAGCTCAGAAACTTATTAATGCGGGCGCAAATGCTGCTACGATTAATGCCATGGACCTAGGAACAGGGAGCACGGCGCTTATGGTAGCAGCCGGAAATGGGCATCTTGATGTTGTGATAGTCATTTTGAATGCTGCCGGCGTGAATGTTAATTTTCAAAATCCGGACGGTGAAACGGCATTAGAGAGGGCAGAAAATTTCGATTCACCGTATAAAGAAATGATCGTCAAGCTTTTGAAAGATCACGGCGCGCGATAATAAAGAGGGTTTCTCATGCGCATAAAATATCTGTTCCTGGCAGGGCTTTTTTTCTCAACTCTCAATGGCATGGAGGCGCCGCCTAATCTCGATCAACAATTGTTGAATGCCGTGCGAGCAAAAGATAAAGCACTCGCTGACTTTTTTTTACTAGCGGGCGCCAATCCTCATACTAAGTTTAAGATATTGAACTCTGAAGTAACTGAGACGGCATTAGGCGAGGCTGCCAGTAGTGGTGATGTAGCATTATTTAATCTAATAATGAGCAATGGTGGTAATCCGGGGCTCGTTGATACCGTGCTTAATCAAGCGATTGAGCGAAGAATGTCCTTCCCTACCCAGGAGTTACAAAACCAGTTTAAGGCCGGGAAAGCGGCTATCATTGATGTATTAATAAATGATCCTCGAACTAATCTTAATGCTTTATATTTTGATGCTTCGCCATTGATGGTTGCAGCAAACAGCAAAAATGTACCATTAATTAATAAATTGCTTGCCACCGGGCGTGTAAATATCAATCTTGAGAATTCACGAGGAAGAACTGCGCTTGATCACGCAAAAACGCAACAGATTAAAAAGTTGCTCATCGCTGCTGGTGGCAAACCAGGTCCAGGTCTGGGCGCCGGACAAAAACGAAAAGCCGAGGCTGCTCCTGCGAGCCAGCCGCAACCACAATTTAGAGCGGGCCCTCCGCCAGCAGCGGCAGGGCAGTCGCAATGGAAGGTACCATCAGGGAAAACTCCTCAAGAGCAATTTTTTGAGGCGGCTAAAATCGGGGACAATAATGAGCTGAGTAGATTATCCAGGGGAGGCAGTGTTGATGTTAATGCCTTAGATCAAAATGGATATCCGGCTATAACAATAGCAATAATGAATGGAAAAGCCAGTACGGTTCAGTGGTTACTCACAGTACCGCAATTATTGATCAATCGTAGAGATACTTCACATGGCTACACGCCACTTATGTGGGCAGTTCGATTAGGTAATTTTGAAATCACTCATCTGTTTTTGGCAAATCCCGCCTTCTCAGTAAATGAAGTGGGTCCTGATGGTACGCCATTAGACATCGCAATGCGTGCGAATAATCTTCCTATTATCCAAGCGCTTCGCCTGTATAGTGCCAAAACGGCTGCTGATTTGCATGCCGGCACGCAACCGCAGCCGCAATTTAGAGAAGGTCCACCGCCGGCAGTGGCAGGTGTGAAAACTGCGCAACAACAATTTTTTGAGATAGTAGCTAAAAGGGGAGGCATTGATCCACTAAATAAATTACTAGCAGGAGGCGGTATTGATGTTAATGCCTTGGATTCAAAGGGACTCCCGGCTATCTCAATAGCAATAGAGAGTGGAATAGAGAATAAAGTTCGGCGGTTACTCCAAATACCACAGTTATTGATCAACCGCAAGGATACTCGCGCAGGCTTAACACCGCTTATGTGGGCAGTTTCATCGGGTAATGTTGAAATCACTAACATGCTTTTGCTAAATTCCGATCTTTTGATAAATGAGATAGATCCGAAGGGAAATACCGCATTAGATATGGTAATAATGCGTAAAAATAATATTCTTATTCAAATGCTTCGCAATAGCGGTGCACTTACCGGCGCTGAGTTACGTGTCGGCCCGCAGCCGCAGGTTGGTTTGGAAACGACCACTTTTGGTCCGGAAGTTTACGCAAAATTAGGTCTTGGCGCATTAGCAACGCCGCACCAAATTTTGGGCGTTAAGCCCACAGCGAGTGCGGATGACATTAAAGCCGCCTGGCGTAGAAAAACACTTGAGTGGCATCCAGATAAACATCTTAATGATCCGCTGGCAAAAGAGGTAGTGCAGCTGATCAACTGGGCATATAAGATGCTAACGGAGTGACGGTTCGATACACTGCGCTATCGCGCAGCACTCACCGCGAACGGCACTTTATCCGTTCGTCCTGAGTAGTTCACGCAAGTGAACGTATCGAAGGATCAGGATGAATAGGTTATGAGTTAAGTTCACCGGCCTTTTGCAACACCTGCTCAAGCGTGAGCCCAAATTCTTGCTTGCCGTCATTGTGCCGCAATGTGATGCTATTATTTTCCACCTCTTTTTTGCCTAGCACAAGCATCCATGGAATTTTTTCCTCTTGCGCGCGTTTGATCTTGCCTGAAATCTGATCCGATGATTCATCCATCTCAGCGCGCAATCCATGAGATTTTAAATCTGCTAACAGTTTCTGCGCATATGGTTTTTGATCATCGGTGATGGTGAGTAAGCTCATCTGCACCGGCGCAAGCCAGAAGGGCAGGTGACCTTTAAAGTGCTCAAGTACGATGGCAAAAAAGCGCTCCAGTGATCCATAGATTGCTTGATGAATCATCACGGGGCGTTCGCGCTGACCACTGCTGGCAATATATTCCAGCGCAAAATTTTGTGGGAAGAAGAAATCGATTTGAATGGTGCCGCACTGCCATTCACGGCCCATCGAATCTTTAATTTGGAATTCGATCTTAGGCCCGTAAAAGGCGCCCTCGCCTTCAGAAATGGTGAATGGTTTTTGCATGCGGGTGAGCGCATTCTTGAGTGCATCGGTTGCTTTTTGCCAATATTCTTGGGAGCCGATTGCATTCTCCGGCTTTGTTGCAATGGTCACCTTGATATCATTAAAACCAAATTTATTGAGCATGATGTATACCATATTTACAATGGTAATTACTTCTTCTTCAATCTGATTGGGCATGCAATAGATATGCGCATCATCCTGCGTGAAGGCGCGCACGCGCATCAATCCATGCAGCACGCCTGAGAGTTCATGGCGATGCACATGGCCAAATTCTGCTAGCTTTAACGGCAGCTCGCGATACGAGCGCGGGCGCGTGGCGTATACTAAAATTGAGCCGGGGCAGTTCATCGGTTTGAGTGCGTATGATTGTTCATCCACCGTGCAAAAATACATTTTATCTTTGTAATGGCTCCAGTGGCCTGAGCGTTTCCACAGTTCATCAGAAAGCATGGCGGGCGTGCTTATTTCTTGATAGCCATGCTCGCTGCTGCAATTTTCGCATGTAAGCGGTCATGAGATTTAATACTAACTTTCCTTTGGGATGAAAGAAGGGAAATCCCACTCCTTCATCATGGAATGAAAAAAGATCTAATTGTTTGCCAATTTTGCGGTGATCATATTTTGCCGCTTCTTCTTTTTTGCGTTCATACTCGGCCAAATCTTGAGCGGTAAAAAAGGCGATGCCGCTGATGCGCTGGAGTGCTTGGCCATTTCGATCGGCACGCCAGTATGATCCGGAGATGCCCGTTAACTTTATATTTTTGATAAGACCGGTGGTGGCTACATGGCCCCCTTTACACAGATCGTAAAAATCGCCCTGGCGCGCAATGCCAACGGTGTCACCGGGGATGCCCTCAATCAGCTCAAGCTTGAACGGATTATTTTTATATAATTTACGTGCTTGTTGTTTTGGCATCTGCTCATGAGTGAGGGGAAGATTGCGATCGGCAATCTCTTTCATGCGCGCTTCAATTTTAGGCAGATCCTCTTCTTTAAAGTTACGCGCGGGGAGCAGATCATAAAAAAATCCTTCGGGCGTAGCAGGGCCTATCGTGAGCAGTGTATCCGGGTATAATTCTGAGACTGCATGCGCGAGCAGATGCGCCGCGGAGTGCCGCAATGCCATGATATCACGGTGATCTGACTGTGCCATAGTTTCCTCATAAACTTTTGCAAACAATGTTTCTCTCATAGTATCAAAAAAAAATGATAAAAACATTAGCAAAAAGGTGGAGTTTTTCTTTCAAAAGATGGGGGCCAAAGGAAGGAGGTGCATCATTTTTTCAAGTGTTGAAGGTGCAGCAAGCCTATTGGTAGGATTCAGCTGAATGAAGCGTTCGTGAGCACGTTTTTTAGGCGGCAGCGAATACAGAAAGGGAAGAAGTATGGCAGAGAAAATATTTATTTTGGATACCAATGTACTTGTTCATGATCCGGCATCCCTCTTCAATTTTAAGGAGTCATTAGTTGGAATTCCCTCGATTGTTTTAGAAGAGCTTGATCGTTTTAAGGGGGAGCTCACCGAACGGGGAAGAAATGCGCGCGAAGCTTCGCGCTTGCTCGATGGGTTGCGTGAGCGGGGCTCGCTGCAAGAGGGGATTGCGCTCGATAATGGTGGCCATCTTAAGGTGCTTTTTTTACCACTGGAAAAGGCGCCTCGATTTCCTTTCTATCTTGAGGTGAATGATAATAAAATTCTGTTTACCGCACTTTTTATGCAACAGGAAGGCTATGATGTGCGGTTTATCACCAAGGATATCAATGCGCGGGTGAAGGCGGATGCTATCGGCATTCAGGCTGAAGATTACATGAAAGAAAAAATATCTTCAGATGCATTTTATAAAGGGTGGAAGTTGGTAGAGGTGCCGGCTGTTGAACTGAAGCGGGATTTCCCTTCGGTGCTGGATCATCTGGTGGATGAAAAAGCGCTGGCGATTAATGAGTTTGTGATGGTGGCGAGCCAGCATAATGTCTACAACTATCGTGTCTTTCGCTATCTGGGCGGCAGGCATTTTCGCATTGTGCATGAGCCGTTGCTTAAATGGCCGCTCAAAGCGCGCAATCCGCAACAGCTGATGGCGTTTGATCTGCTTTTGGATAATAGCATACAGTTTGTGACGCTCTTTGGTCCGGCGGGTACCGGTAAAACATTTTTGGCGCTCTTGGCCGGATTGCATAAGGTGCTCATTGAAGATGAATATGAAAAAATTTTAATCTCTCGCCCTGTGGTGCCACTCGGGCGGGATATCGGTTATCTGCCCGGCACGGTGGAAGAAAAGTTGCACAGCTGGATGCTGCCCATCTATGATAACATGGAGTTTATCATGCACTCTTCGCAAGTGGGCCAACATTTTGAGGAGCTTGAGGGAGATCGGTATGAGCGGCGCGCGAAACATAAAAAAGGCAACAAATATGAAAAGCAGCGGCCTCATGGCTCTTTGCGATCGATGGAAGAGTTGGTAAAAGGGGGCAAATTAAGTCTTGAGGCGATCACGTATATGAGAGGCAGATCGATCCCCTATCAGTATATTCTGATTGATGAGGTGCAAAATCTCACGCCGCATGAGGTGAAAACGCTGGTGAGCCGCGTCGGCGAAGGCAGCAAAATTGTGCTGGTGGGAGATCCCTATCAGATCGATTCACCGTATCTTGATTTTATCAGCAATGGTTTAGTGGTAGTCAGTGACCGCTTCAGAAATCAAAGAATTTTTGGTACGGTATACTTGCAAACCAGTGAACGCAGCGAGTTGAGTAAGTTGGTCAGTGAACTTTTATAAGTGGCAACCATGAAAATAATTTTGCTATTAAGCCTGCTGTGTGCAGCACCGCACACCATGAGGGCTATGGATGTGAGTGAGCGAGTTGAGTTATACCGTTTGTGCACTGAAGCGGGGATTAGCGACCGCTATTTGCAGCATGTGTGCATGGCAGTGGATAAAAAGAAACGTGTCAAAGATGGCCATACGGTAACCGAACCGATCGACGGCAAAGTTCAGGCCGTCATAAATGGGAAAGAGAAATGGGTGTCATTCTATCCGGTGAGCTTTCCTAATGTGGTTGTCGTCGAATATCCGATAATGAGCTTAGGTTTCGATGAATTGGAAGGTATGAAGGAATTGTTCAAGAAGAACTAGCATGAAAGCAGTCGCCTGACGATTGCCCATACTGCTGGCAAAAATGGCTTTTGATGCAATGCTTGCAGCGCAAATTGTGTGCAGGTGAGCTCATACTTGCAGATGGCCGGGCCCAAGAGGGGCCGTAGGCCGATGATGAGGGCGGAGCAGAGGTTAGCCAATAAGTTTTTTAAGCTGATCATAGCTCAAATTTATTCCCGCTTTTTTTACAAAAATGATCACATCAACATGCTTAAATTTTTCTGCTTGTGTGATAATCGCCTTGAGGCGGCGGCGAATTTTGTTGCGCGCAACGGCGTTGCCAATACCGCCCGGCGTGATGATTACCCGGTGCGGCTTGCCGCTGGTGGCGGGGGCTACTAAAAGATCAAGGCCCGGGTGTTTTAACACACGCTGGGCCTTATTAATTATCTGTTTGATGGTCATACGAATTAAGCGCGAACCGCCAAACGTTTTCTGCCCGCGGCGCGACGACGTTTGAGGATCTTGCGACCGTCATGGGATGCCATGCGTTTTAAGAATCCGTGCTTTCTATTTCTTTTTTTGCGGCTTTTTCTAAAAAAAGTAACTGACATGAGAATTCCTTGCTATGCAAATGTATATTCAGAGTTAATTATTCTTATTCTAAGCCAAAAAACAGGATTTTTCAAATCGGTCTATGCGCCTAAGCTTTTCAGGTATCGCTCTGCATCCAGGGCGGCCATGCATCCAGCACCGGCTGAGGTGATCGCCTGGCGATACTGATAGTCGGCCACATCGCCGGCAACAAATACCCCGCTTACCGAGGTTTTGGTCTGCTCAAATACCTTGATAAATCCAAAGGAGTTAAACTCCAGCTGCCCCTTAAAGGGTTGCACGTTGGGGTTAAGTCCGATGGCTACAAAAACAACGGCGGTTTCTAGCTTAGTCTCCTGCCCTGTCTTTTGATTTTTGATGGTAACACCGGTTGCATGAGTGCCATCGCCATGAATTTGGGAGACGGTGCTGTTGTAAATGATGGTGATTTTGGGATTATTAAGTACCCGTTTTTGAGTGGCGGCTGAGGCAGTGAGCGCATCAAGGATGTGGACGATGGTAATGGTATCGGTGAAGTTGAGCATAAATGCGGCATCCTCCATGGCCGTATCGCCGCCGCCTACAATCAGCGCATGTTGGTTTTTGTAAAAAGCGCCATCGCAGACAGCGCAGGCGGTGACCCCCTTGCCCCAATATTCTGATTCTCCCGGAATGTTCAAGCGTTTGGGAGTGGCGCCGGTGGCAACCACGAGTGCATCGGTGGTTAAGCGTGTGCCATGATCGGTGACCAGGCCAAAGGGCGGCTTGCTGAGTGCCACCTCGGTGACCGCTTCTTCTAAAAACTGAGCACCAAAATGGGCTGCGTGGGCCTGCATATTCATCATAAGTTGCGGTCCTGGGATGCTGAGATTTCCGGGCCAGTTTTCAACCGCGTTGGTGCCCATCAAGAGGCCGCCGGGATTTTTCCCGGTGACAACGAGGGGACTTAGGTTAGCTCTTGAGGCATAGATGGCGGCAGTGAGCCCCGCCGGGCCACTGCCCAAAATGATCAGTTTGTGATGATTATTGTTTTGCATGGATAAGACTTATTATTTTTTCGTTAAATGATAAATAATATGGTTTACCGTTTTTTCCCGCAGGCACAAACGGGCCAGTTCATGATTGAGAATCGGAAACTCTTGGCCACGTATGCGCGTCATTGGTGGATCAAAATGCAGAAACTCTTTGGTGCGGGGCCGCTTGATAAGATTAAGATAGTTTCTTATATCAGTAGGGGTCACTTGTACACCCTCTTCATAAGCCAATTGATCCAGAAAAATCTCTTCACGTACCTGCTTTTCTGCCAAATCGCGTACCGCTTCCTTAAAATCTTTTTGCACGCGGTAGACATGATAATCAGGATTGTATTGAATGGTTTCAAGTATGCTTTTTTGTTGCCGCAGAATCAGATGGGCGGGAATTTCAAAGCGGTGTTTGGATAATAGTAGTTTGAGTGAATCTTCAACCATCGTTCTGCGCTGCGATAGATCATTGCGGTATGAAAAAACTTCAATAAGTTTTTGATACATCTCTTTATTGCTTTTTAGTCGAAATTGCTGCTTAAATTGATCAAAGCAAAAATAGCTATTGGGCACAATATCGTTGATGGTAACCGCAAATTGATAGTGTGCATTTAAAGGTTCTATAAAATAGTCCTGCAGAATAAAATTATTACTCACAAAACTGGTTTTGTTGGCTTTGGCAAGAAACAGCTCTTGAAATGGTTTATCCGGCTCCTCATCGCCCACCTTGATCCACAGATGTGCCTGATGTGAATCGATAACCGGGCCCATATCCTGATTAACGAGCACCAAGGTGTAATAGACCCAATCTCCCAGCACAATCCCTTTTTGGCCGTCAAATTTTTCTTTAGCGGTCAACTCTTCTTGCAAGAAAAGCTCTACTTGACGATCCAGATCTTTATAATTTTTGCGCTTGGGCGCTTTGAAGGGCAGATATTTCCATTCTTGAAATTCAAGGCGCGGGTAGAGAGAGCACTCAAAGGTAAATTGCGCATCTTCGTTACGTTTAATGTTCATTGACGTTAAGCGTGGCTGACCGGCAATCAAAATTTTTTGATCCTGTATTTGCTGATATAGAAAACTCATTACCACATAGCGTAATAAAAAATCTTTTACATGATCGGCTACATTTTGCTGAAAATTTTGTTCAACGTAATGAGCGGGGGTTTCTCGTTTATGAAATCCAAAGGTGAGGGTAGCTTTTTTTTGCGTAGCGATTGCTTGTTGATACAGTGCTTCAACAATGTGAGCGGGCACGATAATGGAGAGGGAACAAAAGGTGGGTTCGTTATGAAGAAACTGCAATTGAAGGGCGTTTTCAGATTGATTGAGAGATGTCATTTCTGCTCCTTTTTTTAATGACATCTTACTATAATAAAAATATGGTGCAAGAGAAGGGACTCGAACCCCCACTCCCTTTCGGGAACTGGATCCTAAGTCCAGTGCGTCTACCAATTCCGCCACTCTTGCATTTGGGCTGCGTTGGAATCGAACCAACAACCCACAGATTAAGAGTCTGTTGCTCTGCCAATTGAGCTAGCAGCCCGAGAATTTCAAATGATTACTGCTATTCTAGCAGAAAACGATAGTTCGATACAATTGCTTCGCAATCATTCCCGACTGCGCCAAGGCTACGTCGGACTACGCACCACGAACGGGGTAACCCGTTCTTACACCGTTGTAATATCTTTTTCCTTCTTCTGCCCCATTTGTTCTAGCTGCAAGGTAAACTTGTCATTGGTTTTTTGCAACACGTCTTCCAAGCGGCTAAAGAAGTTTTCCGATATTTTTTTATCTTTTTTATGATCGCGGAGCGCATTATTAAAATCTTTGCGCACGTCGCGAATGCGCTCTTTGCCTTCGTTAATTTTTTTATGCAGCACTTTGATCAGATCGTCGCGCCGTGAGGTGCTCATCTCCGGCAGCGCCAGGCGGATAATCTTGCCATCATTAACCGGAGTAAGCCCGGTGTCAGATTCAAGAATAGCCTTTTCAATAGCCGCCATCAATGAAGTATCCCATGGTTGGATGGTGATCAGCCGGGATTCGGGTGCTGCCACCACTGCCACCTGCTTGATGCTCATCGGGCCGGTATAGGCCTGCACCTTGATATCTTCAACGAGTGAAGTGTGAGCGCGGCCGGTTCTGATTTTGAGCAGTTCGGTCTCAAAATGTTTGACCACTTTGGTCATCTCGGTTTCCATGGGTGTTTGGAAACTTTTGACATCATTTTCGATAATTTTTATTTCAGCCATAATTAAATCCTTACCTAGGCGCCTACTTCATAGCGCGCAAACTTGGAAATTTTAATATTTTCACCGGTTTTTGCAATCAGCTCTTGCAGCACTTGAGTAATGGTAAATTTATCATGCTTGATGTACGGTTGCTCCAGAAGACAGACTTCAGTGTACACCTTTTTAAGCTTACCTTCCAAAATCTGATCCAAAATTTTTCCCGTTTTTCCTGATTGTGCCATCTGCTCAGCGAGAATCTCTTTCTCTTTAGCTAAAAATGCCGGATCGACGTCGGCCGGCGAAAGATATAATGGTTTCATAGCAGCAATATGCATGCAGATATTATGAGCAAACTCTTGTACTGCCTCGGTGCGCGCGACAAAATCGGTTTCGCAATTTATTTCGATAAGTACGCCAATTTGGGCTCCCGGGTGAATATAGGCATGCACTAAGCCTTCGGCAGTGCTTTTATCCGAGCGTTTTGCTGCTACTGCCGCCCCTTTTTTGCGCAATAATTCTACCGCTTTTTCAATGTCGCCACCGGTTTCTTCCAATGCCTTTTTGCAGTCCATCATGCCCAATCCGGTGCGTTCACGCAGCTGTTGAATTAGAGCAATCTCTATTTTTGCCATGTCTAGTCCAGTAATTTTATGGTAAAAACATCCCCAGCCTTCGCTCTCATGAGCTACGGCGGGCAGGCTGAGTAGCCTTCGCTTCGCGAGACACTCACCATGTGTGTTTAGTAAACTATAGATTAATTGTGCCAAAATTGGGGTTTTTATCAACTAGCAAAGCCGCCGAACTTGCCGGTTCCGGCAAGTTTGTTGTTCAAGAGATTGGTAATTTCTGACATCAGAGTCTTTAGACGGGCTCTGATGGTCATATAATAGTTATTGGGATTGGCAATTTCGTACTCTCGATATGATTGGCGCAAATCTTCCCTGAGAGCCCGCGCTTCTTGAATAAGCAGCCGAAAGTTATCCGCCAGGCTGTATCGAAGGCCTCCGAAGGTCAAAAGTTCAATAAGATCTTTAAATTGTATGTCGAGACTGTTTTGGTACTCGGTATTTGTTTGGCGTTTGAGGGCGATAGGCGCTTCGCTAAACTCTTGAAGTTCCCCTACCGTATTGCGTATAAATGGATTTGATTGGCTGGCCATCACCGTTTGAATAATCTGATTAACGGCCATCTGATATTCGGCAATATCGTTGTAAATTTGCTGGTTTCTGGCCTTATCATTGGGCAGATCGCTGAGGGTAATTTGCCGGCCACGCAGGGTGATCACTTCGGGGCCCACGCGACACTCTTTCGCGCAGGTTTGCCGCCGCTTCTCTCACCTCTTCAGCCGTGTCCATCACAAAATTTTTGGTGGCCATGGGTGGGCAAAAAAGTGTGGTCGGCATGAGACCGACCACAAATAAGATGAGGGTAATTTTACCGTTCATGGTTATTTACCATAAATTTTAGCAAAGCCTTTGCCAAGACGTGTTTTTAATTCTTGGCCGATCTCGTCAAATTCTTGTTGCTCGAGAGCAGTTCGCTTGTTACCTTTCAGGCCGAGCTGCAGGTAACGGCCGGTTAGTTCTTGGGTCTCTTTCTTCCGTGCTTCAGTGGCGAATGGGTCCAATTTGCCTTGCGCCTTAGCTTTTTCAACATCGGCGCGCAGCTCCTTGGTTTCTCTATTTTCTACGAGCGGGCGTACCATTGCATTCAGGTTAGTAGTGGCAAGGGTTGCCAACAGGGTGGCTATGACTAAAATAGTATTGTTTTTCATGAAACTTCTCCTTATTTCTAATAGTAATAATATCAGAAGGAGAAGTCTAAAATCAACGGTTTGATGAATGCAAAATCGCATCTATGATAATAGATGCCAAGACGATGACTCCACCGACAGCAAAGGCTTTGCCAAGGCTACTTTCGCATTCCGGGCAGCCATAGTAGGAATCGTGGCAATAATTGCAGTAATAGTATGAATAGTGGGCCGGCTTGCAGCTGCTGCAATGGCACTTTTTATCGCAGGTATAGCAGTAGGTGGAATATGAAGGGCGGCAGGTATAATACCGTGGGTAGCTGATGCTGGCTGCCGGGATCATAAACGCAAGGGTCAGGGCACAAAAATTGAGGAGTTTCATGGTGTTTTCCTACATTTTTAAAGGTTTACTAATGCCTAGAATATCAAACGTGAGGCCAAATGTCTGCCGTAATAGCATGATCAAAAAGAGACGGGCACGGCTTTGGGGGATATTCTCGGTTACAATTACTCGATTTTGGGCATAATAGCGATGAAATAGGTCTGCCAGTTCGATGGTGTAATAGGTTAGATGGTGGGTTTGCCGCGTGGCGGCGATCACATCAAAAAGATGCTTTAATGATGCTATTTTTTTGATGAGCAGTGATTCAGCAGCGCCCAGTGTTTGGGCATCCGCACTCGCGATATTCGCAAGATCTTTTTCAAGAGCCGCCTTTTCTAAAATACTGCCGGTGCGTACATACGCATATTGCACATAAAATACCGGGTTTTCTTCCGTTTTTTTGAGTGCCAGATCCAGATCAAATTCCAGCTGAGCATCCGCTTTGCGATTCAGGTAAAAGAATCGAGCCACATCTTTGCCCACTTCATCGATCACCTCGGCCAAAGTTACCATGGTGCCGGCCCGTTTGGACATCTGCACCAACTGGCCACTCGCTTTCATAGTGACCAACTGATACAAAATAATATCCAAAGCGATCCGCTCCAGGCCTAATGCTTGGCGAATTCCCTGCAAGCGCACCGCATAGCTATGATGATCATGCCCCAGGACCATCACCAGATGATCAAAGCCCCGTTTTGTTTTGTTGAGCAGATAGGCAATGTCGGCGGCCACATACGTCCATTCTCCTGATGATTTTTTTACTACCCGATCCTTATCGTCACCAAATTTGGTGGAAGCAAACCACAGTGCATTTTCATGCTCGTAGACCATATTATTTTTTTGAAGTAGCGCAATCGCATCTTGAATGTTGCCACTTTCATGCAATGTTTTTTCAGAAAACCAGACATCGAAGGTGACCCCATAATCTTCAAGCGTTTGTTTAATTTTTTTGAGCAGAAACTCTTTGGCATACTCTTGGAAAAAACGAATCGGGTTTTTCCAAAATCGCAGTACCATTTTCTTTGAGGCACTGCTGCGCCAGTTCCAGCAGATATTCGCCCTGATATCCATCTTCGGGTAATGATGCCGCTTGGCCGGCCGCTTGCTGGCAGCGGATTTTAAATGAGGTGCCCAGCTTGGCAATCTGATTGCCTGCATCATTGATGTAAAACTCTTTGGTCACTGCATGCCCCAGAAAAGTGAGCACGCGCGCTAAAACATCGCCGATGATGGCGCCACGGCCATGGCCCAGATGAAGCGGGCCGGTGGGATTGGCGCTCACAAATTCAATATCATAGCGGTGTTTGGGGGCGTCTTCTTCGAGTTTAAAAAAGTTTTCTTTTTTGGTAGCTAACTCAACGGCCAAATCATGCAGCGCCGTGGGGGTAAAAAAAGCGTTCAAAAACCCCGGCCCGGCAATTTCGATACGCGCGATATACGGGTGTTTGAAACCATCGATGATCTGTTGCGCAACGGCACGAGGGTTAGCTTTTTTGCATCCTGAGCTTGTCGAAGGACCATAGCGGCATTACTGCTCAAGTCGCCAAATTCTTGTTTGTTGGGATCAACATTGATTATAAAATTACAGCTTTGCGCAGCCGTTTGATCAATGCCAAAGCTATGTATGCAGATAGGATGCAAAGGCAGTTTGAATGTGGCAAATCGGATTCATGAATATTTTTTCTCTTTTTAGAAAGCATGAGTATACTAAGGGCAATTTTAGCAAGAAATGATAAATATACCAAATAGAGGAGTCTGGTGATGATAAACAAACTACTTTTGGCAGCAGCACTGAGTCTTTCAAGCGAGTGTTTTGCCATGCAGCTGGCGACGAGCACTAATTTGCTCGATCGTTATTGTAGAGGGCTGGTGCAGGGTAAGGGGATAAATCATGCTGATGGCGAGGGCATTACACCGCTTATGCAGTTGGTTTCGGAACCTTCAGGAAATCAAAAAAGAATCATTTATCACTTTGTTAAAAACATGGGTGCCGCAATAAATCAGGGTGACACGCAGGGAAGAACAGCATTATGGTATGCAATAGACGCCGCTAATGCCGACGCAGTGGCGGCATTAGTAGAGATCGGCGCGGATTTAGAAAAGCATGGCAATGGAAAACGATTTTATCCGGTTGTGGAAGCGCTTATGAGTCGACGTCTTTGGTTGTCTAAGGGATATTCTTCTGCGGGTTATATTCGTGTTATCAAGCAATTAGCTGCATATAATGTTAGTCTTGATGAAGCGCCTTCATCAGACAAGAGGCCTCTTGTAATGGCAGCACACCAGGGATGGGATGAGGGCTTGAAATTGTTAATTGAGCTGGGTGCTCGCGCAGATATTACTTCTAATGGTAGATTGTTTTATTTAGAGTGCGCAGCACCTTCTTACGTGGAGCCTTTTAAAGATTCTCCTCGCTGTAAAATTATCAGAGAAGCTGTTTCAATTGGTAAAGATCCTCTATTAGAAGCAACACGCAAAAATCCAAAATCTTATATCTCTTTATTGCCGGCCGACTTGTGTTCATGGTTTGCACTCAATATGCATAATCTAGAAACAAAACATGAAATAGAGAAATACAGATCGGGTATCAAAGATCAATAGTCGTATCTGGCGCAGTGCTTTGATTGAGTGCCTGCGCGAATCGATGGGTAAAAGTCTGCGCGCGTTCATAACTGGTTGGGTGTTCCCAGTCAAAAAAAAGATAGAGCGATGGAAATCGATCACATAGATTGAGTATGCGTTGCCCGTAGCGTGTTTTCACATCGTCTTTCACCAGCTCATGAACGGCGGTGTGTTGATTCGCTTTGGCCAGCAAAATGGCCGGGTTGTCTGAAATTAGTGCATCAGCGGTGCGCTCTTGATTGCGGCAAATTTTGTACACAATCTGTTTATTGATGAGAAGTAACAGCAATCCGGTAGCGAGCGCTGTAGGCAGATTTTGATTTCCAGGTGGCATCTTTGATAGTTTTTTGCAGCGCCGGGAAAAAGCGCGTGGCATAGATTTCAGCTGCTTTTAAACCGGCCCAGGTGAGTGCTGAAAATGATGCTAAATACAAGGCGCGCTTTTTGCAATCACGATTTTTAATATGGGCAATCTCATGCTCTATGCTGCCAATATGCTGATGGACGGCAAACAAAAAGCCTTCCCCTTCCTCAGTATTGGCGGCGCTATTATATTCATAGATTAGATATTCGAGCATGGTGACGGCTGATCCCTCATTGAGCCATTCGAGCAGGATGGTATTATTACCCGTTTCATAGTTAGGGCCCACTTTGATCGCAACATCTTTGGCATTGGGCACCCCATGCTGCTCCAGCAGCTCATGGATGAAGGCGGTAATTTCCGGGCTGGCATTGCAATATTCGGCGTTGATTTTGGCGTCGAGCGTAAAAAACTGTGCCGCTTCTTCAAGCAAAGGCTCAGCGGATAAGGCAAATTGAGTTTTCTCATAGATGCTTATTTCTTGAGGGAGGGGAATAGCGCGCGCCAAAAGGCAGATGTTTAAAAGCGATGCCAACAATAGCAGTTTTTTCATGGGAGAGGTCCTTATCAAGCATGAATAATTATCATATACTAGCTATAATAACAGGTGGCTTAAATTAGTGAAGCAGAGCAGCCGTTTCCCAAATATTTTTTTCAATTTGCAACAAAAATATGAAGATCGCAGTACTTGTTTCCGGTGGTGTGGATAGTTCCGTGGCGCTGGCGCTCCTTAAAGAGCAGGGCCATGAGCTGACCGCCTTCTATCTAAAAATTTGGCTCGAAGATGAGCTCTCTTACCTAGGCAATTGCCCATGGGAAGAGGATCTTGCTTATGTGCGCGCCGTGTGCCAAAAGCTTGAGGTGCCGCTGCAAGTGGTCTCTTTGCAAAAAGAGTATTGGGATCAGGTGGTAGCCTATACCATGGCAGAGATCAAAGCGGGCCGCACACCCAATCCGGATGTGCTGTGCAATCAACGCATTAAGTTTGGCATGTTCTTTAATCATATTGATCCGAGCTACGAAAAAGTGGCCACCGGCCATTACGCGCAGGTAAGCTGCGATGAGCAGGGCGTGTATCGCTTGCATCGTGCCCCCGATCTGATTAAAGATCAAACCTATTTTCTTTCGTATCTGAGTCAGGCGCAATTGGCGCGTGCGCTGTTTCCGATTGGCCATCTGCCCAAAGAGAAGGTGCGTGAGCTGGCCCGCTTTTACAATCTGCCCAACAAGGATCGCAAAGATTCTCAAGGCATTTGCTTCTTGGGAAAATTAAAGTTCAATGATTTTATTGCCAGCCATGTGGGCGAGCAGCCGGGCGATTTAATTGAGTATGAAACCGGAAAAAAATTAGGAATGCATAAAGGATTTTGGTTTCACACGATTGGCCAGCGGCAAGGATCAGGATTGGCCGGCGGCCCGTGGTATGTGGTGGCAAAAGATGTGGGGCGCAATATCGTTTTTATTTCTCGCAACTACTATTCGCCCGACAAACAACGAAATCAGTTTGTTGTCTCTTCATGCAGTTGGCTTGCTGGCAGTGCGCCGACCAAGACCGATCTTCAGGTGAAAATTCGTCATGGTAAACATAGTCTATGATTGTGTGGTGGTGCAGCTGGATGAATCGCGCTGGCAGGTGACGCTTGCGCAGGATGATCAAGGCATTGCGCCCGGACAATTTGCAGTATTTTATGATGCTCAAGAATGCTTGGGCGCAGGAGTGATCAGTGTATAAAATTTGGCTACTTCTTTTTTTCTCAATTATTATTTCCGAATCATGTGCCATGGATGCTCCTGCTCCTATTGCGTCGCCCGATCTAAAAATGCGCAAGCTCTATGCAAAAGATTTTAAAGAGTTAGGGGTTGAGTATGCGGACGAGATCGTTTGTAGAGTGGATCCGCGCAGAATGCTTGAGCCAAGAAGGCTCAGCCAAGATCAGGGTAATGGGGATAGGCCATTTGATGCATCATGGTGGGAAGCTGTAGACAAAAAATATCATGCAAAGGTGCATCTCAAATATATTAGTGATCGGGTAGGCTATGGCGTCTTTACCGATGAAATAATTGAAAAAGATTGGGTGGTGGGAGAATACACCGGTGAACTGATCGATTTCGATATGTGTAATAAATTGAACATGCAAGAAGCTGCGTATCTTATGGAGCTTGGGATGTATTACCGTTCAGAGGATGGTGATTATCTTCGAAATCTTTTTATTGACGCAAAAAGGATGGGGAATTTTACCCGATTTGTGAATCATAGTTACATTCCAAATATTAGGGAAGAAGTAGTTTTTGCTAAAGGCTTGTGGCATATAGTTTTTGTGGCCCGCAGAAGAATTCTTGCGGATAAGCAACTCTTTATTAATTACGGCCCTAAATATTGGGAAGCGCGAAATATAAAACCCCTCAATTTGAATGAGCTGCCATCATGGCTGCAATAAAGACAGGAACTCCCGCTAACAAAAACAACCCTTTAGTATCGCATTCGTAAAAATTTATTTTCGTAAACTTTTTTTGGTATGCTGTAGCCACTCTATCAAAATTTGAATAGGAAGTGGACCATGGAAAAGCCAAGAAAAGATCTTTCTGCTACGGGGATGATACGCATTGTCCGTAGCGCATTCAAGAAGACCAAAACACCCCAAATAAAAGGTAATCGGAGCAATCCGATATCACTCGAAGATTGCTTGATGTCTGCATTTGCGATGTTTAGTCTCAAATTTCCTTCGCTCCTGCAATTTGACAATCATATGTATGAACCGGACACGGTGCATGTCAATTTAAAAAATTTATATGACATCCAAAACGTACCCAGTGATACGTACATGCGTGAGCGAGTTGATGAAGTTGAGCCGGACGAAATTAGCCCTATTTTCAAAACTATTTTTGCGCATCTTCAGCGAGGGAAAGCGCTGGAAGGCTTTCAATTTATCAATGGCTATTATCTGCTTTCAGTCGATGACACCGGTTTCTTTTCATCCTCCACCGTGCATTGTGAAAATTGCTGTGTGAAAGAGCATCGAGACGGCACAAAAACTTACTACCATCAAATGTTATGCGGTTCGCTGGTCCATCCCGGTCAGAAGACGGTGATCCCCTTGGCTCCTGAGCCAATCATGAAGTCGGACGGCGATACCAAAAATGACTGCGAGCTGAATGCTGCCAAGCGTTTTATTGAGCGGCTTCGCAGAGAACATCCGCATTTAAAAATAATTTTCTTGGGCGATGGCATCACCAGCAATGCGCCATTTATCAAAATGCTTGAGGATGCCGGTATTTCATACATACTGGGGGCCAAACCGGGTAATCATAAAGCATTATTTGAGTTTACCCGTGGCATATGCAATGAATCTGAGTATCGCGCCAAAGATGGCGGCGCCATTCATCAGTATCGCTTTTGCAATGGGGTGCCGCTCAATGACACTCATCCTGACGTGAAAGTAAATTTTCTGGATTATATCGAAATTGGGTCCAAAGGAAAAAAGCAGTGCTTCAGCTGGGTAACCGATCTGAAAATTTCTGAAGCTACGGTTCATGACATTATGCGAGGAGGAAGATGTCGATGGAAGATTGAGAATGAAACCTTGAACACGCTTAAAAACCAAAATTATCACTTCGAGCACAATTTTGGGCATGGCAAAAAAAATTTGAGTACCATCTTTGGCATGCTCATGATGCTGGCTTTTTTAATTGATCAAGCGCAAGAGCTTTGCGATGCCCTTTTTCAGAAGGCGCTTTGCAAACAAAAGAAAAAGAAATATCTCTGGGAAAGAATGCGAGCATTGGCTTTGGATTATCTGGTAGAATCCTGGGAAGTTCTGTGGAGCGCCCTGGCCTATGGCCACAAAAAAATTGATCTCAAATCGATCACCAATAGCAGCTAAATTATTTACAGCTCGGGGAATATTAGGGTTTTGAAGCGTGTTTTTTATTAAACTAGTAATTTACGGGGGGGGGGGTATGAGAGAAGATAGGTCTCGTATTTCCTTTTTTGGGGAATTTTTGACCAAACTTTATCTCTCAAAAAAACCGTTACTTAGCGGGAGCTCCTGCAATAAAGATCATCTAGTTGACTTTGCAAAATGTTTGCAAGAAAATTGAGGGCATGAAGAACTTTTTATGCCCATTTTTTCTCTCATTGTTACTCATTGTTGTCACCGGTGCAAATGCGACTGAGCATTTGCTTAATCTGCTTCTTGATGATGCAGTTGATAGTTCACTCCTATTTCCTGATAGGTCTCAAAAATATTATAAAGGCCAAATTGAACTGCTTGGGCGCATCTACGTTGACACTTCAATGAATGATTCTCAAATGGCGCTCGAACTGCAAGCGGCCGCATGCATTGAGTATGATCAGCTTTCTGATGCGGAAAAGAGCGTGGTGGATAATTACTATCGTCTGCTCAAGCAAAAATATGAAGCACCCTGGTATTTAAAATATATCAGCAAAAAAGTGGGCTACGGCATCTATGCGGCGGCTGATATTGAAAAAGGGCAACTGATAGGCGAGTATGCGGGCATTATCTATGACGAGCAAACGTATAAACGAGTGCCGCGTAATGCTAACTATTGCTGGAATTTGCCGCCGCCTTCGCGCATAAAAAATGCAAAGTATTATTATGTCGATTCGATTCATTACTGCAACTTTACCCGCTTTATAAATCATAGTTATCGGCCGAATGTGGTGCCGGTGCATATATTTACCAGCGAAGGGCCGCGGATGCTCTATGTTGCCGCGCGCGATATTGAAAAAGATGAACAGATTTTGGTGAACTATGGCCAAGGCTATTGGCGCGGTCGCGAGCCGGAGGAATTAGATTAAGTATTCCGTGTCGGCAAATAACATGCTATGTTAAAGCATTATGAAAAAATTCTCATTCCACTTATTTAGAAAATTACCGGAGCGGGAGAAAAAGATCACTTTTTCCACCATGCTCACGCTTGCGCGCTTTGCACTGATTCCGTTTATTGTGGTATCCATGATTCTGCATCATTGGTATGCGGCATTTATTTTTTTTACTGCTGCTGCAGTGACCGATATTCTTGATGGTTGGTTCGCGCGCTGGTTTAATGAGCGGACATTTTTAGGCGCTGCGCTCGATCCGATTGCCGATAAAGCACTGGTAATCGCGGTCTTTGCCACGCTTGCCTTTTATCAATCGCCGCTGTTTGCGATTCCGCACTGGTTTGTGGCGCTCGTGCTGATCAAAGAGCTGATTCAAGTTGCCGGTGCGATTATTCTTTATCGCATCAAGGGGCACCTTACCATTGCGCCCACATTGCTGGGCAAACTCACCATGTTTGCGCAGTCGGCATTTATTACGTGGCTGTTTTCCTGCTACTTTTTCCACTGGATTCCGATAAAAACATATTTTGTAATGCTGGCAACCGTTTCAATTTTAGTGTTACTCACCTTTGTTGATTATGTACGCATTGGCTATCGCTCGCTTTTTGTTAGTTGCATGATGTTTTGTATCATCACTTTTGGCGCTGATGATTTTGTGATTAAGCCGTCGCAAAAAAAGCAGCCCAAAATTACCGCGGAAGATTGCTGCCGCGTAATGTTGGATGGCCAAAAAATTACCGCGCGCCATATGCAATATGTGGGAGAGATTAATAGCATAGAGCTTGCATGGGCTGAAGATTTTTTTAATGGTGAAGCAAACGCATTGTTTAAAAAAGCTACCGGGCAACAGTTACAAGAATATGCGGCTTACAAAGAAAAAAGTAATTGCGCGCGCGCGGCGTATGAAAAAGTATTGCGTGAAGAATATGATTTTTTGAAACAGTTTGAAAAAGATGTTTTTGGTTTGAAAACTAAAAATAAAAAATAAATTTCTTTTGATAATGTGTTAATTATGCTGTATATATAATAAATATTTTGAAATTTATTTTTTTATAAAGGGGCCTCCGCGGCCCCAGGCCCCGCGCCAAAGGGTTTAATGTGAAACCCTTTGGAATCCCCCACACCCAAGGGGTGCCTTGGGAAACCCTCCGGACGTAACCCGGCCGGCCATTTACCGCCTCAAGCGGCGGACACGGCCATCCTTCCGCTCCTCTACGCAATCGAAAACGATTGCTACTCGGAGCTCGGTGACGCCGGGCTAGGAATTGAACGTTTTATCCAACCATTACTTGTGGACTTTTTTGCAGCGGGCCACGTTACGCCCGCTTCTATTTGCCAAGCTACATTTTTACAGATTTTTTCTGCGATGCATATATCTTGGAGAGAAAAATTGAATGAAGATGTCCTAGGTTCCTAAAAGGCGCCTCGAGGCTGCCGACGCAACAAAGTTGCAAGGCATGCCGAAGCCGCCACCGAGCGAGCGCGCAGCCGCCCGTAGGGCGGTTTTTACGACGGTAAAAACGGCGAAGCACGGAAAGGGAATTAGGCGGCGATAAAAAGGGGTTTTTTAAGGGGGCGAAGCCACCCTTAAACGCCTGAGGTCCAGGAGTGGTGGCGAAACCACTTCCTGGCACGGGGTTAGGGGCTGTGAAGTCCCTAAATAAAAAAAATAAATTTCATAAAATGGTAAAGCGCCCTTCGACAGGCTCAGGGTGAATGGGAAATAAAAAAATAAATTTTAAAAAGAATATTAATTTTTTAATACATAAGGGATTTTCACATGAGTTCATTCAATAGAGTAATTATGGTGGGCAACCTAACCCGAGACCCGGATTATAAACAATTAACCTCCGGTCAGGCCGTATGCCGCCTGGGCATCGCCTCAAATCGACAATTTAAGAATAAACAAAGCGGCGATATGATCCAAGAAGTCTGCTATATCGACATTGATGTCTGGGGCCCGCAGGCTGAAAGCTGCCGCCAATATTTGCAAAAAGGCAGACCAATTCTGGTTGAGGGCCGCCTCAAGCTTGATACTTGGGATGATGCGAGCAACGGCCAAAAACGCAGCAAGCATAGCATTGTTGCCGATCGCGTTGTTTTTCTGGGCTCAAATGCTCAAGCGCAAGCACAAGCGGGCGCTGAAACAAGCCCGGAGGATGAGCAGCGATTAGATCCCAATAATCCACGCGAAAAAGAGATCATGAGTCAGCTTCAGCAGATTAAAACTCGCGCGGCTGCACGGCCGGCAGTAAAAGCTGAAAATGATTTTGAAGCGGCTCCCGCTCCAGTCAGAAAAAAGGCAAGAATAGATGCGGCGCCCGGTGCGCCGGCTACCGGTGAAATCGAATTTGCCGACGAGCCGCCGTTCCAAGATGATTTGCCTTTCTAATGATTTTAACAAAAAAAGGCCCGGGCTTATTCCGGGCTTTTTTGTTTTAAATGGTTGACCGGCGGTTTTTAAATAATGCATGATGGTGATGGGTGGGAAGAATGTTGTACCGTTTTGCATTTTTATGTATGTTCGCTGCACATGTTTACTCCACGCCTTTATTTCATGCGGTTTATCCTTTTGTTTCCTTCAAATCGGTGGTTGATACCTGCATGCGCTCATATACCGATGTGCTGATTATGCAGGACAAAATTCATCTGCATGAACGCATTGATGAGCAAATGGATCTCTTGGTGGGCAGATTGATGCGGTTAAAAAGTTATATTGAGCAAGCAATTACCGCCTACCGTTTTGAAGCGACGGTGACCTATGATGAACTTGAATATGTGATGCGGATGCTCGATTATCTGGAGGTGACCATCAGCGAGCAGGGATATCATGAGGTGAGCGCTTCGCTGAACAAAATTATTTTTGAACTAAAAAAGCAGCTTAAGATTGCGCTGGATATTCAAGAAGTCGCTTGGCTTTTTTCGGCGCACCATTGGTCGCCGGTACGGTTTGCATTTATTTATTGCCCTCCGCTTTCGACTTCTTCTTTGGCAATAAGAATCTGCTGAATAAATTCATACGGTAAGTCGGGATTCTCCTCAACAATCATCCCAATCTTAATCCAATGCTCCACTTGTTCTTGAAGTGTTCGGTTAGTAGTTTCTGCGGCAGCTTGTGCCTCAGCGATAAGAGTTTCTGGCAACTTGATTTCCACTAGAATTTGCACTCCACATTCCATCCAATCATGCCGCCGGCCATATTGGTATTATAAATGCGCGCGCCACCGACAATCAGATTATAAAAAAATCCAACCTCCGGTAAATACGGTTTTTGGCATGTGGCAAAATCATAGCTAAGTAAAAAGTTGAGCGTCTGCATTGTCCAGGCATTAAACTGAGGATCGGTTGCCGATATTCCCGTTGCCGCCGGAGCTCCTTGATGCACAAAACTGTAATCGAATAAGAATGATACTCCCAAGATCATATGATCCGCTTTAAAGTAGGCGTTCACCTCCCAGATGGTGCCGGGGGCCGGATAGGTGCTCTCAAATTCAAATGACCGCTTGAAAAATGGCATTGCGCCCAGATGAGTGCCAACGGTCACCCAATCATACCAGCCGATGGCAAAATCAAAACTCATCGGGATCGCATAATGGCCATTATATCCGTTAGCAACATCCATAATATAGCCGGATAGCATTTTGTTTGCTGCTCGTGGGAAAGAGGCCACCGATTCTCAGCGTGGCATCAACATAATCTAAATCTTGTGTCTCTTCATGATTCACCGTCCAGCCAATCAGCAAACTGAAATCGCCAAAGCCGGTGCGCGTATGATTGCCAATGATGGTTGGAGTCGACCGTGACCCTCCTTCGCGCGTTGCGCTTCGGCGTGATTCTTGGCGCATCATTCCGCGACTGTCGTCGGCGATATTTACGCCGTCGAACAAGATTCCGAGCGAAGTAAGATCGGTCCATTTGAGTGAGCGGAGCGGGATATGCATCTGACCAAAAAAGCCGCGGCAGAAATTGTGGCTTAAGACTAAAATTTGCTTCCACCACACTAAAATCGGCATGATTAAATGAACTATCATCCACCAGATCAGGAATATATAATGCAATAAGCGGAACCGATGTGCCGCTACTATCACGCGCCGCGTGGGTGGATCCATAGCCGACCGTTGCCTATCCGGTGGTGAGGCCGGGCCATGCCAAACGCGGTTCATAAAAGTCGGTCAAAAAGTTGGTGGCGCGCCAAAAGTGTGGATTATCGATGCCGCTCGCCGCGCCGGTGAATAATAAAAAAATGCCGATATAAGATACGCTGTTTTTTTAATTTCATAAAAACCTTCGCTTTTTTAAAAGTAAAAATGATTCTTGAGTATAAAAGGTTTGGGGCAAAAGGCAAAAAATAAATTTGACATTTTTGAAATCTCTGAAGGTAATGGAAGGTGAAGTAAATTTTTTTCTAATCACTTTAAAAAGGGTGCCTTCAGATGAAGTATCAAATCATCCAAAATGTCAAAAAAGCCTATATTGTTACACACACACACACACACACACACACTTTCTCTCTTTTAGTATTCCTATTTTTTAGTCATCACTCTTTGCATCGTGCCCCACCAATTCAGCACAATTTTGTAACGTCTGCGTGAATGGCATTATCATTGCCAATACGGGCATTTTTAATAATTTAACGGTAACCGGCGCCAGTATATTTGAAGGCCCGGTGACAATTACTAACACCACCGAAAGTTTCGCGTGCGATGAGGGCGCACTCGTAATTGACGGTGGTGTTGGCATTATGGGTAATCTGAATGTGTGCGGTGCGATCACCGCAACCGGTGGCATCAGCTTCACCGGGCCATTGATAATTCTGGATCATACGCAAAGCCCAATTGCTCCGGCGGTGCACTCGCCGTGCCTAATGGTGGCGTTGGCATTGGTGGAAATCTCAATGTCTGCGGTACTGGAACCTTTGGCAGTCCCGTGATTATCACTTCAACGGCCACCGGATCTTCATGCTCTGAAGGCGCATTGGTGGTTTATGGCGATGTGGGTATAGAGGGTAATTTAAATGTGTGCGGGCAAGCTACTATCGGCGGTGCGCGCAATGGCGGATTGTTAAGCGGAGAAGGACTGAGAAAAAATCCGTTCGTGCTGCCTGCCCGTCGGAGCCTTGGCGTAGTCGGGAGCTTGTCGAAGCATGTTTTGGATGGTGAATTCCGATCAGTTCCATGCACCGGTCCAACATTAAAACTAGAAGTTCTTGGCGACGTGGGCATTTTGGATAATTTATATGTGTGCGGCAATCAAGAAGTTGGTGGCAACTCAACGATCAATGGCAATCTGAATGTTGCAGGTACCGGGACATTTGGCAACGTAAGTTCTACCGGCAATGTGACCTTCAACAATTTTACCGTGAATGGTACAGGAACGATCAATAATCTAGTGGTGAATAATGCCACGATTAATAATTTAACGGTGACTGGTAGCACTCAGCTGAATAATGTTACCGTGAATAATCTCACCGGAAATAATGGTGCATTTGCTAATCTCACGGTGACAGGCAGCAGTACGCTTAATACTGAAACGGTAAATGTGATTACCGGCGGCACCGGAAGTTTCAATACCTTGAGCGCGAATACTCTGAATGTTAATAATCTGAATGTTACCGGTCCATTAAGCATCAGCAATACTACCAATAGTATCGCATGTACCAATGGGGCTCTTGCCGTGAGTGGTGGGGTTGGCATCGCAAAAGATTTGATGGTGTGTGGAACAGTTACCGCATTAAATGGATTTAGTGGTCCGGGTAGCATAGGAAATACAGGTCCAATAGGAGCGACTGGTCCTCAAGGTGCTACTGGCCCAACCGGAGCTACCGGAAATACTGGTGCAACTGGACCCACTGGATCAACGGGCGCAGTAGGTGCGACAGGCCCAAATGGCCCTCAAGGTGCAACGGGCCCGACTGGATCTTTTAATACTTCCAATCCGGTAATCTTTAGCAATACGGGCAATGCTAGTGGGTGCACCGGTGGTTCTCCGGCAGTCATTGTTGCCGGTGGCGAAGTGATTTTTGGTAACTTAGGTGTTGGCAGTAATCTGGTGGTTTGCGGTAGCATGAGTGGCGCAAACTTAAATACTAATGTTTTAAGCAGTTCCGCAAATTGCAATCTCTCAATTGGCGATAACACTAATCCTGTGAGTAATGGAACAAGTAATACCGCACTGGGTGAAAATGCCTTACAAAATACTACCGCTTCAGATAATACAGCTGTTGGATGCGATGCATTGCAAAATGTGATAAGTGGTGGCAACAATGTAGGCATTGGTTTTCAAGCGATGCAAAATGCTTCCGGATCAAGCACCAATGTGGCGATCGGTCAGGATGCGATGCAAAATTCTGCTAGCTCAAGTACCAATGTGGCCATTGGCAATACGGCAATGAGAAATGGTTCCGGTACTAATAACGTGGCTATTGGTAATGCGGCGATGTCTGCAGCGACCGGATCAAGTACTAATGTGGCCATCGGGCTTGATGCAATGCAAAATGCCGGCAATGGTTCAAATACAAATGTGGCAATTGGCAGTACGGCAATGCAAAATAGTTCTGGTACTAATAATGTAGCAATTGGTAATGCGGCGATGGCTGCTGCCCCTAGCGCAAGCACTAATGTGGCAATTGGTCTTAATGCAATGCAAAATGGTAGTGGTTCCAATAATGTTGCTATTGGTCAAAATACAATACGTAATGGGACAGGAATAGATAACATAGCCATTGGGCCCAATGCGCTCACTAATGTATTCGGTTCATATAATGTTGCTCTTGGTTTAGATTCGTTGGAAAATGTTGGTTCAGCAAGCACTAATGTGGCGATTGGGAAAGCTGTTTTAGGAAATGCTGCCGGAGCAAGCACCAATATAGCACTTGGTAGTTTAACTATGCAATTTGCCGCCAATGCTAGTAATAATGTGGCATTAGGCACTGATGCAATGCAAAATGCAAGTGGTGCAACTAATAATGTGGCTTTAGGGAGTTCCGCTATGCAAAATGCCAGCGGTTCTAATAATGTTGCTCTTGGTCAACTTTCAATGGCTAATGGGACAGGGATAGATAATGTAGCAATTGGCAATCATGCACTAGCGAGCGTACTTGGTTCATATAACGTGGCAATTGGTTTTGAGCCATTGCTAAATGCTGGCGTATCTAATACTAATATAGCAGTTGGTTTTCTCACTATGCAAAATGCGACGGGTACCGCATCAAATATAGCATTAGGAAGTAGTTCAATGCAAAATGCGGTGGGAGCAAGTACCAATGTGGCTTTAGGGAGTTCCGCGATGCAAAATGCGAGCGGCGCAACCCTCAATGTGGCATTGGGTAATAATGCAATGCAAAATTGTACTGCAGCGACTAATAATGTAGTTCTTGGTGCTAATGCGATGATGAATGGCGGAGGATTTAATAATGTGGCAATTGGTAGCAATGCCATGCAAAATGTGGCAACGGGGACCTTTAATGTAGCCATTGGGCAGGAAGTAATGCAAAATAATAGCGGTGCATACACCGATATTGCAATTGGTTATCAGGCATTAAAAAATGCCATAAATGCTACTTATAATGTGGCTATTGGTACTCACTCAATGCAATTTGCTATTGGCGCTTATGATACTATCGCTATAGGGGATTTAACGGCCCAAAACTTAGGCGTTAACAACCAACTCAATGTAGCAATTTGCCGACGCGCAATGCAATATGCAAGTGGATGCTCATATAATGTGGCGATTGGCTTTGATGCTCTGGCAAATTGCCACGCGAACTTCAATGTAGCAATTGGATTTGATACTATGGCAAATGCAAATGGAACTGGAAGTTATGATAATATAGCTTTAGGGAGTTTTGCGATGCAAAATGCGAGTGGTTCTAATAATGTTGCTCTTGGACTCAATGCCATGGTAAATGGGACAGGAATAGATAACATAGCCATTGGGCCCAATGCGCTCACTAATGTATTCGGCTCATAATAATATTGCTCTTGGTTTAGATTCGTTGCAAAATTCTGGTTCAGCAAACAGTAATGTAGCTATCGGAACAGCTGCTCTAGGAAATGCGACTGGAGCGAATACTAACGTGGCTATCGGTAATCTAGCAATGCAATTTTCTACTGGAAGCAGTACTAATGTGGCAATTGGAGCCAATGCACTGCAATATGCAACAAATGTAACTACTAA
Organism: uncultured bacterium; assembly: GCA_963836585.1. Lineage (GTDB taxonomy): Bacteria > Babelota > Babeliae > Babelales > Vermiphilaceae > BTUB01. The sequence goes on from CAWIJV010000001.1 coordinate 374,380, forward strand.
TATCGCAATTGGCCAATTTGCAATGCAAAATAGTACTGGTGCAACTACCAATGTAGCAATTGGCCAATTTGCAATGCAAAATAGTACTGGCATTAATAATGTTGCTATTGGGACTAATGCGCTCAGACATAATCTTACTGGATCCAACAATCTTGCTATTGGCCCAAGTGGCGCCGGTTCTGCATTTACTGCAGGTGAAAGCAATAATATCGATATTGGCAATGCTGGTATTGCAGGCGATCAAAGCATTATTCGCATTGGCACGCAAGGCAGTCACACTGGTTGCTTTGTTGCCGGTATTTTCACTGGACCTTCCACCGGTGGTACGCCGGTGTATATTAATTCTTCCGGCCAATTGGGCACCACCCCTTCATCCACTCGCTACAAAAAAGACATTGTTGATTTAGATTCGCAACATGACCAGATGTTGAAACTTCGTCCCGTAAGTTTCCATTATAAAAATGATGCGCAGCATCATAAACAGTTTGGATTGATTGCTGAAGAAGTGAATGAGATTTATCCAGAAATTGTGGTGCGGGATGAAGCGGGCGAGATTTACTCAGTGAATTATATGGCGCTGATTCCGTTGCTGCTTAAGCAGATTCAAGAATTGGAGATGCAGGTGCAATCGCAAGGCCATGAACTGGGCAGAATTGCCAGTCTCGAGGAGCATGTGGCGGAGTTGCATTCCGCAGTTGCTAAACTTTTAGCTATGGCGTGACAGGAGTAGTATTTAGCTTGATTGCTCGCATGGGGTAACTAAAGCTTTATATCCTTATCGAGTAATTCATAAACGCCTTGGGGATCTTTGAGAGAGGTGCCGGTTTTTCTCACGATTCCTCTTTCTACCAAGGTTATGAGTCTAAGGCGTGCAGTGCGCGGTGTTACTTTCCAGAAATGAGCGGCCTCTTTGGTGTTCATTCGTTCTTTTTTCTTCAGTTGTTCGATAAATTTTTGTTGGTAATCTTGCAAAATCATTTTGTGTTTCTTGGCAGAAAAAATAGTTACCCTGAATTGTGTGCCTAATTCTTCAAATTTGGGATCTTCAAGACCATGCATGCGACATGCTTCAATAATACGATGTAACCCAGATCCCCATTGTTCAATCCATTTGAGATGGTAAAGGACTTTGGCGATTACTCTATTACGAATGCGAGAGGCGCCGGCAACTGCTTTTTCTATAGTTAGTCCTAAGGGAAGCCCACCGGGATTGGTAATTTCTAGACGGTCATCAAAGATAGCAATCGATATATATACACCTTTTATGGCATAATCGGTATGCGCTATCGCATTAATAATTGCCTCACGAACAGCAACTGCTGGATACTCAGGAATATCTTTTCTTCTAATGGCGCCAATTTCCGCTCTCATGTTTGTATTTCTTCGTATAAATTTTAGTGTTTCATCAAGCGCAAGAGGCAAATAGGATTCAATGTCCAACTGGTCTAAAAAGGTAGTTTTAGTGGTACCCAGAAAGCGTGCGCAGCGGATGATTGCTTCAGGAAAAATCTTTAATCTTTCTTTGCCAAAAAGAATAATACCACCATTGCTAGGAAACTTTTTGCTGTTATGGCTTGTGGTGATGCCAATACTATGGGCGTGCTCAGGAGTAATTTTTTTCCCTGCCTGATCGAAAATATCTTTAATATAGTGCCAATCTAAATCATCTACTTGTTGTTCAATGCATGCCAACTCATCAAAATATTTGTTTCGTGCAAAGTTCTTTAATGTTTGTAATGTTTCTTCATCCGCCAGTCGATTGGTAGATCCCAGTCGAATATAGACTCCGTTTTCGGGTCCCGATGATCTTAAGTAAAAGGGCCCGGCAACATGTGGAATAGTTATTACCATGAGCTCTTTGCCTCGATATGTTGAAATAGTGATATCCGGAACAATAAGTGGCGCGATAGAATCGGCGATAGCACTCGCTAAACGCTCTTCTTCTTTGAGTGGATATTCTATACCAACAACTCTTTTTGATTTATCTACTACCCCTATAACAAGTGTTCCACCGGCTGTATTGGCAAAAGCGATAATTGCTTTGATAATGCTGGATAATGATTGTAAATTCTCTTTAAATTCTAAGGTCTTCCCTTCGTCTTGCTTAATGAGTTCTTCGATGCTAAACATACCTATTTCCTTGAATAAAAATTGATTTTTTAAACTAAATAGTTACTCTGAAATTAACACTGAAGTACTCTGAAGTCAAAAGATTTCAGAGTACTGCTTCGAAGGTAGACTTTTAACCTAGAAAACGAGTTGTTTTCTAGGTTCTGTGAACCAAATTTAAAAAATGCATAAATAAAAAGTAAGCTTCCTTTTAAAGAGCTATCAAACACCTAAAAAAGGAAGCCATAATGCATTACTTGCTTAAAGATACAGAATTTACAGAAATATTGAAATTTTTAAGTCAAATTAAGGGAATTCATAAAAATGATGCCGAGCGGCTGCGCAAATTTCTTGAAGCGGTTGTTTACACACTTAGAACTGGCTGCCAGTGGCGATTACTCCCTTTTTATTATGGTAATTGGAGAGCCGTTCATAAGCGGTTTAAGCAATGGAGTAAACGTGGTATTTGGAAAAAATTATTTGAATTTGTACAGAAGGATCCAGATATGGACCTTGGCATGATTGACTCTACGATTGTTCGTTCACATGCATGTTCAGCTGGCTATGGATTTCAAGAACAGCAAGCGTTGGGTCGTAGTAAAGGGGGATTCACAACTAAGATACATGCTTTCGTGGACGCATTAGGTCTGCCTCTTAAATTCATTTTGACGGCAGGTAATCGTAATGATATTACTCAAGCAAAGCATTTATGTGAGGGTGTTTTTGATATTCCCATAGTTGCCGACAAGGCGTACGATTGCGATGATTTTGTTGAAAACATTGGAAAGAAGGGATGTGAGGCGAATATTCCTTCGCGAAAGAATCGTAAAAAACCACGTTCTTATGATGAACATCTTTATAAAGAACGGCATCTTATCGAGTGCTTTTTCGGCAAAATTAAACATTTTCGTAGAATTTTTTCCAGATTTGATAAATCGGCCCAGTCCTATTTATCTTTTCTGCATTTCGTAGGAGCTTTAATATGGCTCAGATAAAATTTGGTTCACAGAACCTAGGCTGTAGCTTGTGCAATTCTGGCACACTATTGATCATGAGGGATATTTTGCATGATAATGTATACTGTATTTGTATATAACTATAAAGGATCGCGATGGCAAAAAAGCCTATAAATAAACCCAATATTGATCCTAAGAACAACCGGCAGGTGTTTATAAGTGACGATAAAAAGATGCAGAGAATTTATGAAAAACTGGTTGAGCGTTATGCGCCGGCTCTTAAAAAATTGGCTGACGGCTGAAATTATTGCCTAACTATTGCCATGCAAAAGCTGGCTGCTATACTTTTTTAGGTAATATTTCAAAAAAAATTAACTATGAGTTGCCCCATGGAAGAGCACGATCAAATGCAAGAAAATGGAACGCCGGAAAAAGAAGCCTCAGCTATTGAGCAGCAGTTGCAAGAATGCCTCATGCAAAAAGATGAATGGAAGGACCGCTGCCTACGCAATGCAGCAGAATTTGAGAACTATAAGCGACGCTCAGAAAAAGAGCGGGTGGGCTGGATTACCAACACGCAAGCGGCATTATTGACCGATATTATTGGTATCGCGGATGATTTTGAACGAGCCCGCCTACGCTTATCCGGGCCTTCCCATCCTACGCACAAGGCTTCGGAGGACAGGCCCGGCTCGCTTGCTCTTCGTAGCTCGAAGAGCGAAGTAGAGGCAAGCTCCATCGGGCAGGCTAGCACATCAGCTGACTTGGAGGGCTTCTCCATGATCTATAAACAGTTCCAAAAGCTGTTAGAAAAATATGGTGTGCAGGAAATAAAAGAGGTAACGGAATTTGATCCGCATCTGCATGAGGCGATTATGCAGGTGGAATCTCCGGGCCACACCGCGGGGCAGATTGTGCAGGTGCTTCAAAAAGGCTATCGGTTCAAGGATCAGATTTTGCGGCCGGCTAAAGTGAGTGTAGCTCGCTAGCTACTTAAAATAACTCAGCACACCAATCACTAGCTCGATGCAAATCAGTATGATGATCGAGACGGTGAGCATATCTTCCCGAATTGCTTCCGTTTTGTGTTGCAACGTGGAAAGCACATCGGTTACAATCGCCAGTTTTTTATCGATCGCATCTTTAAGATTTTTCAGTTCCCGTTTTTCGGTGAGCAGCTGATAAAGTTCTGAATAATAGGGCTCGCCGGCCAGTTTAATGCTACCTTCCAACCGCTCGGCGATTACCGAGATGTCCACTTTCAATTTATCCAGATCATCTACCGGGCCTTTGGAGAGCGTGCCGATGAACGGGAAGTATGATTTGAGCGGCACCTTGCGCACGCGGCCCTCGTAAATATAATTTAATTGCTGCTCAAGAGTGCGATCAAAGTAACGCAACTCCAAGTGCTGAATGTTGGCAAACTCAAAAAAGTCTAAAATATCCTGATACTCATCATCATAAATAAAGGCCGCCTCAGTATCCACCACAATCAGATCGCCGCGGAAGTAACCGATGGCCGAAGCCAGAATTTCATTTTTGTGGTTCTCAGAAAGTGTTTCGGTTTCAAAGCGAAGAGCCGAAGCGATGATACCGCCATAACTATCTTTGAGCTTCACCATGTCCAGTAACTTTTGTTGCGGATCAACCTGGATCACCAAGTATGATGAGCGGGTGTGGAAAAAGTGGGGCTTGGCAATATACTGCCGAATATTTTTAAAGATTACATCCACATCAATAAGACTTTGCTCGGCCCATTGATTATCGATCCCCTCTAGCTGCTGGCGGATATTATTGAGCGTGTCCTTAAACGGTATTTTATAGAGCAGGGAGATGGCGCCAAAATTGTGAATTTTTGCGCTGATGCAGGTGGGGCTTTTTTGAATGTCCGGCATCTCGATGGCCAAGGGGAGGTGATAATTTTTAAAGAATTTAGAAAGGGCCAGCGGTTGAGGCACCACGGCTCCGGAAGCTTTCACTTTTTCCAGATTGATATCATCGCCCACATCAAAGGCGTGAAACAGGTAAATATTACCTTCAAAAAGGTGTTCTAAGGGATAATTTTCTAGTTCTAACATGATTATGCTCCGCAAATTAAATCTTGAGCCGTTCGCTTCGAGCGAGGCCTTTAGGGCCGAGTCGAGAAGGCAGGAGGGGTGGCCAGTGCAAACAGTTGATATTACTACCAGGCTACAAGAATGCGGGGCAATGATCAACGGGGGAGGAATTGTTGCATAAATTTCTCATTCATACGCAACACTGATGAGTGTAACGTGTACTCAGCAACTTTATCAAAGGGGACCCAGGCAAGATTGTGGGATTCTACACTCACCTTAAAACTACTGCCGGCTGGCGCTTGCATCAAGTAACGCACATCGTAATGGTAGGCGCAGGTGCCATTGATATGATGGATATCAACATCAAAAATATCTGGATGGGCAAAGGTGAGTCCTTCGATGCCCGATTCTTCTAAGGCTTCTTGGGCTGCCACTGTTTTGCAATCGGCAATGCCATCATTGTGGCCGCCTAACTGAATCCAGAGGTTAAACTTTTTGTGATGCGTGAGAAGGGTATGAGTGTGTTCGGCATTAACAATCCAGATCGAGCTGGTGACATGCCCTTTATTGGCCCGATCAAAGGCGTGTGGATTGGTTTTGAGAAACTCGATAAAATGTGCAACTTTGTGCTGCTCCTCGACGGTGCACAATGGTGTGGTGGTGAAATGTTGGAGTTGGTGGATTAAGTTCATGATCATCTTTTCAAAATCGTCAAAAACGCCTCTTGCGGCACTTCCACATTGCCCACTTGCTTCATCTTCTTCTTTCCCTCTTTTTGTTTCTCAAGCAATTTGCGTTTACGGCTAATATCACCGCCGTAGCATTTTGCCGTCACATCTTTGCGGAGCGCCGAGACTGTTTCACGCGCGATGATTTTTGCGCCGATGGCCGCTTGGATAGCAACCTCAAATAGCTGGCGCGGAATCACTTTCCGCAATTTTTCGCACAGATCACGGCCAATGTGATAGGCTTTATCGGTATGCACAATGAGCGCCAGTGCATCAACCGCTTTACCATTAAGCATGATATCCATCTTTACCAACTTTTCCGGTTCGTAGCCAGCCTCTTCATAATCAAAACTGGCATAGCCGGAACTCAGAGATTTAAGCTGATCATAAAAATCGGTGGCCACTTCATTGAGCGGGAGTTTATATTTAAGAATAATGCGATCTTCATCGAGGAATTTCATCTCTTTTTGCTCGCCCCGTTTTTCATCGCAGAGGCTCATGATATTGCCCAGATACGCTTTGGGGACAATAATGGTGCCGGTGATGATCGGCTCATAAATTTCATCGATGCGATTAGGTTCCGGGAAATCTGAGGGGGTTTCCACATCGATCATCTCACCGGTATGAGCAAGTTTAACTTTATAGAGTACGCTCGGTGCCGTGGCAATCACGGTGATATTGTACTCTTGTTCAAGCCTTTGCTTGAAAACGTCCATGTGCAGCAAGCCCAAAAATCCGCACCGGAATCCCAGTCCAAGCGCCGGGGAGCTTTTCTTTTCCACCGTAACGCTCGCATCATTGAGGGTTAATTTTTCAATCGCATCGCGCAACAGTTCAAATTCGCTGGCGTCGACGGGGAAAATGCCGGCAAATACTACCGGCTTTGCCTTTTTAAATCCGGGAAACGGTTTTACCGGAAATCGTGAATGATAGAGCGTGTCCCCCACGCGCGCTTCGCGGACCGTTTTCATGCCGGTAATAAGATAGCCGACTTGCCCGGCATAAAGCGCATCCATCGGCTGTTGATCCGGGTACATGAGCCCCAACTCGAGCACCTCATACTGATTGCCTTGCTGAGCAAGGGTGATCAGGTCACCTTTTTTGATCATGCCATCTTTGAGGGCGATCAAGCAGATTACCCCCCGATAATCATCAAACCATGAGTCAAATAGCGAGTGCCTTGAGTGGTTGATTGAGATCGGATTGCGGCGCCGGGATACGGGTGATAACCGCGTCAAGCACATCGGTAATGCCAATGCCCGCTTTGCCTGAGGCGTGAATAATTTCTGCTTCTTTAAAATCGAAGAGTGATTCCATCTGCTTCATCACCCGCTCGGGCTGCGCGTTGCTCATGTCAACTTTATTGAGCACCGGCACAATAGTGAGCTCTTGATCAAAGGCCAGATAAAAGTTTGCCATTGTTTGTGCCTCGACTCCTTGCGTGGCATCAACCAGGAGCACTGCTCCTTGGCAGGCATATAATGATCGTGAAACTTCATAGGTAAAATCAACATGCCCGGGAGTGTCGATGAGATTGAGCAGATACATGGTGCCCTTGTGCTCATAAAACATCGAAGCGGTTTGAGCCTTCACGGTGATGCCCCGCTCCTTTTCTACCTGCAGTTTATCCAGAAACTGCTCATGCTTGATTCGGTCCGAGAGGGTGCCGGTCTTTTCCAGCAGCCGATCAGAAAGAGTTGATTTGCCATGATCAATATGGGCGATGATAGAAAAGTTGCGCACCTGCGCGGGGGAAAAGTCTTTAAGGTTAATTTTTTTTAAATCCATTAGGCGATTCTCATTTGGGAGGCATTATAGAAAGCTTTTAGTTGCTTTTTATTCTACGGTAAATGGATTTTTTGTAAATCGGTGCTCACATACAAAAAAAGCCGGGAGTTTTTCCCGGCTTGTAATAATCAGCTTCGCTATTATAGTCAGATGCAGGGCCCAATATTGGAAAGGGCGCCTCTTCTATCAAATTCAATAAAAGTGACTTCCGGTAATCCGGCCTCAATGTCTGCCTGCAGCTTTGCGTGTTCTTCTTCAGAAAGCCCATAAGCGGCGCCTAATGCGGTGCTGTAACCGCCCTCGGTGTTTGCTTTTAGGGTGAACTGATGAAAAAGAAGATCTTTGATGCAGAGTGCGTTGGCGAGTCTATCGCTGGGCTTCATCCATGCAGCGATTGCATGCTTAATGGTTTTATAACCGGTGAAGCTGCCAATGCCTAATAGTGCAAGAAAAACAGCTACTGCTTTTTTGTCGACTGTAAGGTTGTGGTTAAAAATGCCATCCAAGATAATGTAAATAATGCTACCGCATGTTGCTGTTGGTATGGCATATGCGAATGTCTTAATTGACTCCTTACCAAATTCAGGATGTCGGTGATGCTGAGCTAACCATAATGTTTGAGAGGCAATAACCTGGTTAGTCAGATCAATATAATGTTGCTTCTCTTCAGGAGTCATAACGGGAAGTTTTGCTAATGCTGCTACTGTTGCATCAAAATCAGCTTCTATGATGGCTTTGGTTAGCTGTGGACGGTACGATCCATTAACGAATGGATCATTAGCAAAAACGGTTGATGCGAGAAGAAGTAATGAGAAAAAAAGTTTGTTCATAGTGAGTCCTTTTTGAAAGTTATTGGATAATTTTGACATCATTAGGGTTCCAGAAATTGGGCCCAAGTTTAAGGAGCGTAGGCTTATTGTTAAAGTGTATCATCAAATGAGTTGAATTTGCATAACGAGTTACGCAGTAGCAGGGAAGATATTGCACTATTCCCCCGAGAAATTCTTTTTGCGTCAACAAGACTTCACGCTCGCCCAAGAAAATGATACCTCTTACAATTCTTTTTTTAAGTTCGATAAGACTATCTTTGTCAGCGCTACGGCATTGATCGGCGGTAGCCAGAAGATCATCAAATAGCTCGCTTCCTACGCGAATCCATCGCTTTGTATCATCGCATTCTTGAATAATGGTTCTTATTTTCTCACTCTCACACAAATGCTTCAGAGGCTGCTCCATCGGACTGATATTTTGAAATAAACTGAGAATTAATAAACTGATGACGAGATATTTCATAGGTTGCTCCTGGATGTTGAATGATTGTGCTTTTTTTGAAAGTTATGCTATTTCTAGTGCAGCAAGCATGTTCTTTAGGTAAAGATCGGCCTGCTTGCTCCATGGGGAACAGTTGCTTGTGCGAGAAAATTGCAGAGAAAAGTAGTAGACGAAGAGAGTAGGCTTTGATCATAAATAAACTCCTGATGTAGTTGGTTAGATGAAATTGCTTTGGTAAAATATTCCAGTTCTTGAAACAATTGTCAAAAAAAAGTTAAAGAAAGTAATGACAATCATGCCAATACCGTTATACTTTTCAGACAATAAAAATATCATTTACTCACGAGGAACCGATGAAAAAGCAGATTATTTTTTCTTTAGCACTTTCTTTAGTAGCTAATCAAAATAATGCCATGCAGGGTGGCGATGGAAAAGTTTTAGGCGGCGGTGCGCTTATGTTAAGTGGCGGGACAGCCGCTCTGATCGCGGGAATGAAAATAGCAGTTGCTGTATCGTGTCCTCCGGTAGCGCTTGGTCTTGCCATATTGGGAACGGGCGCGGCTGTTTACGGTGGCGTGGCGGCCGCTGAGGGTGGTGCGGAGAATGATCGCCGGAATAATAGAATTCCGGGCAAGCTTACTATCACCAGGGTCTATAGCAATCCGAGCGCTGAGCGGTTTGCCGCGTATCAATTGTGTCAATCGGGCAAAGAGCCGATTATTCTTGGCGATGGTGGATTTGATTTTGTGAAAGAACTTGCGGCAGAAGAAACTCAAATACAAGCGCAGTTGATGCCGCTGCGGCAAGAAATGGGGAAGCCGGTCTTTGATGGCAAGTTTGTTGCGCTTACTAATACATGGTGTCTTCAAGATTTGGCAAGAGCAATCGATAAATCCTTCGGGCCAAACAGCAACCAATATTCAACTGCTGGAAAATAAACTTGCTCAATTTCCGCAGTTATTTACTCGACTAAAAAGATTAGCGGTACTTTCCTTTGCGCCGCCGCAAGATGCCCGATTTGAAAGATTATTACGCACCGTAATCGCGCATGCGGCTGAGTTGAACGGAAAAGCATATCACCATCCGGTGTATGAAAAATTTCTGCAAGCACAAGCCGATCATGCTCGAGTGCAAGCAGAGTTTAATCAAGAGCGTATCAATTATAATGGGATGGTGGCCCAAGTGAATCAAGAGCGTGAGCAAAAAGAAAAGGCACAAGAAGAGTTTCGCCAAGAGCGAGTGATCAGAGATGCATTTCAGCTTGCCTTTTAATGCAAAAAATGCAGAAGCTGCAGCGCACCTAGCTGCATTGAACGTGGCAAATAATCAATTGGCTGCAGCAAATGGTGCTGCTGCCCAGTCGATTAAATCTATACCATCAAGTGCGCGAGCAAAAAGAGAAAACAGAACAAGAGCTTGCTCAGGTGCGTGAACAGCGACAAAAAACTGCGCAAGAACTTGCTCAAACTCGAGACAGCAAACAGCGGTGCTTTGGCGGCGGCCGTGGAACAAACGATAGGGGTAGTGGATCAACTTTCACAACTTGAGGCGCGGCATGGCCAAGCCGCTGCTGCGCTTGGTCTGTTGCAAGCGCAGGCTGATCAACGCGAACGAGTGGTCTTAGAAGTAGCGCTTGAAGCAGAAGAAATTCAAGATCAAAATCGTGTGTTACAACAAGAAAATGATCGCCTGCTCCGGGCATTTGCGGCGCTTCAACGGCAACTGCGCCAAAAAGATGAAGAGAATACCACATTAGGCCAAAATTTGGAGCAGGCGCTCTCGGTGGTGCGGTCTTTGCAAAAGGGAAATACTCATCTGTGCCTACGATTACAAGAGGCGCAAAAATAGTCTTGTGTTCCTTGTAGAATTTGCGGTATACGTTATACTATATTTACATTCTGAAAGTCCCCAAAAATATGGTAATTTAAACGTTTTTGTTGGAAGGCGATCTTCATGGCCGAAATCAATAATCAAGACAAATTGTCTAATCTAAGAGTTAAACCCGTTCTGATTGAACAAGAGTTAAAAGAATCATTTCTTGATTATGCAATGTCGGTGGTGGTCAGCCGGGCAATCCCCGATATTCGCGATGGGTTAAAGCCGGTGCATCGCCGCGTACTCTATGCGATGTCACAGCAAGGATTCCATTATAATAAGCCGTATCACAAATCGGTTCGTGTGGTGGGTGATGTGCTGGGTAAATACCACCCGCACGGAGATCAAGCGGTTTACAACACCATGGTGGGGATGGTGCAAGATTTCTCCAAGCGGTATCCGTTGCTCGATGGCCAGGGAAACTGGGGATCGGTTGACGGGGATAATGCAGCAGCAATGCGTTATACCGAAGTCCGCATGGAAAAAATTGCCCAAGAGTTGCTTGCCGATCTGGATAAAGAGACCGTTCGCTTTGTACCCAATTTTGATGAATCGACCGTTGAGCCGACGGTGCTTCCCAGCAAATTGCCCAACTTATTAATCAATGGCACCACCGGTATTGCCGTGGGTATGGCCACCGCGATTCCGCCGCACAATTTGGCGGAAGTGATCGATGCGTGCTTGCTTCTGCTTGCCAGTGAAGGGATAACCGATGAAGAGATTTTTGAAAAAATTCCGGCGCCCGATTTTCCTACCGGCGGTATTATTTGTGGCCGCGCGGGGATTGTAAAGGCATATAAAACGGGTCGCGGAAATCTTATTTTGCGCGGCGTGATAGAGATTGAAGAGACCAAAAAAGGTTCCTCGCTTATCATCACCGAACTGCCGTACATGGTAAATAAAGCAGCGCTTGCGATTCAGATTGCCGATCTTACCCGTGATAAAGTGGTGGAAGGCATCACCAATATTCGTGATGAATCGGACAAAAAGGGAATGCGCCTGGTAATCGAGATCAAGCGGGGCGAAATGCCGCAGGTGATTCTCAACCAGCTCTATAAATATACGCCGCTGCAAACATCAGTTTCTATTTTGATGCTGGGATTGCTGGACAATAGTCCGCTGGTCTTCTCGCTGCGCCAATTGCTGCAGCAATTTTTGTATCACCGGCGCGAAGTGGTTTACAAACGCACGGTGTATGATTTGCGCAAAGCACAAGAGCGTGAACATCTGCTCAATGGATTTATTATTGGGCTTGCCAATATTGATGAAGTGGTGAATCTGATCAAGCAATCGAGTGCCGCCGAAGATGCAATTACCAAATTAAACAAACGCTTTTTGCTGTCTGCTGAGCAGGGCAAGGCGATTCTTGAAATGCGCCTGCAACGCTTGACCGGCCTGGAACAAGAAAAAATTCATTTAGAGCTTGAAGAGCTTAAAAAAACAATTTCATACTATCGCAGCATTTTGGAAAATGAAGAGATTCTTAAAAAAGAGATTCAGAATGAGCTGATTGCCATTCGCCAAGAGTATGCGGATGTGCGCAGAACGCGCATCGAAGGCGCTATCGACATTCTCACCGAAGCTGATTTAATTCCTGATGAAGAGGTGGTGGTCACCTTGACGCGCAAGGGATATATCAAACGAGTTCCGCTGCAAACCTATGGAATACAGCATCGGGGCGGCAAAGGCAAAATGGGCATGGCCGCGCTTGATGAGGTGGAGGATGTGATCGAAGATCTATTTGTTGCGCATAATCACGATAACTTGCTCTTCTTTACCAATTTAGGAAGAGTTTACAGCTTGCAGGTCTTTGAAGTGCCTGAAGGTTCTCGCATCGCCAAAGGACGTGCGATTGTGAATCTGTTACCACTCACGCCGGGCGAGCACGTGGTGAAATTGCTCTGCGCGCGCGATTTAGTGGAAGGCACCTATCTGGTGATGCTCACTAAGAATGGTATCATCAAGCGTACTGACGCGAGTGAATTTGCCAATATCCGCTCAACCGGTATTCGTGCCGCAACACTCAGAGATGGTGATGAATTAGTATTCTGCGCGTTATCAACGGGCAGCGATACGATCATCATCGCAACCGCGCTTGGGCAGGGAATCCGCTTCAAAGAAGATGAGGTGCGCTCAATGGGCCGCCAAGCAGCAGGCGTGATCGGCATCCGCTTAAAAGCGAAAGATTATGTGGTGGGCATGGAAGTGCTTGCTGATCATGGCGACATTCTCTTTGCTACTCAAAATGGCTACGGTAAACGAGTAAGTATTGCTGATTTCCGTGTTGCGCATCGCAGTGGATTGGGTGTTCGCACTATTCCAGCCGATAAGCGTAATGGTTTAGTGATTGGCCTTGCGCATGTGACCGATAAATCAAACCTCTTGCTCATTGATCAAGTGGGTAAAATTATTCGACTTCCTTCATCAGAAGTTCGCACTATGGGGCGGCAGGCAAAAGGAGTGCGCTTGATTCGTCTTGATGATAATCAAAAGTTAGCAACGATTGTTGCCTTTGAGGAAGATGAAAATCTGGAAAGCGGTTCGCCATTATCCGGATCGGGTGATGCTACGGGCGGTGGTCAACGCAAATCACCGGCCGCGCGTATGGAAATGGCTGATGCGCCGGATCAAGAAGATATTCTGCTCGCGCAAGAAACTGAAGAGGAAGAAAACGAGCAGGAGCAAAATGCACCGGCTACGCAAGCAACCGTGTATGCCAAAAGCAGCTTTGATGAGGATCCGTTTGCAGGATTTTAAACTAAAAGTTTTTTGATGGACACTATTATCTTACACCTTTCCTTGATTGAACAGGTTGGCCCCTCAATTATTCAGCGTCTGATTGATCGGATAATTGATCGGACAGACGAGGCCGATCAAGCCGATTGGTATCATTTTTCTCAAGTAGATTTTATGAACCGGTATGGCTTGCCGGCTCAGGCGGCTGAACGAATAGTGAAAGGGTTGGCCGATCGCCGGCTCTTGGAACAAGAATTTGAACTGCTGGAAAAGCATCCGGCCATTCAGTGGATGAGTGTGCGTGATCCACGCTATCCACCATTACTCAAAGCGATTCATCTGCCGCCGCCGGTTTTATATTGGCGGGGTACGCTGCCTCAAGGCGATCAACTTCTGGCTGTGGTCGGTTCACGCAATGCAAGCTCCTATGCGCAAGAAGCTATTATCTCCTTGATTGCGCCTCTGGCGCGAGAGGGGTGGACCATTGTGAGCGGTGGCGCGCTCGGGGTGGATACGATGGCTCATGCGTGCGCCGTGGACAACCAGGGCAAAACAGTCGCCGTGCTGGGCTCCGGTCTGCTGAATCTCTATCCGCCACAGAACCTAAAACTTTTTGAGACGATTGTTACCACCGGGGGCGCTTTAGTAAGTCCATTCCCCCTTTTGATGGAGCCGTTGCCGGGAAATTTTCCGGCCAGGAATCGTGTGATTTCCGGGATGAGCAGAGGATGTGTGGTGGTGCAGGCGGCACTCAAAAGTGGCGCGCGCATTACTGCTAACTACTGCCTGACCCAAGGCAGAGAAGTATTTGCCGTACCCGGGCCTTTTTATGATTCTTTGAGCGCCGGGTGCCACGCGCTGATTCAGCAGGGCGCAAAACTGGTAACCTGCCCGGCCGATATTGTGGCCGAATTTGGGCAGGAGATGCCGCTGGCGCCCCTTGATGAAAAGCCGCAGATTCTGCCGATTTTTGCCCAGGAAGAGGGAGATCCGCTCGAGCAGGCAGTGATCAAAGCATGTCGGGCCCCCAGCAGCATAGATGAGCTCCTTGATGCCACGGGTATATCGCTGATTGAGATGACCCATCTCCTGTTTAATTTGCAGATCAAAGGCAGAATTGCTCAAAATATGGCCGGACTTTGGGAAAAGCCGTAAGTTCATTTTGATTTTTACCCTAAAATCCTTTATATTCATTGATAATCGGATTGTGAAATTTTTACATTAATTAAAAATCCTTCGATATGCCCTTGCGGGCTACTCAGGATGTGTGTAGTTACACATGGTGAGTGATTGCCCTTCGACTCTGCTCAGGACAGGCTCCGCAATCGTATCGAACCATTAATTTTTCAAGGATATCGTATGCCAGTACCAAAACGAAAACGGTCCCGTGCCCGTAGAGATTCTCGCTTCGCCAATAAAGGCATCAAGCCGGGAGCGCTTACCCAGTGCAAAAACTGTAATGCTGCCCAGTTGCCTCATCAAGTCTGCAAAAATTGCGGCCATTATAAAGGCAAAAAAATATTGGTAACCAAAACAGAACGTCTTTCAAAGCGTATGGCGATCAAGCACGCCGCTCAAGAAAAGGCCCGCTCTCAAGCGCCAGCCCAACCATCTGAATAAAGAAAAAATCAAGGAGTTGTATGGTTTCCTATGAAAAATACTTAGCCATAACAAAGCGTAATCCGATCTACTCAGGTGCCGCTTTGGCGGTGCTTTTGGCAATCACCGGTGGTTATTTTTTTTACCGAAATTCGGTAAAAAAACATGAAGCAGCAGCCTATGAAGTATTGGCCGATTGCATGAATGAGTATGAGCAGGCAGTGGCCGGTGCGCGCGAATGGCATGATGTGAGTGCCATGTGTGAAGCGGGCTATCAAAAATATCATAAAACAAAAGCTGCCCCGTACTTGCTCGATATTCAAGTAGATGCGTTGATTGCGCAAGACAAAAAGCAAGAAGCATATGAAACGCTTAATCGTATGGTGGATCAAATTGGATCCCGTTCCCCTTTGCATTCTCTCTATAAATTAAAGCTCGGATTATTAAAAATTGATATGGCCGATGCGGCGATCAAAACTGCCGGTGTGCAGGATCTTGAAGAATTAGCGCAAGATACTCGCAACCAGTATCGCGATGTGGCTCAATATTATTTGGGCACCTACTATAAAGAGCATGGCCAACAAGATAAAGCGGTGACGGTTTGGAAAGAGCTGATCGCGCTCAATGATACGATTGCTGATAAGCAGGCTGGCTCCCCATGGGCCACGCTGGCACAAGAAAAGATGAACGGACTGGCATAATGTCTACTGGCGTTCGCGTACGATTTGCTCCCTCTCCCACGGGCCATCTGCATAAAGGTGGCATGCGTTCTGCTATTTTTAACTGGTTATTTGCGCGCCATAACAAAGGTGCGTTTTTACTGCGCATCGAAGATACTGATCTTGAACGTTCAAAAAAAGAGTACACCGATTCTATCTTGGCCTCATTTGCCTGGATGCACATCGATTGGGATGAACCGGTAGTAATTCAATCGGAGCGGTTTGCACGGCATCAAGAGATTGCGCAGAAGCTGTTGCGCGAAGAAAAAGCATACTATTGCACCTGCAAAAAATCTGATACGCAAGAAGATTTTGCAAAATATGATGGCGCATGCCGCACCAAAAATAATAAAAGTGGTGCTATTAGATTCAAGATTCCTTCTGATTGCGAAGCAATACAATGGCAAGATCTGATTCGTGGCCTGATCAGCATCAATACTGATCAACTAGATGATTTTATTATTGTCCGCTCAGATGGTGCACCGATGTATAATTTTGTGGTGGTGGTTGATGATGCAGATATGCGCATTTCTCATGTGATTCGCGGTGAAGAGCATATTGCCAATACGCCCAAACAGATTTTATTATACAATGCTGCTCATTTTTCACTGCCGCTTTTTGCGCATCTTCCTATGATCTTAGGGCCCGATGGCAGCAAGCTGAGCAAACGTGATGCGGCCACCGGTGTCTTTGAATATAAGGCAGCCGGCTATCTGAGCGATGCACTTTTTAATTATTTGGTGCGCTTGGGCTGGGCGCATGGCGATCAGGAAGTGTTTAGTAAAGACGAGATGATTGCCTATTTTGATTTGGCGCAGGTGGGAAAGAAGGGTGCCATTTTTGATCAGCAAAAGCTCGATTGGATTAATGGCGTCTATATGCGCAACACAACCGATGAGCGGTTGCTAGAAATTATTGAGTCTGATGTTTGCCCAACAATCTTGAGTGATCTTCCCGAATGGCATCAAAGCACTATTTTATTGCTGATCAATATGTATAAGCAGCGGGCTAAGACTTTAAAAGAGATAGTAGATGATATTAAAAATGTGTATCAAGCGCCAAAACATTATGCCGCTACTGATATTGCGCAGTGGATTTTGCCTGAAACAGGCCAGCAGTTACAGCAGGTGCGCGAGTTGCTCGAGCGCCAGGATCCATTTTTATCAGATGAGATTACTGGCCTGATTAAAAATTGGACAAAAGAAAAAAATATAAAAATTACCGCTATCGCGCAGCCGCTGCGGCTTGCATTGATTGGTAAAACATCCGGTCCGGGTGTTTTTGAGTTGATGGCAGTTTTGGGCAAGCATGAAACGATGCGGCGAATTGATACGTTGTTAGATTATTTGAAGAGTACACATCCCCAGCCGTCGCTCTAGCGAGCTATGGCGGGCAGGCTGAGTAGCGGAGTTTATTCCAGGAGTTGCCATGTCATCATTCTCATCGGAAGATACCTTCTCAAAAATTGCGACCATTGTTGCCGAAAAGTTAAAGGTCGATAAATCACGCATCACCCAAAGCGCAACGCTCACCGAATTGGGCGCCGATTCATTGGATCTGGTTGAGATCATCATGAAAATGGAAGATGTTTTTGGCATCGAAATTAATGATGAAGATGCTGAGAAGATGAATAATGTTGCCGATGTAGTTGCATATATTAATCAGCGGCGCACCAAGTAATCTTAGTTCACCGTAAATAGATATCGTTTTAATTTTGCCGGCCGTATATTTTTTTCCCACGAGCGTTTGTATTCAAACTTGATGTGCGCAGTTCCGCGTTTAAGGCCGGTAATATTCCATGATTGTATGCCGCCTGAGCCGGCTAGCCCCGTTTGTGAAGGTTCATACGGCAGCTCTTCGATTGCTACGGTAGAATTGCGCATATTTAAGGGAGAAAGATACCAAGAAAATCCGGTGGTTGGATTGCTCTCTAATTGGATGGTAGTAGTTTCTCCTTTGGAAAGAGCTATATTTTGTTCAACTTTGTTTGCTTGCGCAAAAAAGTTGAGGAATACGGTTGCTACGAAAATTTTTTTGATCATGTTTTGTTTTCCTTTATTCTTAAAAACCAAATCCGCCTTTTATCCAGACGCCCCACTGAGAAATGGAATTCTTGTTTGCTTTAATCTCATGCCGCGGATTAAGGCCTTCAAATTCTACTTCACCGCCGATACCCAGGAAGGGCGCCACCCAGTGTACACAATCATCCCATGTGTAGCCAAAATTGCCAAATAATTTATTGGTAAATCCGCGCGTTGCTTCTGCGGAGCTTTCATCGATCTGACTATCATTAAAATATACCGGTGGGCTTGGATCGGCAACTGCTGCTTGATCAGTATACTCGTTGCCAAAAATAGTCGCAGTGCTTTGGGTAGCCAGAGTGCCGGCGGGAGCAGGAGAAACGGGCTGAATCCCTTTGAGTGCATAGGTGTTAGAAGGAATTGCATCGCGATTGCTAATCATTTCACGCGAGCGGAACCAGCCGTTGTAACCCAGATCCACCACATACCCACAATATTCGTAGCTTGCCATTATCACCGCATCAACTTGGATTGCCACCGAGACATCACATTCTAAGGTGGTGATATCGATAACCGGTGTGAGCGTATTAGTGTAGACGCCGCCATTAAAAATTTTTGCCAAGATATAGCGGGTGCCAAATCCTTGATACTCAAGATTATCCGGATCGGCCGGATTAATCAGATCAAATGATCGTGTTTGGCGCGATCCAAATAGATGGGTCATGTTAATGTCGCAGAATATAGTAATCTCTTGGTTCCCATCTTTTTCCCACAATAATGCGTGGCTGGTAAACCCAACTCCCAGTTCTGCATGATGACCATTGCCGATGATCGGCTCAAACATATAGACCGCTTTTGATCGGGTGCCGCCCGGAATGGAACCGCGTAGATTGAGCCCGGCATGGCCCAGTGGCGTGTTAATAAAATTCCAACCGATAGCAATTTGTGCTTCGGCAAATCCCGAGAGCGTTGGTGGTGAATCGATCAACCCATATTTGAGCCCTTGGGTAACTTGGCCCCAGGTGAGATTTCCTTGAATTGCCCGCGTAAATGAGTTGGCCGGTGGTGTTACTGCGCCGGGTGCCATGTACGTAGCAGGATAGGCAACGGCCGAGGTGGGTGCTATCACTTCATTAAGATCATAGGTCCATCTGGTCCAGACGTAGGGCACATGTGCACGAATATAAAAATCTTGATATCCCAGATAGACATCAAAATCGATAAGCGCCGTGCGAATTTTTGGGCTCATGTTTACGGTGCTTTCAAAAGATGGTGAGAGCCCAAAATAATCTGCCAAAATATCCAAGTTTGCGGTTCTATTAGGCACTTGGCTGCCGCTAATTACTAATGAATCCATTCCCCAGAAATATTCTGCCAAACGATTTGGTCTAAACGAGTGCTGATATTCGGGGGTCACATACAGCGCGCCATAAAAATTTTGGCAGTATTGATTAATGTAGCGGTGCCAGAGAACCAGTTCTCGTGCGGCATTTACCGATTCTGAGCGCGGGAGTAAAAATGTTTTGCCGCGCAAAGGTTGATTGATATCATCGGTATTGGCACGCAACAGTCGTGCTGCGGTTATGAGTGCTGCAATTATTATTATTTTCTTCATACATTACCTAATTTTTATATCCTTCGATACCCAGCCGTCGCTCTTCGAGCTATGGCGGGCAAGCCTCTAAATCGTACTTGTCCGCCGAAGCCTTGGCGTAGGCTGGATCGAACCATTTCAAAACGCCACGCCACCTTTAATCCAGACACCCCACTGTGAGAAGGCACAGCTCATACACGAACCATCATCATACGGCTCAGAACAGTTGCCGGTGCTGTGATGTGCAAATTCCGCAAATCCTCCCACGCCAATAAACGGTTGCCAATCACACGCGCACCAGGGCGGATTGTAACTGACGTGAGCAAATATGCGATTGGAATCGCCTTTTGTTTCTGCTGCTTCATAATCGATTTGCTTGCTGGTAATCGTCACGGGGAATTGAGAACTTAATTGTTGGGTGCTCATGCCACCATCATCGCCCGGCATAATCACAATCTGATCGGTGTTATCATTGGTGGAGACCATCGCCCATTTATAGGCTGTCTGATCGATTCCCGGGTTTTGGTATTGGCTGGTATTAAACGGTGTGCCAACGGGTGTATTAGTTCCTGAATGAATAGTTGCTAAGCTTTCGGTGGCTGAGAGAGGAATCGGATCACCGGGGGTTAGGCCGGCGGGCAAATTAACGGCATCATCGGCAACAAATCCATAGGTGAATGCATCACCTTTGAGTGCATAATTGGTGACGACTGCAAACGGAAGACCGGCACATGGTTTAATATTTTGGCAGGTTTTTGCCCAGTAATCATAGCCAAAATCAAAATTCCAATTGCCCCACTGAATATCGATCATGGCAACTGCATCAACCTGCGCGGCAACGCGGACTTCCACATCAAAGGTGGTCACATTTGCCAAGGGGGTATACACATTTTGAAATTGCCCGGTGGGTGCCAGGCCACCCGCTGCAAGGCCTTGCGCATTATTCACGAATAAATTTTGTACTGGGGTTCCCAGCAGTTCCACGAGCATATATCTGCTCAGCGGATTATCGGCAAGATCAAAGGTGCGCGTTTGGCGTGCGCCAAACATATGAGTAAGATTTGCATCAAAATAAAAACCGATGTAACGATCTTTGCAAAAATCGGTAAGCAGATCAAAATGGCAGGTGACCCCTAATCCCAACTCCCAGTGATGGCCGTTACCCACAATCGGTTCGAATAAATAGGTACCCTCCGGGCGTGTGCCACAGGGGGCATAGCCGCGAATGTTGAGGCCAAAATGATGATCATCTTCTTGGATAAAGTTCCAGCCGAAGGCTGCCTGAAGTTCTGCCAGTCTCACGCTGCTGTGATGCTGGTTGGAGATTTTTGCGGCAGTGAGTGGTGCAAAGGTGACGCCGGCGCTGGTTAAATTGGGCGCCATGCCCAGGGAAGCAAATTGCTCGAAGCTGGTAAGCAAAAGATCGCGTGCGATGGCGGTTGTGCCAAAATAACCGGCAACATAGCCATTCACGCCGGGTGCGGTGACATTTTCATTAAAATTAAGATTAAAGTTGGTTCCCACGAGTGGCGCATGGAATCTAAAATACAATCCCTCAAGCCATTCATCCAAGCCTATATAATATTCCACGTCAAAAATATAACTATGCGCTTGAGGTTTGAAGGTGAGTGTGCTTTGAAAATCGGTGGGAAGGCCAAAATAATCGGCAAGCCAATCGGTGGCATTGCGATCGCCCACTTGGCTTCCGGAGACGATGATTGTTGGTCCTGGATCATTCACCAAATCGGTGCCAAAAAGAGAGCGCGCAATGCTGTTTGGATTGGTGCTTTTTTGATATTCGAAAGTGAATGCCCAGACTCCATAGAGGCAGTTATCCGGATCATAGAGATTGATATAGCGGGTGAGGCCCACAATATCTCTGACCGCGTCAACGCTTTGCGAGCGGGGAACAATAAGAGGTGTTACCGGCGCAAGGAAGGAGAAATGGCCCACTAATAAAAATGCTATAGTAATGCGAAAAATATGATTCATGTTTCAACCTTTAACTAAAGAATAATCCGCCTTTAATCCACACACCCCATTCGGATAAGTTAACCCGCTGGCAGCCTTTGCACCCGGCACACACAACGGCCGTGAGCGGTGGATTGGGGCAGACATTGCCGCTCGGGCATGGTTGCCCATTATGGCGCGGGCCAAATTCTGCTTTACCACCGATGCCCACATACGGCACAATATCATCACATTCGGTCCAGGTATAACTGATATGCGCAAATATTTTGTTGGAAAGACCTTTGCTTGAGGCTCCTTTTAAATCGAGAGAACTTAATGAAAGGAATATCGGATCATTTGAGGTGAGCTGTTGCGTGGTGGCGCCACCGGCATCTGTGGGAGCTATCACAATCTGATCTGCATTATTGAGAGTGGTGAAGAATGCGTACTGCGCATTATCTACGGCCAAGTTTGTAGCGCTACCCGCATCAGTACCGGTGCTGATGGTTGCTGCGCTTTGAGTGGCCGAGAGTGGAATTGGTGTGCCTGCAGGCGGTGACACAGTAACCGCATTGGAGGCAACAAAGCCATACACATACGCATCCCCTTTGAGCGCCCACACATTGCCGGACGCCAATGGCAACGGCCCGCCATCATTACGAATAGATATTTTTTCACACGCGCGGACCCAGAAATTGTAACCCACATCAACCGATAATCCACAGGCAGAATAGTTAAAGAGCGCGGTGATGTCCACTTGCACCGGACTGCTCACATGGACCGGTATGGTGGTCAAATTTGCAACCGGTGTATACGAAAATTGGGGCGATGTGCCGGTTTGGAATTGTGCCGAAGGCTGGCTAATGTTAGCGATACTTCCTTGCGTTGGCGCAGCGAACAGATTAATAACCGGTGTTCCCAATCGTTCGGCTAGCATATAGCGGCTATTGGGTTTGCCGACGATATCAAAGGTACGTGTTTGTGTAGCGCGGCACAGATGGGTAAAGTTGCCGTTAAAATAAAAACCGAGTGAGCTTTCTTCATCTTCCGAGCGCCAAAACAGATAGTGCGCCATAAGACCGGCCCCCACTTCCCAATGTTTGCCATTGCCAACGATCGGCTCGAAGGTATAGATTCCTTGTGGGCGATTACCGGTAGGGGCATACACTCTAAAATTAAAACCTAAATAAGAGCATTCATCAAGAATAACATTGTATCCGATCGCCATCTGGATTTCTGATAGTGCGGTTTTTTGTTGGCGAGCCGGATCAAGCCGAGCATACTCCAGCGGTTCAAACAAAATATTGGCCGCAAGGGTGGGCACATCCCTATCAGAAAAAAAGTTTTCCGCTTGTGCCACCAAATCATTTACCGGAATTGCGGTGGTTGCAAAATATCCGGCCGGGTAGCCTTGCAAGGTGAGAGTACTCGTGACGTCTTCTCTAAAATTTAAATCCCAGCGGGTAAGTACGAGTGGCGCCTGCACCCACACATAGAGGCCATGCAGCCATTCATCAAGCCCGATGTACGCTTCAAAATCTACAATAAAATTGCTCACGCGCGGCTTAAAAAATAGTTGGCTTTGATAGGTGGTTGAAAGGCCAAAATAGTCGGCCAGCCAATCATTGGCGCCGCGATCAGGCACTTGGCTACCGCTGATGGTAATGGCAAGTTCATCCGAAGCAGTGAGCGAAGGTTCAACGGTGCCAAACAGTGCATGAGTGAGTGCATCCGAATCAAATGAGCGGGTGCCTTCGAAGGTGATTCCGGTGGTAATGTATAAATTCTCCATGTCCCAGAGATTAATTTTGTCAGTGATGCCCACAATATCGCGTGCTGAATCAACGCTGGGCGAACGAATAGAAATATAGGGAAGTACGGCATATACTGAAGGCGCATATGCGCAGATAAGAGAGAGTAGGGCTATTACATTTATAATCATATGGCACTCCTTTTTCAAAATGGTTCATTATGCTTCGTACTGAATCTTCATATATTTCGATCACAAAGTCAATCGTGATGCAGGGCCTTTTCATCTCTTGCAAATTTACTCGAATACTTCATGCTAAGTTTTACCTTTATTATAAAAAAGGATCCGCTATGTTTCTATATCTCTGGCTTGCAACGCAAATTATTGTTGAGATGATGCCGATTAGCAGTTCGGCTCATCTGGCGATTGTTGAACGATGGTTCGGCAATCGTTGGCATAAAAAAGATGAAGATGCCTATTATTTTTTTCATCTGCCCACGCTCATAGTAATCGGATTATATTTTTGGCACCAATGGTGGCATCTGCTGTTTGGTGCCGGCATTAATTATCGCATGATTCTCTGGGTGATGGTGGCCGATAGTGTAGCGCTCTTGGGCTATATTTTTGTAAAAAAATATGTGGCAAAAGTGCCGATGATTATAGGATTACTGCTCACGATATTTTTTATCTTTGGCTCGCAGCTGCTCGCTCAAGATAAAGCAGTGGATTTCTGTTATTTTTCTAACGCGCTCATATTGGGAGTTGCGCAAACTATCGCCTTTGTGCCGGGCGTTTCTCGTCTTGCGATCACTGTTTTTGCCGGCTGTTGCTTAGGATTTTCTGTAATGGATGCGTTTATGCTTTCATGGTTGATACAAGTGCCGCTCATGGCTGCCGCGGCAGGAGTAAGCGGTATACGCCTTTATAAATCAGGAAAACTTGCGCAACTCTTGAATCTGCCCACCTGCTTGAGTATGCTCGTGAGTGGAGTGGTAAGTTGGTGGGTGCTTTTGGGAGTTATACAACTTCTTATCCTCCAAAAATGGTGGGTATTTGGGGTGTATATGATAGTGCTAATCATCATGCTGATGATTAGCAAAAAGAAATCCTTCGATATGTCCAGCCTTCGCTAAAGCTACGGCGGACTACTCCCAGCCGTCGCTCTAACGAGCTATGGCGGGCAGGCAGGACGAACGGAAGAGAGTCCGTTCGTGGTGAGTGTCTCGCGAAGCGAGATGTATCGAACCATAATAATGTGGGGTGCGTATGTTTTCATGGTTAAGACCGGCAGCAACGCGTAGAGAATCGTGGCCGTATCGGGCCGAATTGTATGCAATGGTGACCGTTGCGCTCACGCTCTTTTTAACTGCCGCATTATTATCATATGCCATGCAGGATCATTCCTGGTTTTATTATGACACGAGTAATCATCTTCCGCATAATTGGTGCGGTTGGTTTGGTGCCTGTATTAGTGGGCTTTGCTACTATCTGTTTGGTGGCGCGGCTGTTTTACTGATCATGATGGGCGGTTTTGCCAGTTACTATGTCCTCGCGCAAAAAACATTCCAGGAAGAGTGGGACCGGTTTGTTGCCGGATTTTGCATCGTATTGGCGGTAGCAGGAATTTTGGCGCTGCATAAAATAGATCTGGCCTACTGTGCGGTGCCCGGTGGATTTTTTGGACGGGTGCTCAGTGGGATCAGTTATCGGTGCTTGGATTTTATTGGCGCCTGCCTTTTGCTCTATACCACCTTTATCTGTTCGCTGATCGTCTTTTTTAGAATCTCATTCATATCGCTTGCACGTGCACTGTATACGCGTTGTTCGCTGGTGTATCTGCGCCGGTATGGGATCAAACCGCTCACCCGCGGCGCATTGCGATGCGGTGTGTTTTTTAAACAACGGAGCGCGCAGCTCCTTTCTGTGATGCAAGAGCGCATTACCGCTCAACCGCCGGCTCTTGAACAGAATAATTTGTATGATAAAGAGTTTTGGCGTGACATGAAAAGTACCATGCCGGCTCCTGAAACCGCGGCATCTCCTGAAGTGCCGCTGCAAAAAGAAAAAGAGGTGGCAGCAGTGCCACTCAATCATACGGCTCCCGAGTATGCGTTGCCGGAGCTGGATATTTTTGTGGGAGTTGATGAGGAGCATAATGATTCTGCCTTGATGCAAGAATTGGAAAAGCGTGCAGTAGTACTGCAAGAAAAGTTAGAACGCTTTGACGTGTTTGGAAAAGTTACGGCCATCAAACGCGGGCCGGTGGTTACTCTGTTTGAATATCAACCGCATATCGATACAAAAATTAGTAAAATTATTGCGCTTGAAGATGATTTGGCGCTCGCGCTGCAAGCGACCAGTATTCGTATTATTGCACCCATTCCGGGCAAATCGGTGGTGGGATTTGAGGTTGCCAATAAACTGCGGCGTGGCGTGTTGCTTTCAAATCTTATAAAATCTGATACATACACACAATCGGCTGCATCATTGCCCATGATCTTGGGCGTGGATACGGTGGGCGCACCAGTAATTATCGATCTTGCACGCATGCCGCATCTGCTCATGGCAGGATCCACCGGATCAGGAAAATCGGTAGCATTAAATGCGATGCTGATCAGTTTGCTGTGTAAGCGATCGCCCGATGATGTACGATTAGTTCTCATTGATCCCAAAAGATTGGAATTTGCACCGTATGCTGATATTGCGCATCTGCTTTTTCCGATTGTCACCGATCCAAAAATGGCCAGCCCGGTGTTGCGATGGGTGGTAAAGCAGATGGAGCAGCGGTATGAGATCATGGCAGCCGCCGGCGCGCGCAACATTAATGATTTTCGCGCGAATGCAGAAAAAAATAATTATGAGAGCATGCCCTATATTGTGGTGATCATTGATGAGCTTGCCGATTTGATGATGTGCGCGGGCAAGGAAGTGGAAGATGCCATTATCCGCATCACGCAGATGGCGCGTGCGGCCGGCATCCATTTAATTGCTGCCACGCAGCGGCCTTCAGTTGATGTGATCACCGGATTGATCAAAGTAAATCTACCCAGCAGAATCTCATTCCGCGTGACCACCAAAATAGATTCACGCACGATTCTTGATACCAGTGGTGCTGACAAGCTCCTGGGCAAAGGGGATATGCTGTTCCTCGATGCCAATGAGGCGCTGCTCAAACGAGTGCATGGGGCCTATGTGCTCGATCAGGAAATTCATCAAGTGATTAGGCATATTCGCGCACAGCGGCCATCAGATTATCTGGATCTTAAGCAGGTATGCCACGATGAACGGGCCGCGCTCGATTGCCAACAGGATGAAATGTATGAAGAGGTGTGCCGATTCTTGCAGGAGATTGATGAGGTTTCAATCTCATTGCTCCAGCGGCGATTTAGAATCGGTTACAATCGCTCGGCGCGCATTATTGATATGCTGGAAGCACAGGGAATGATTGCACCATCGTATGGCGGAAAAACGCGCAAAGTAATGCGATAATTTTAGGCTATTTTGCTTGGCAAAGTTAGCAGCTCAAAAAGCTCTTGATAGCCATATTTTATTGCAAGATTGGCAGTGTTGCGGCCTTTACGATCGGTGATTGCTCGATTAGCACCGGCATCAAGAAGTAACGATACTATGAGGAGAGAGTGTGGTTCATAATGACTGTTGAATTTAGCAACATGCAGTAATGCGGGACAGCTATTTATAGTAGGCCAATCAACGTCAATTCCTGATTGTAAAAATCTCTGCATTGTCATCCTGTATCGAGAAAATTCACTATAGCCGCTTCCCCAAAAACAGAGGGCTTTTAACAGAGGTGGGTAACTAGGATGTTCAGGGTATATATAAGGATTCGCGCCGGCTTGCAGCAGTATACGGACTGCTTCCGGATCATGCACCCAAGCTGCAAAATACAACATAGTACGGCCAGTAGTGTGCAGATTAACATCGGCACCATCTCGCAATAATATAGAAAGGTGGTGGGCATAATGTTTTTTTTGAGCCTGACATAACCTCAACATTTCCTCCCATTTTTGATCGGCTTTTTCTTGTTTCGTGAGGGTTCCAAGTTGAGATCGCACCAAGTATGATGCGGCAGCATATATTCTTGCTCCCCAGCCGGGCGGTTGCTCCATGGCTAAAAGGGGACGGCTCATTAAGAGGGCTGCAAGTACCAAAAGTACCAATGATGCTGTTGTAATTATTTTCATATTCAAGAAGTTAATTTATCTGCTGCGTGTTGCAAAAAGAGCGCGGTACGCTTCTCACTCTCATCATTGCAAAGCATGCATGGGATATATTCATCAATAGCATCAGCGAAATTATTTTTTTCATGACATTGGCCTTCACATTGAGTGTTTGTGCATTTTGTTGTGAATAGTATAACGGTATTAGTTTGCAGAACAAAGAACTGCAATATTTTTTTCAAAACATTATCACATGTGAAATTTTTATAGAGTAATGCGCAGTTGTATTCCTATAAATTACTTGACAAATGATCAAAAAACAGCCATTTTTTGTGCAGCATAAATAATCTAAAATCATTGTTACTATTAATTCTCGTGGAAAAAAGAGCGGAGAACAGTCAATGCGTTTTGATCAGCATTTTCTAAAAGGAGTTTTACCCGAAGCAGTGGTGCCGCATGCGGCATATCCGGCAGAGATTTCATTTGCTGTGGATTCTAGAGCGGTGCAAAAGGGCGATATGTTTGTTGCACTTGCCGGTGCGCGCTTGGATGGGCACGCTTATCTTGCTGATGCATTAGCAAAAGGCGCAGCCGGTTTTTTAATGGCGAGCGCGAAAAAAGATCTGTTAGCCACTCTCGATCAAAAACTTTTGCGCAACACGCTGGTAATTTTAGTTGAAGATCCGCTGCAAGCATTTATCAAACTTGCGTGTGCGTGGCGCAATCAATTTAACTATCCGGTGATTGGTATTACCGGATCGGTGGGAAAAACTTCAACCAAAGAGATTCTCAAGCAGATTATACAGTTGCACGATGTTCCGTTTATTGCTTCGCACGGCAATCAAAATACGCGTGTGGGCATCGCCATGAACATTTTCAAAATGCGTGCGCATCATAAAGTGGCAATCTTTGAGCTGGGCATTAGCAAACGGGGTGAGATGGGCCAACTCACTCAGATTGCCCGTCCGACAAGCGCGGTGATTACCGGCATCGGCCATGCGCATATGGAAGGCTTAGGTTCATTGGCTGATATAGCCGCCGAAAAACGGGAAATTTTTAACTGTTTTACTGAAAGCAGCATCGGAGTAATCAATGGCGATCAGCCGCTGCTTGCGCAGGTGGCTTATGCACATCCGGTGATTAAATTTGGCTATAAGACCATTAATCAAATTCAAGCGCGCAAAATTCAGGCACGGGGCGATGCGATCAGTTTTGTGCTCAAGCTCTACAAAGAAAAATACTTAATCACCATCCCGCATCCGCATGAAGGGGCAGTGATCAACTCCTTGGCGGCTGCCACGCTGGCCTATTTATTGAATGTGCCGGCTTCAACTATTGTAAAGGGTATACAGCAACCGCTCACGGTGGCCGGGCGTTTTGAGGAAAAGAAAGTATCGGATGGCAAAGGGGGCAAGGGTAAATTTATTCAGGATTGCTATAATGCTAATCCGGAGAGCATGAAGGCGGCGCTTTTAGCCTTCCAAAAATTGGAGACCACAGCGCAAAAAGTGGCAGTTTTGGGCGATATGCTGGAGCTGGGAGTGAGCGCACCGTTTTGGCATCGGCAGTTGGGCCGATTTTTGCGCAAGGTGCCTTCATTAAAACACGTGATTTTAGTGGGCGATATGGTAAAATGGACCTATAAGACCATTCCGGTAGGGGTCAGCGTTGATCTGGTTCCCACTTGGAAGGAAGCGGTTCAAAAATTAGAATCACAGTTAAAACAGGATTGCGTGATCCTGGTGAAAGGCTCGCGTAGCCTGGCGCTTGAAAATTTAGTACAAAAATTCACTTAGAAAATGACACAAAAATTACAACACAAACCCGTTCTGGTAAAAGAAGTCCTTGAATACCTTTGCGTTAAACCGCAAGCGGTTTACTTAGATGTTACCTTTGGCGCCGGTGGCCATACGCGCGCTATTTTGGAACAAAACCAAACATGCCGCGTGATTGCCTTTGATTGGGATGCCAAGAGCCTGGAAGCATTTGGCGCTCCCTTAAAGGAAGAGTTTGGTGATCGGCTTGAGCTGGTGTGGGGAAATTTCTCGCTGCTTTACAAGCTGCTCAAAAAGTATGATATTGACCACGTCGACGGTATTTTGGCCGATTTTGGCACTTCGCAGGTGCAAATTGCCCAGACGCCGGGCATCTCATTATTTAGAGACACTCCATTAGATATGCGCCTTTCGGCCGCGCACCATCAAGTGACGGCAGCGGAGATACTTAATAAGGCATCCGAGCAAAAGCTTGAGCAGATTTTTTTCCAGCTGGGGGGCGAGCCGCGGGGTCGCCAGATTGCACGCGCAATTGTGAGGGCGCGTGCCGCTAAAAAATTTACTACCACGGGACAGTTGGTGAATCTGATAGAGACGATCATTCCCAACCGGGGAAAACGATCGATCCATCCGGCCACCAAAGTATTCCAGGCCCTGCGGATTTATGTGAACCATGAGTTGGATAATATTCAGGCATTTTTGCCGGCAGCAGTGCGGGCACTGGCGCCGGGCGGCAGATTGGTGTGTATCAGTTTCCACTCCCTTGAAGATCGGCTGGTAAAGCATTTTTTTGCTGAACAGGAGCAAAAAGGAATGCTGGAGCTGGTTACTAAAAAGGCGGTTATGGCGACTGAGGAGGAACTGGCACAAAATTCTTCGGCCAGATCTGCAAAATTACGCGCTGCTCAAAGAAGTTCTCGTTGACAAAAGGGCCCGATTCTATAAAATAATTTCACTATCAATCAGAAATCGAGAGTTGTATTGTAAAAGCTCTAAAGGATTGCAGTCTATGGAAATTACAGAAGTAAAAGTATATCCGGCAAAAGAAACCGGACGATTGAAAGCGTATGCTACTATTGTCTTTGACGGTAGCTTCATTGTGCGAGATCTCAAGATAATAGAAGGCAACAAAGGTTTCTTTGTTTCAATGCCATCGCGCCGGAGAAAAGATGGCACTTTTAGAGATATCGTACACCCGCTCAACTCAGACATGCGCAAATCAATTGAAGAATTAGTGATCGACGAATACAAAAAAGTGTTAGAGCACGATATCGATCACGAAGAAATCTAGTCTCAGCTACAATTTTTGGGGCGTCGCCAAGTGGTAAGGCATCGGTTTTTGGTACCGACATTCGGAGGTTCGAATCCTTCCGCCCCAGCCAGCCTACGCCAAGGCTACGGCTTGGCAAGCCCCTTTATTAAAGGATTGATAAAGCAAAAAAATATAGATTGATAGCACTGGGCGTAGGCAGTCACGCCGAAGCTTTAGCGAAGGCGGATCGCCATTAGTTTTTTTAACACCAAGGTTATTCCCTCATGTTTTTTGTTTACATGCTTAATTCACTTAAAAATACCGATCGAATGTATGTTGGATATACGCAGGACTTGCAAAAGAGATTGCATGAGCATAATTCTGGTGAATGTATTTATACTGTAAGACATAAACCTTGGAAATTGTGTGCCTACCTCTGTTTTGATAGTCAAGACAAAGCTCTTGCATTCGAAAGTTATTTAAAATCTGGTTCCGGAAGATCTTTTGCCAAAAGACATTTTTAAAAATTGCCTGTCATGCCGTAGTTTTACACGCAGGCAGACCTATCATGCAGTAGTCTTGCACGAAGGCAGGCTTGCCAAGCCGTAGCCTTGGTGCAGGCTGGCTCAAAAACGATTTTGGTGAAAAATTTTTCCTTTTTAGACGTGCGCATTTGACATTCAAATAATGTTGTTTACCCTAGATGAATCGGTAGCAAAGAAGAGAATTATCATTCACAAAATCTAGGGAAATAGATGAACACCGTTATTTCAAAATTATTCATTAGCGTAGTTTTTTTAGTAACATTTTATAATTCATCGCTTGCCAGCGACACCAAAAATTTTGCCGAGCAGGCGATTCTATTTTCCGGTAATGCAAATAGCGCTTTAGCGCAAAAAGTGGCTGATCAATTAGGAGTCTGTTTAGGGCTTGCTGATGTATCGCGCTTTAATGATGGTGAGATTAGCATTCGCATCATGGAGAGTGTGCGCGGCAAACACGTTTTTATTATTCAGCCAACTTGTGCATCTGCCACGCAAAGCGTTAATGATAATCTGATGGAACTTTTCTTATTGATCCGCACCTTCAAGCGTGCATCGGTTGCAAGCATTACCGTGGTGATGCCCTATTATGGCTACGCGCGCCAAGATAGAAAAAGCTCTCCGCGCGTTCCCATCTCTGCCGCTGATGTGGCCTCCATGATTGAGCTTGCCGGCGCTGATCGCATCTTAGCAGTCGATTTGCACTGCGCTCAAATTCAGGGATTTTTTCATAATATTCCGGTAGATAATCTGTATGCGGCATCAACACTCATTCCGCATCTTTTAGAAAAAGAGTTGGCTAATGTTGTTGTGGTTTCTCCTGATGCCGGTGGTGTTGAAAGGGCCAATCGATTTCTGCAAAAATTAGAAAAGCTGGGCATTCCTGGTGATATTGCTCTCATTAGCAAACAGCGGGCCGGTGCGGGAGTGATAGCTTCGATGAGTCTTGTTGGAGATGTCAAAGGAGCGGATGCTATTATTGTTGATGATATGTGCGATACGGGGGGCACTTTGGTGAAGGCTGCGCAACTATTAAAAGATCAGGGAGCGCGCAGAGTTTTTGCCGTGATCACCCATCCGGTGTTTTCGGGCAATGCTCTGGAAAAAATTGGTAATTCCGTTATCGATGAGCTGATCGTGGCCGATACTATTCCGTTGCGCGGCACTGCGCCTGCTAATATAGCCTATGTTTCGGTGAGTCAACTTATTGCTGAAGCGATACGCCGTATTCATAGCGGAGAATCGGTAACCGCCTTATTCATCGATTAAAAAATAGCTGCACAGGAGTGATCATCATGGGTAAGCGGTATTTCTTTTTGCTGGCGGCACTCTATGCGTGGAGCATCAAGCCTGAAGAAATAGGCCATGAATGTGGGTTGGCATTGGTGCGTTTGCGCAAGCCGCTCAGCTATTATCAGCATACTCATGGAGATTATGCATGGGGCGCGCGCAAGCTTTGTGCGCTCATTGAAGAGCAACGCAATCGGGGGCAAGATGGCGCGGGCATGGCGGTTATGAAATTTGATATGCCGCCGGGGGAATTATATTTGTTGCGGCATAGAAATGATCAAGCCAATGCGGTTGATGCTCTTTTGGAAACGGTTTTTAAAATAGTATCCACCGTGCCGACCAAAGCAGATAGTCGATCTGAAATTGCGCTTAAGCAAGAGAATGAGCTACTGGGAGAAATCTATTTAGGGCACATTCGCTATGGCACCCATTCCAATAATAGTCTGCGCTGTTGCCAACCCTATATATGCAAAAATAGTGTTGCCAGTAAAAATTTTGCTCTGGCGGGCAATTTTAATATGACCAATTCCCAAGAACTGTGCGGGCAGCTGGTGAGCTATGGGCTCACGCCGACGAGCATATCTGACACGCAAATAATTCTTGAATTAATAAGCTACTACTTAAAGCGGGAGCATATATTTCTTGCTGAGCAGCACGCTGCTCATAAAGGTAAAGAGTTGGCCGATCTGATTACGCAAGAGCTCGATATGGTCCGGGTGCTTTCTAATGCATGCCGATCATGGGATGGCGGCTACGTATTTGCCGGTATTTTAGGCAATGGCGATGCATTTATTTGCCGTGATCCGGCAGGGATACGTCCGGGATTTTTTTACATCGATGATGAGGTGATTGCCGCGGCATCTGAGCGGACCGCCCTCATGACCGTCTTTAATGTTGACCCTGATCGTATTCAAACGCTTGAGCCCGGGCATGTGTTGATTATCAAAAGGGATGGCGCATATGCTCACCAACAATTTACTCACCTGTTGCCGGTGCGCCAATGCTCCTTTGAGCGCATCTACTTTAGCCGAAGCAACGATCCGGCAATTTATAATGAAAGAAAGCTGCTGGGAAAAAATCTGGCGCCGCGTGTAATGGAGGTGCTGGGGGATGATATTGAGAATGCGCTCTTTGCCTATGTGCCTAATTCAAGTGAATCGGCATTTATTGGCTTGACGCAAGAATTAGCGCGGATATCTTCACATCCTATTCGCGCAGAAAAGCTTATTCATAAAAATCAGCGATTGCGTACTTTTATTGCTCATGATCAGGGTCGGCGGAATCTGGTCGCGCGATTATATTCGATGACGCGCGGCATTGTGCAGCCGCATAATACGCTGGTGGTGATTGATGATTCGATTGTGCGTGGCACCACGTTGCGCGAATCGCTTATTAAAGAGCTGGCGCAACTCAATCCCAAACGGATTATTTTTATCAGTTCGGCGCCGCCGGTGATGTATCCTGATTGCTACGGCATTGATATGAGCCAAATCGGAAAATTTATTGCATTTCAGGCGGTGGTGGCGCTTGCCAAAGAGCAGAGGAAAGAATTATTGCTTGAGCAGATAAAAGATGCGTGTCTTGCGCAAGCTGAATGGCAGCCAGATTTGATGGTAAATTATGTGCGATCTTTATATCAACAATTTTCTCTTGAAGAGATTGCCGCAAAGATTTGCCAGCTAGTGAGGCCGGCAGATTTGGCATGGCCCGGAGATATTCAAATTATTTATCAAACCATTGATGGATTGCACAATGCAATGCCGGAGTATACCGGCGATTGGTATTTTACCGGTAATTATCCTACGCCCGGTGGATACAAAGTATTAAATACCAGCTACTTGAACTGGTATAATGGATTGGATGGCCGAGCCTATTAAAAAATTTAAATAAGTGAATTACGATGAAAAATATTTTATATCTTGCCTCCAAATCATTTTCACGCAAAGAGCTTTTGCGCAAAGCGGGCATTCCCTTTGTGGTGATTAATCAGGATGCTGATGAATCGCAGTGCGATTGGAATCTGCAAATGCAAAAGGTGGTAGAAAGTATCGCGGTTCACAAGATGAATCATGTGGTGATGCCGGCGGTGACAGAAGGTGCGATCGCCTTTGTGCTAACGGCCGACACTTTATGTGTGGATGCTACCGGTGCCATTAGTGGTAAACCGGCCAATATTGCTGATGCGATAGAAAAAATAAAAGCGGCCCGCGGGGGCGTAAACTTTTGCGGCACCGCATTTTGTTTGGAAAGAAAACTGTTTAAAGATGGGAAATGGATCACCGATAAGCAGGTGGTGAAGTTTGTCCATGCCGAATATTATTTTGAAGTTCCTGATGAGTGCATCAAGGATTATATCAAGCATTCGGGCGCGCTGGAAGCTGCCGGAGCAATTACCATTGAAGATGGCCCGCAATTTCTTAAATCGGTTGCCGGATCATATAGTGCGATAGTGGGCTTGCCAATGTATGAACTCTGGCAAGCGCTTACCGAATTGGGATTTTTTGAAAAAACTTATTGCGAAGGAAACTGATGATAGCTCCCCAGACCATCGAAGAGGTTAAAAATAGGCTCATAAAAGTATATGATCCGCTTGAGATCTACCTGTTTGGCTCTTATGCGTGGGGAACTCCCACGGAAGATAGTGATTTAGATATTTTAATTGTAGTAAAAGAATCTTTGGAGAAGCGGCACAAGCGCGGCAAGCCGGGCTATGAAGCATTATGGGGCTTGTGTATTGCCAAAGATCTCATGGTGTATACAAAAGAAGAACTGGCAGAAAAGGCAAGTGATCCAACCTCTTTCGTAAGCAAAATTATCAAAGATGGAAAGTTGTTATATCCTCGATGATTTTTTAAATTGAATTGACGCGAGATTTTGCTTCTATTTCTTTTTGTAAACGCTGTACTACCGTATCCAGATCTGCATCAGGGAATTTTGCTTTGATTTCTTGTTTAGCATGCTGTTGCAACGCTGAGCGATCTGAAGCCTCTAAAAATGATGCGTATTTGAGTGCGTCTTCAACTGATTCTTTCGCACTTGCAGAATCGGTGCTGGTATTGATAATGCGGGCGACGGTGCTTGAAAAACTGCCAAATCTCGTTAAATAATCGATCATGG
Organism: uncultured bacterium; assembly: GCA_963836585.1. Lineage (GTDB taxonomy): Bacteria > Babelota > Babeliae > Babelales > Vermiphilaceae > BTUB01. The sequence continues at coordinate 409,688 of CAWIJV010000001.1, forward strand.
CAGGATCCCAGACTTTTGGCATTGATTTTGCCGATGCTTTATAAACAGGAGCTGCAGTGGCTTTTTTGCCATTTTTACCCGGATTTGGGTCTTCCATTGCCATCGATCCAGCCATAGCTACCAGAGCCATACCTGCAAATATTCTTAATTTCATAATAACCTCCATAAAATCATAGTTTCTTACCCTTTAATATACCATAAATAATACAAATAGCAATAAGGATAGTGGGGCTAAATACAGGGTAAAAAGGCCCCCTGAATGGGGGCCAGTAGTATCTATTTGCCGGAGGGATTAGTTCATCATATTCTTGGTGGGCTTCCAGCGTTTGAGGAGCTCTTTATACAAGAGTTGATGGGCGTTTGCTTTGGGTTGCATCTCCGATTTAGCGGTTGCTTTTTCAACACTGGTGCGCACGATATCATCATTGCAGAGGGTTGAATCGATATGATCGACGGTATTCATAAGATTTTTCTCAACGGCGCGTTGAACTGCTTGCTCATTATTGCATTCAAGCAGGAGTATCTCCAGCATGCTGAAAAATTCAACAATGCTATACTGCACCTCTTCAATCAGTTCCGGATTACTTTCCACATTTTCTATGCGTGCCAACTGTTTAATGTCGTCGCGTAACCCCGATTGTAAGGCTTTCCCCACTATTTTTTTAAGTTTATCGCCATCATTTTCTATGAGCCATCGCAAAAGACACAGCAGTTCATAAGAGATTACAAAGTGTTGAGAACTGCCATTTCCGTTAAATCCGTTTTCCATACCGTATGTCCCTTTCATTGGTTTTCCGGTAATTTCCCTATACCTACTTACCAGCTTTACCAATTTTAGATGCGCATTAAAATATTTTGCTATAAGAGAGTTGTAATGCCTACACTACTCGAGTTTATCAGGTTTTTAATTTTCGTCATACTCGATTTCCCAGTCATCCACATCAAATATTTTGCTTTGGGTGGCAGGGGCTGAGCTATCGAGCGATGATCCCTTGAGCTTCATAAGCTGCTTGGCACTGGCTGAAACCGTCTCTTTGGAATTGAGTACCTGATCATCGAGCTCTTGTTGGCTGATTTCGAAGATCTTATTCATCTCTTTTTGCATCTTGGCCATCTGCTTTTTGAGTTTGAGGATCATTTCAACGCCGGCCAAATTGATGCCCACCTGATGGGTAAGATAGATAATTTCCTCAAGGCGATTCACATCCTCTTCTGAAAAAAGGCGGGTATTGCCCTCGGAGCGTTTGGGCATCAAAAGACCCTCTTTTTCATAGAGTCTAATAGTCTGCTGGTGGACTGAAAACATCTTAGCCACCGCAGAGATGGAAAAATACCCTTTTTTTCGTTTTATCATGGTCATAACAACCTCAAAATTGCGCTATGGCGCTTGGCAAATTTTCTTATTATGATCCAATATGCCATAAAAATCAGGGTATTGCATCAGAGGCTGCAGGCAAGCAGAATAGCATATTTTCAACTAGAAATTATTTGACTAAAAGGGGAGTTTCAGGTATGGTTAAAGTATATAATTCAATGGAGGTTGATTTATGAATTACTATATCTTATACCTGCTTTTGGCTGTTAATTGGACCGGTATTTGGGCTATGGAAATGGCCCCCATCACCTTTATAACCAAAAATAGGGATACCTTCACCGTTTGCCCTAAAATAGTCCAAAAATCGCCTATTTTGGCCAAGGCTCATAGTCTTCACCTATTCCGAAATCCCCACAATTTTCAACAATTGCCGGTTCCTCTTCAATCGGAGCAGTTGCAAAATGCTCGCCTGGTAAATGAGTGCCTTGAGTATAAAAAGCAAAGAGAGATAGGCGCGGAAAAAAATCTACACCAGCTATTGAATCTTTTGGAAACCTCTTTCTACCTGAAGACAAAGAAAGTATCGGTTATGCTCATAGCCAGGATTGCTGACCCGAGCCTGCGAGCTCAACTGCTCCAAGAAAGAGCGCTGTTTAGAGGGAAAGATCCGGTTATCATGAATCTCATAGCGCAAAAAATAGTTTCCCCGGAAGCCAAAGAGCACTGGAGAAAGGCCGCTACCCAAAAAACAAACTCTAACGCCGAACGCTTAGCGCTGAATATGCAATTAGATGAGCTCATGTGCCCCGTAAAGGCTATCACCTTGCAAGATGCCTATGAGGGTAAGATTATTCCGGTAGCTCAAGCTCAGGCCCTTCCTAAAATTCTTCGGGAAGTGGTGATAACGCAGTCTTCACCTTCGCTGTTTCAAAAAATGCACGCACGATGGAATGCATTTGCTCCTTCAGTAAAATTCTCGCTTACAGCCGGATCATTTGCCGGCATAGCTGCTCTTGCCTATGGCGTGTATACCTATTTAAACCGGTAAAATACCCCGTGGTGTTAGCGTGCCCTGCAATATCTGTTGCACCGCTTTAAACCGGTAAAATACCCCGTGGTGTTAGCGTGCCCTGCAATATCTGTTGCACCGCATTTTTAGTTTCTTGCGTTTCTTCGTATGCCACCAATAAGCGATCGGCATAGGGGGTGAGTAGAGGAACAGCGTAAGGCGTTCCATATATTATTATAGTAATCTCATTGCCTGCATCTTTTTGTTCTTGTAATTGCGCCAGTTGATTAAGAAAAATACCAAAATTATCGCGCGCATATTTACTTGTTGGGGTGATTGATGCTACAAATTCTCGGCAATTTCCTTTTCTGTGATCAAACACGAGAGTGACTGCCTGCTCATACAATTTTTGCTTGAGCTCTTGTATTTGGCAAGAAGAAACATCTTTTTTCATTGCACTATTTTCCAACGCTCTCTTTTTTACCTGCAGCACTCGCCGCACTTTATTGGTAATATTTTCTTCAGAAATTATATTTTTCTTAATTGCCTCTTCAATAGCCATAATTGCCAGTGGCACATCAACGGGGCACAGTAGTATATCAGCGCCAGCCAAAAGGGCTTGAATTTCAAGTATGCCCGGCTTTTGATGGGCAGTAATGCCATACATGCCCAGTCCATCGGTAATGATGAGCCCCGAGAATCCGAGTTCATTTTTTAGCAGATCAGTAATGATTACTGATGATATGGAAGCAGGGCGCAAAGAATCGATACCGGGCATGGCAATGTGGCCAATCATCACCGCATCAACATTATTGCCAATGGCAGCTTTGAAGGGTACCAGCTCAATATCATCCAAGCGGATGCGATCATGGTTGATTACCGGGAGCGCTACGTGTGAATCGGTATTGGTATCACCATGGCCAGGAAAATGTTTGGCGCAGGTGATAATTCCTACATCCTGCAATCCTTTGATGAAGGCAACTCCTTTGCGAGCCACCATGCCCGGATTACTGCCAAATGAACGCTCATAGATAATCGGATTTTCAGGATTATTGTTAACATCAACCACCGGTGCAAAATTGAGATGAATGCCCATCTGCGCCAAATCATTGCCCACGCATTTTCCCATCTCGTAAATAAGAGTGTCATCCGCGAGAGCGCCGAGTGTCATGTTGCGAGGGAAGATCAATCCATCGAGCAAACGCATGCCGCTGCCAAATTCTGCGTCGGCACACATGAGCAATGGAATATCAGTTATTTTTTGGAAATAGTTGGTGCGTGCAACTTGCTGTGAGCGAATGCCGGAACCCAGAAATATCACGCCTCCCACATGGCAATGTTTGATGAGAAATTCCAGTTGATTTTTATCCATGCGATAGACCGATTGTCTAATAAACTCACGATTAAATTCTTCCTCATTAGATACTGCCGCAACAATCATCAGCTGCGCGATTTTTTCGCGTAAACTCATTGAGGCAATGAGTTCTTCGATGTTATCTAAAGATTGCTTTGCGCAGGCGAGCGAAACGGAGAGAGCAACGGCAAAAAAAGTGCGTATCATTAATCTTTTCATGGAACTAATTCCTTTTTGTGGTTATAGTAAGATTTGCTCCTATATAACCATTTTAAATCATTTTGTTCAACCCACTAACGAGGTTTTTATGCAGCGTACGATGTATGGTTTTGGTTTGATGCTATTATTTAGCGGTATTGCAATGAGTGCTATGCAACAAGGCGAGGGAATTCTTACCCGATTCCAGCTTCAGCAAATGCAGAAGGAAGAGAGAAAATGCAGGGGGAGAAAGCAATTGGCCGGAGGGGCTGCTCTCCTGAGTGTTGGCATCCCGATTTTAGAGCAAGCAGTCGAGATAAATAGACAATGCAATGTGACACAATGCTCGATCTCAAATACGATAACAAATCTAGGGTTATTAGTTGCCGGTGCTGCCTTTGTTGCTCCGGGCGCAATGCTTTGTCTCTGTGGTTGTGAAAATACCTGTTGCTCTGAGGAAGATTGTGATCGCTGGTGTTCATTGGATGGGATTGCGCGTTTGCTGAATCCCGGCGATTGCCAAGAGTGCATTAAAAGTTGTGTCGTTTGTCAGCAGTTGGAAGGTAAAAAAAATTCATAGTACTAAAATCTATTTATTGTTTGGAGAAGTTTATGAAAAGAATATTGAGCATAATTTTTCTTGCGGTAATCTGTGTTTCCGTTCCCGTTTTTTCGATGCAAAGAAGACCAAGTGGAGATGGTGGCCAGCAGCTATCCGAGTTCGTGCGCAATACTCCAGCGCATAGACAAAAGCAAGATGCAGCGAAAGGCCGAATAAAAAGGAAAACAATTGAGCTTCTTTGTATGAGCAGTCCGTTCGTAGCGCTAACTACTGTTTTATGTTGGGGATGGCAAAAGACGTTCAGTGATCATGCTATGTGTCCTAGTCCGGAATTACTAAGACAAGGGCACACCATGCTTTTTAATGATACTGCATCTCAATGTGTAGATTGTTGTGGTAGAACGTGCGCAATGGCTACCTGTTTGCTCTGTGCAGTAGGGACCTGCACTGTGTGTGATGATGGCCCTTGCAGCACTGCTTTTTGTAATTATTTTGGCGAATGCGCCACTGACTGTAAAACTATCTGCTGCCCTTGGAAAGAATAACATAAGGATTTTTGGATCTATGAAAAAGATTTTTTTCGCATTACTCATGTTTCCTCAAGTAACATTGCCTATGCATCGCACGCCCACGAAGCAGGACGCAATTTTTTATCATCATCGGCCATTAACACCGGGTGAAAAAAGACACAATGAAGAGGTAAGGCGGTGGAATCAAGAATATGATCGTTTAGAAGATGCAGCAAGAAAAGAGGCCAGTCGAGAAACTGCATGGGGCTTGGCACGCATCGGCATTGCGGCTCTTTGTTTTTCAGCATTATGTTGCGGTATAGCATACGAGCAGGCAAATGATCATGGCATGTGCGATCGATTCGGAGCTTCAGTTTATAATGATATGCCAACTAAAGTGGTGGATTGTTGTAGTAAATGCTGCGCAATAGTTGGCGCCGGTTCATTCATACATGCCGGGTGCGAGGCGCGCTCTTCCTGCGAGTATTCATGTGCTGAATGTTGTGAAGATTGCGGTGATTGCGTTGCACTTGTGTGTTGGCCTTGGAAATGAAAGATTCATAGAGCTAAAATCTATTTATAGTTTGGAGAAGTGTATGAAAAAAGTATTGAGCCTCATTTTTCTTGCGGGCATCGGCGTTTCTTTTTCTGTTGTAGCAATGGAAAGAAGGCGTGCGCTTTTAACAAGTGAGCATTCGGAGTCCGATTCAGAGTCAGATTCTGATCACAAAGAGCGAGAACATAAAATACGTGGCCTTTTCTTCTTAGGAACCTCAATGCTATCTTTTGGCGCTGCTTCAGACTTATTTCAAAGGGTAGCAGATAGAGTTGCTGATCACGCTCTATGTACTGCTGCCGATTTTGGTAATCCTTCCCATCCTGTTTTTGCTTTATTTGATGATGCAACTTCCATGTACCTACAAACTGGTGGCTTGCTCTGTGCGATACTCGGGCTCGGAACGCTTCAACTAGGGACAGCAGCGATTGTTGCCGGTAGTGGCCTTGATTGTAATAATTGTTGTTGCGGAGACCCATGCCCACAATGCTGCAGTGATTGTTGGCAATGCGTTAACGATTGTGCCGACTCGTTTTGTTGTCCTTGGACACATCCACATCGTGACTAATTGGGAATCAGGTTTTTTTGGAGAAGTTTATGAAAAAAATATTGAACATTATTTTTCTTGCGGGCATCTGTGCTTCTTTTTCTGCCGTACCAATGACAAGAAGGCGTGCAATACGAGCACAAGATGAGGAAAACGACGTGAAAACGAATTCAGATGGAGAATGCGGATTACTGAGATTACCTGTGCGGGAGCATCTGTCGCAGCACTGTGCACTGCAGCGGGCTTATGGTATACAGTAGCAAATCGTGCAGATGATCATGGCATGTGTAATAGTATTCCTGCAGGTATTGATCTGTATAGTGATGGTACAACTGAATTATTAGATTGTTGCTGTAAAGCATGTTCAGCAATAGGGTGTGTAACCATGGGTATCACATGGCAGTCGGCTTTCGATTATAGAAACTATAAATAGCTGCGAGGATTTATTGATATGAAAAAGATCCTAATTGTATTGCTGCCGATGATTGCTCAGGCAATGGGGCATTTTGGCCAGGGTGGTGGCGAATATAGTGAAGAGCATGCGCGATGGGGAATGCGGCGCATATTAGTAGGCGTGCCGCTGTTGGCGGCAGGTCTTTTTTGCTTAGCAAAAGCTGATGTAAGAGAAGAGGCTTTGGGCAGGTGTTGGGCACAGCCATCGCTTGCCGGTGCTTCCTTAGAGTGCGAAGTGGGTGTATTAACTTACAAAGCACTGGGCGCACTGGGAATTGGCATTGGAGGATGCACAGCCGGTGTATGCGGTTGCCTTGAAGGATTGATTGCATCTCGAATATGTTGTGAGCCTGATTGTTGGAAAAAAATGGGCATGGCATGTTGCGAAGAATGTTGCACTATGGGTGATTGGTGCTTGCCGCGCTTGAGTCGAAGAGTAGTTAATGGTCTTGGTATTGCTGCGTCGGTTGCCTGTCTCGGGCTTGGCAGTAAGTTGATGTATGATGTGGGTGCGCAACCAGCAGGATTCGATCGCTATGTACGTCATATGGCTGGTATCGGTGGAACGGCCATTGGGGGCTTATGCTGTTGGCAGTTTTGCCAAGATTGTTGTGAGTGTGAAGCTCTTCGAATGCTTGAGATACTTCGGATGCATGAGGATTAATATTTAACACTTGATTTGTGCAATCACTTTTGTTTACAACTATCAGTAGTTGTAAATCACAAAAATCAAGAGGAAGAGTATGTCAGTTCAATTACATAAAACGGCAGTGGCGCAAGCAGAAAAATTAATTAATGCGGGCCAAGTGGCCAACTTTGATCCAAGCTGGGAAAATGAAAAGCCGACCAATGATGAGACGTTGTATTATATCGAAACTCATTTTATGGAAGAATACGGCAAATGGTTTTTAGGGCTTGATACCAAAGCTCCTAAAAATTTAAAAGAGCATTATGCGTATCCCTATGGTGATTTAAAAGTGGTGCAACGCTGCGCGCTGACCGATACTATCAAGAATGCAGAAAAAGCGGGCCATGCTGAAATTGTAAAAGAAGCAAAACGTTTGCTTGAGATGTTCGATAAAAAGAATCCCAAGAAATAGTATGTTTAAAGACCGCTTTGATGCCGGGCAACAACTATTAGCTAAATTATTAGCATTCAAAAATAATTTAGATGCGGTGGTTTTGGCTGTTCCGTGTGGTGGTGTGCCGGTAGGATTTCCCATTGCGCGTGGACTAGAAATTCCGTTTGATACTGTTCTTATGCGCACTATTGGATATCCGGGGAATCCTGATTATATTATCGGCGCAGTGAGCCTTGATAATGTGATTGTAGATAAACGGGCACTGGAATTTTCAGGCCAGATGGAAGAGTATGTAAAAAATGAGATTAGTAGATTGCGCCATGAGCTGCGCCTTGAATCTCAGTTTTATCATGCCTCTCGGGAGCCGGCCAATTTTCAGCACAAAACTATTATTGTGATCGATGATGGCATAGCAACAGGAAAAAATTTAGAAGCTGCCATAGACCTGCTCAAAAAAGCGCAGCCACGTAAAATTATCGTTGCCGTGCCGGTGGCTTCCAAAGAGGCGCTTGCCCGGATTAGAAAGAAGGTTGATGAGGTGATATGTATTCTGAGTCCCGAACTTTTTATGAGCAAATCACAGTGGTATCAATCATTTAATGCCGTTGATAAGGATGAAGCGCTTGAACTGCTGGAGGCAGCATACGCGCGCTAACAATCAGCTGCAGAAATGGTTCGATACATCTCGCTTCGCGAGATACTCACCACGAACGGAAGGGGAACCGTTCGCCCCGAGTGGCCTGAAAGGCGTATCGAGGGGTAAAAATATAAGTTACACATTAAATCTAACGTGCACAATATCGCCATCTTGCACACTATATCCCTGGCCCTCTATGCGCATTTTGCCTGCATCTTTTATTTTTGCTTCGCTGCCTAAATCAAACAGATCTTTGCAGTTGTAAATCTCCGCGCAGATAAATCCGCGTTCCAAATCGGAGTGAATTTCACCGGCCGCCTGACGAATAGCAGTGCCTTTTTTTATCGGCCATGCATGAATTTCTTTAGGGCCACAGGTAAAGAAGGTGATAAGCCCCAGATTTTTATAGGTCTCGCGAATTACCAGATCAAGGCTACGCTCTTTGAGGCCTAAGAGGCCCATCATCTCTTGGGCCTCATCATCTGATAGTTGGGCCAGCTCCGCAGCAACTTTAGCGCAAATGGGAACCACTTTGTGCAAGCCAAAGTTTTTTACCAGCTGTTGATATGCTTCATTATTTTTATACGCATCATTCTCAATCTCATTTTCAGCAATGTTGGCGATAATGAGAAAATCTTTTTGGGTGAGCAGGGGAATTGTTTTGACCGGGGCAGCATGTACTAATTCTGCAACACGGGCGACCGCATCATTATCGAGTGCTGCTTGCACGGCAGTCAGGAGCTCTTTTTCCGCGCTTAATTCTTTGAGTTCGGCCGGCTTGCCCTGCGCCTTTTTTATGCCATGTTCAATCCGTTCCAATCGTTTAGCGACCGACTCTAAATCTTTGAGCATCAGTTCGGCGACAATAATCTCATAATCGCCAATGGGATCAACCACGCCGCGGGAGCTGATGATATCTGGATCCTGGAAGCAGCGCAACACATGGAGAATCAGGTGAACCGATTGAATATGGCTCAAAAATTGATTACCCAGGCCCTCTCCGGCTGCAGCACCGGCTACTAGGCCAGCAATATCCACAAAGGTAACAGTGGCAGGAATCTGCTTTTGCGAATTAAATGATTTTTGCAATGGGTTTAGGCGTGGATCGGGCACATTCGTGATTGCCACATGGGGCTCGATGGTGCAAAAGGGATAATTTTCTGCCGGCACACTGGATTTGGTGAGTGCATTAAAAAGAGTTGATTTACCGACATTGGGAAGGCCTACTAAGCCTGCTTGAATACTCATAGTGTTAGTTCCCGCATAGTGCTTTTTTTATTTGAGGTAAGTGAGATGCTCTTAATTTTTGAAGTAAAAGATACTTGCTCATCATGAGCCATTTTGTACATGTTTGGTTATCATCTCTTTCTATTTTACAGTCATTAATACAACGTATAACATGATCATGATAGGTGATCACTGCCGAAGGGTTTATCTCAGGAGGTAGCACAATAGGCAAGCATTTGATTTTATTCTGATCAATAGTAGTCAAATCAGCGCTCAGCAATCGACGAATTTTTGTTGAGGCAATATCTTGTGTAGTTTCAAGAATAATCATCTGTGGATGTGCCGTATCAACATATATATTATCTACTGGAAATCCTGTTCTATGAAGCACATATTTAACAGAACTTCCTTGGGGCCACAGTGATACTAAACGGCGGTCTCCGGTGACTCCCAGCATTATGGTATTACCAACAAATGATATTTTTTTAAGAGAACCTTTTAATTCTGAACGAGCGGATAGCATTACACCCACTTTATAGTTATACACAGATAATGTTTCATTAACGGGCCAAGGAACATTTGGTCTGCTTACTAGGGCAAATTTGCCCTGATTTGCTAATGCCATGGTTTTTAATCTGTGATCGGGAAGTAATACCACTCCTTGATAATCAACGCTGGTGACTGCTCTGCATGCTCGGAGTCTTTGGGCAGGGAGATTCATCAAATAATAGATAATGTGTTGCCCATCTCTTTTAGTTCTTACGCTATTTTGAGCTATAACAATTATGCCATCTGCATTAGGGCCATCAAGCTGAGTGCTTGAAGTGTCTTGAGCAAATTTAGTCTTAACGGTAACCGGTAGCTTGCCATCCTCTTCGATTGTAAAACTATTTCCAAGTTTTTCACGTTCCAAGCCATGCTGATTAAATGTTGCGATATGAGTATTTATCGATTGCGTGTTGGAAAATACTTGTAGTGAGTTGGTATCGGAGGGAATAAATTTTTTCGAGAGTAGTTCAGTTTCTAAAGAGCGATCTTTATCATGAAAGCGACGAAGAATTTTGGGTTTAACCAAGGCATTAAATAAATCATAAGGCAACGCCCGAGTTAATGCCTTTGGCTTAAGTTCGGCTCCTTGCATTACGTTCACATAACAGCTTAAAAACATGATTATCACGTGTGTTTTCATACTATGATGACATCCTTACTTAATAGTAGTATGAAGAATATACTAAAGATATTTACTATTACTGTGAAGTTGTGGTATTAAAAATGTGTAGTGTTTTTTTACTTTAATCCTTTTTAGGAGAGTTTATTATGATGCATCATCATCACTCACCGGTTATGCGTGTAGTTGGTTTACTATCATGGGTACTGACTGCTATCGCGGCAATTGCATGGGGCCTTATTGGTCTTGGTAATTCGATGGGCAAAAACTGGAACATCTGGCATTCAGATTTTGTTATGAATAATTTCCCATCGTTGGTACAACCATTGCAATACGCAATTGGTATTGCCGGATTGGTCAGCTTATTATGCTTGATCAGCGGTGCTTGCTGTAAAGAAGACCGCAAACGATAATCATTATCGTTTACCAAAAAATAAGGGGCCCTAAAAAAGCCCCTTATTTTTTATCCTTTATTAACTAATATCAGTGTCAATCGGCCCTTTATCAGGATTCTCTTCGGATGAAGAAGCGCCCGATTCTGTTTGCTGGCGATAGAGTATCTCAGCAACTTTGTGAGAGGATTGCATCAGCTCATCGGTGGCCTTTTGCAGCTCAGCAGCATTATTTTCATGCTCTTTAAGCGCCTTTTTGGCGTTTTCTAAAGCAGATTCAACTTTTGCTACTTCGCTTGCATCGATCTTCTCTTTGTTTTCCTGGATTGTTTTTTCAACTTGCAGGATGAGACCATCAAGATGATTGCGTTTTTCTACCGTTTCACGAGCTTGCTTATCGGAAACTTCATGTTCTTTTGCCTCGCGCACCATACGTTCAATTTCATCTTTGTTTAATCCGCTGCTGCTGGTGATGGTAACCTTTTGCTCTTTGTTCGTTGCCTTATCTTTGGCAGAGACATTCACGATACCATTGGCATCAATATCAAATGATACCTCAATTTGTGGCACACCGCGACGTGCTGCCGGAATACCTTCCAAGCGGAATTGCCCGAGCAGTTTATTGTCTTTTGCAAATTCGCGTTCACCCTGGAAGATGCGAATATCAACGGCCGTCTGATTATCTTCAGCGGTAGAAAAGACTTGTGATTTTCTGGTTGGAATGGTGGTGTTACGCTCAATGAGTTTAGTCATCACGCCGCCCAGTGTCTCAATACCGAGTGAAAGGGGAGTAACATCGAGCAGAAGTACATCAGAAACAGAGCCGGCTAAAATGCCCCCTTGGATTGCGGCGCCGATGGCGACCACTTCATCAGGGTTTACCGATTTATTGGGCTCTTTACCAAAGAAATCTTTTACCAGTTGCTGTACCTTAGGAATACGGGTTGATCCGCCCACCAAAATTACTTCCTCAATTTGGTTTGGGTTTAATTTTGCATCAGCGAGCGCTTTTTTGCACGGCTCAAGCAGCCGCTTGAAAATATCTGCACAGAGCGATTCAAGCTTAGCGCGAGAAATTTTGACATTTAAATGTTTTGGGCCTGAAGCATCAGCAGTGATGTAAGGGAGATTAATATCGGTTTCATGCAGCGTAGAAAGCTCCTTCTTGGCCTTTTCTGCCGCTTCTTTTAAGCGTTGGAGTGCCATGCTATCTTTGCGCAGGTCGACGCCATTTTCTTTTTGGAATTCTTGCGCAAGATAATCGATGAGAAGGTTATCAATGTCATCGCCACCCAAATGGGTATCCCCATTGGTTGAGCGCACTTCGATCACGCCTTCATTGATTTCAAGGACGGAGACATCAAAGGTTCCACCACCAAAATCGAATACGGCGATGGTGCCATTCTTCTTTTTATCAAAACCATAGGCAAGAGCAGCGGCCGTTGGTTCGTTGATGATACGCATCACTTCCAGGCCGGCAATTTTGCCTGCATCTTTGGTTGCTTGGCGTTGAGAATCGTTAAAATAAGCAGGAACGGTGATTACCGCTTCAGTAACTGAATGCCCTAAAAACTCTTCAGCAGTCTGTTTGAGATCAGCAAGGATCGCTGATGAAATTTCTTGTGGGGTATATTCTTTACCTTGGCCCATAATGGCGACATCACCATTGGCGCGTTTTACGATTTTATAGGGAACTTTTTTGGCCTCATCGGCTACTTCATCAAACTTGTGGCCGATAAATCGCTTAGCCGAGTAGATAGTGTTTTCTGGATTGGTGACCGCTTGGCGCTTTGCCAGGGTGCCCACCAGGCGCTTGCCATCTTTGGTAAAGGCGACGATGGAAGGGGTGGTGTTACTGCCATCTTTATTGGGAATTACCTTGGGGGTATTTCCTTCCATGAAGGCTACTACCGAGTTGGTGGTACCAAGATCGATACCGATTATTTTTTTTGCCATGAACTATTCCTTAATATGAATTGTATACGAGCCGTTCGCCTCGAGCGAACCCGATGGGGTGAGTCGATGGTTCGACAAGCTCACCATGAGCGGAAATCCCCGATCGTCCTGAGCGAGTTTACGAGTCGAAGGGTTTGGGCTAAAGCCCTCACTCGAAGCGAACGAGAGAAAATCATCTAAAATTATAGGTATTTGCCGAGCGACTGTCAACAAAAAACTAAAATAATCTTAGTCATGTTCGCTCAGGTTTTATTAAAATATATACTAATAATCGGCAGCGTTAAAAATTATCTTAAAAATCCTAAATCTTTTTGACTAATCTCCATGCGTAATTATTGTCGCATAATTTATAGCCTTTCCAAGGCATCCCAAGGTAAGCTTCTTTCTCTTATCCCGGCTCTTCTCACAAGCAACCTGCTCGCTGCGCGCCGGGGCACTCCGTCCTCACCCGCGGCCCCTTTCCCCGTGGGGAGGAAAGAGGGGCCGCGGTCTCGACTCCGTGATAAACACAAACAGTGAAAAGAGTACTACGGGGGTAATAAGGAATAACAAGGAATAACAAGGAATAATAAGGAATAATAAGGAATAATTATGAACACTATATTAAGAACACTATATAAGGATAATACACATAAGGATTCTCCCCATACATGCATTGCGCTTATGGGGACATAACTACATAAACGGGTAGATGCATACGAATTAACAAATTAATCAGAACAGAGATCGGATATACACCCACTAAAACCACGTACCAATCGCACGCATACTCACACGAATCTCTGGCATTACCTAAGCACGCAGTTCTTAGAATCTTCGTTGCAGTAGTCTTTCTCAATAGATACTTATATAGCTTTAGAAAATCACAAAAAACCCTAAAAAGGGAAATGCGCCGCCCCCGCATCTTCGATTCAGTTATTTTTACTATGATCTCCTCCTTCATAGTATATATTCTCTTTGAAAAGACTCTTGCGTTCACGAGCACTTTTCCTCTATTCTCAAACTGAGAAATTAAAGGAGAGATATATGATAAAATTATTACTATCAATCACACTCTTTTCGCCTGCTGCGCTTACCATCAACATGGAACGCCCGGGCCGCCCGGTCAGCGGGAATATAATCAATCAAAAGTTGCAAAATGCGCTGGTGAATGCTGCGGGAGCGGGTGATCTGGAAGGAGTGCAGCGCTTGCTCAAGCACCGGCCTCATGTTGATATCAACGCGGTAAATGATTTTCAGGAAATGACTCCCTTGCAAGCAGCCGTTATTCATAACCAAGTTGCAGTTGCACGGTATCTCCTTGATCATGGCGCTAATATTAACCAGAGATTGCGTGGTGGGCTCTATGTGGGCAATACACCACTGATGATTACTGTACGGCTCAATAAACCGGGGATGGTAGAGCTGCTGCTGTGTTATGGTGCCGATATGAAATTGCGGACCTTCGAGCTTCGAGGTATGCCGGGAAGAAGAGCAATTGATATGGTCAATGGAACTGCTGCTCAGCGAAAGCAGATGGAGGATCTGTTGATGGGTAATGCCCCGCAAAAATTGCGCTAAAAAAAGAATACTGTTGCTTTTACGGTATAAAATTGACTATCATGCAATAGGTATCCAAGCCAGGAGATATTGTATGAAGAAACAATCAAAGATAATCACTATTCTCATATCACTCTCATGCGTGATAGCGCTTACGGTAGCAACTCATTATCTACTGACGCAGATTCCTGATGAGCTTGCACAGAATATCGATGCTGGCAGCGTGCCGGTGGACGTGAATGCCTTTGATGGGACGGGTGTGACTCCGCTCATGCAGGCAGCCATAGATTCTGATGTTGAGCGTGCAAAGATGCTGCTGAATGCCGGAGCAGATCCAAACATACGGTCAGCAAATGCTGATCAAGATTATGCATTGAATTACGCGTTGCTCAATGGCGGCAAGATAGGATCATTGGCAATCGTAAAATTGCTGCTTGCGCATGGTGCCAATGTGCATGTTGCCGATTCTCGGGGCATGCAGCCGATCCATAAGCTGATGTTTGCGGCGCAGCAGGATATTGAGCGCCCTTTGGCGAGCAATACTAATGTGCTCGCGGGGCAGAATAATAATAATCGTTGGGAAATGCTCAAAGAGCTGGTGAAGGCTGGTGTGGATCTCAATGCGCAGGCTGAGGATGGCAGCACCATGCTCCATATCACCGTGACGAACTTTGATCGGGATTGGATCGATACTATCAATAAAGAGTATGGTCAGGTGTTGAATTACAATATCAAAGATAATAAGGGCCGCACGCCTTTGATGTTGGCTCAAGAACTGGGCATGGTAAGTGTAATGAATACAGAAAGCGTGGAGAACTCGATCAACCGCCGCCCTGCGTATATTGGCAATGATTTTAATGTGAAAGCTGCTGACAAGCATGGCAGGACCGGTCTCGAGTTGGCGCTCATCAGACGCGATATGGAGTTTGTAAAGGGGCTCGCCGAGCATGGTGCTGATCTGAGCCATCAAGACGAATGGGGCAACACGCCAATGCACTATGCGGTTGCTAATGCCGTCTCGGCCGATTATGTGCGCTACCTCTTGAGTAAAAAAGCGCCGGTGAACATTGCCAATAAGATGGGCCAAACGCCGTTGTTTAATGTAACGTCAATCATGCTAGACGCAGTGCGGTCCGAAGTGGCGCAGCTGCTGCTTGATGCCGGCTCACCAATTGCGTATAAAGATAGCAACGGAAAATCGGTGATAGAGTATGCGGTGCGCGATACCAAGCTGCAAGAACTGTTAAGCAATGCGCTCAAAGAGCGTGCCAAAAAACAGACCCCAGCAGAGAAAAACCAGCCAGCAGCAGCTACTGCCACCTAAGATTGTAATGCCTTTAAAAAATATCGGTCTCATGATATACTGCCACCACTGAGTAGATGCTTATTTGTGAATGGTCTTCCCTTTAACAAGAAAAAGGGTTATCCATGTCATCACAAATCAAGGCTGCAATATTTTGCAAGCATGAAAGAGTCGTCTATCCCGGTCATGGCGTTGCTCAAATCAATGATATTATTGATAAGCAGGTAGCAGGGAGTACTGCCTGTTACTACGAACTTAAATTTCTTAATAAAGATGGCACCATCCTCGTGCCTACCCATAATGCAACCTCTATTGGCATACGGCATCTTTCTTCAACTGAATATATTACTGATATCTTTAAAACATTATGTGAGCCGACTCAGCGGGTATCGCCCGAAACTGCCTCTAATTGGAATAAGCGCAATAAAGAGTATCAAACTAAGCTGCGCTCAGGCAATCTCAAGGAAATTTGTAAAATCTATCGCGACCTTAATAATATGGCATTATATAAAGAGCTCTCTTATGGAGAAAAGGCGCTTTTGCAACAGACTGAGTTATTGCTTGCGCAAGAGATCTCTCTGGTGCAAAATATGAATGAAGAAAAGGCGATAGAACGCTTGCGAGCCTTATTTAATAGGCCATTCTCATTTCACCAAAATACCGTTGCAACTCTGTGATAAATTACCTATCCTATGATGAGTAAGGGGTTTAAGGGAATATTAACGTGCGCAAATCAATACTGGTTCTTTTTGGTCCTACGGCAGTAGGCAAGACGGCCTTCGGTGACGAGCTGGCCAGGCTCTTGCCGGTGGAGATCATTAATGCTGATGTGGGCCAATTCTATACACCGCTTTCGATTGGGACAGCAAAGCCAGATTGGAGAAATTCTCAGGTTCCTCAGCATCTTTTTGATATTATCAATGAGCCTGCCTCTATGAGCATGGCTCACTTTCGGGATCGGGTAATGCACGTGCTGGATCCCATCTGGAGCCGCAACAATATCCCACTTTTTATTGGTGGCTCGGGGTTTTATCTTCAGTCGCTGTTTTTCCCTCCTCAAACCGATTCAGCAGGCGTTGTGATAACAGATCAATTTGCTTGCGAGCCCGAACGGTGGCGGCAACTCTATGAGATTGATCCCCAGCGGGCAGTGCGCATCCATCCGCATGATCTCTATCGCATCAATCGGGCGCTCTCTATCTATTTTGTAACCGGGACAAAACCATCGGAGCATGAGCCGCGCTATCAGCCGGTTGCATCATTCTGTTTTGTCTCCATAATGCGTGAGCGGCCTGATCTGTATCAACGAATCAATCAGCGGGTCAATCTTATGCTTGGGGGTGGATGGCTGGCCGAAGTAGAGCATTTACTAAAAACGCCCTGGGAAGATTTTTTGATCAATAAAAAAATTATAGGATATGATGAAATCATTAAATATCTGAATCGATCAGATTCAGATATTGATCATCGGCAATTGGGGCAAATCATTGCTTGCAAAACGCGCCAGTATGCCAAGCGGCAAATCGTATTTGGAAACTATTTAGCCAATCGCTTACAAAAGGCAGTATTAGAGCAAAGTGATACGCGCAGCAGGTGTCTTGAGTTTGACTTGACGAAGTATCATTCAGGCCTATATATTAAGCAACTATTAGAGGTAGTAAAAGAGATGCATACTATTAGATGTTAATCGGAGCAGATGTATGATTGATAATGATCACAATAGCCACCAAATCCAGATTGCGCTCACCCATCGGCAATTGAGTTTTTTGATCGCCGGGGTGCTGGCCTTGGCTTTTTTCATTTTTATTAGCGGCTACTTTTTGGGCAAGCAGCGAGCAGCCCAAGAATTTTCGTATAAAGCTGATCAAGAATCTCTAGCCGATCAGATTTATTCTTCCATGTGCGTTTTGTATGATGCCAAGGATGAGAATGAAGATGCTGAAGAATTGGATCAGGAAAGTGAAATGTGCCAAAGTTCTGAAATTGCTTTAACCGATGAGCCAAAAATTGAAATTGAACAAAAAAGTGAAAAAAAATTCACGGCCGCTCTTGCCGGCTTCTCGGCAAAAAATATTGATGAAGGTAAAAAAATGGTGAGTCGGTTGGAAAAAAGAGGATATGGGGTAGAGTTACAAGAGCGGATAAGCAAAACGGCCAAAGATACCAAAATCAGTTGGTATCAGGTGACGCTCAAGCCGGTGGCCAATAAGCAGGAACTGCAACAAATTATTAATCAGATTGCAAAGGCTGAACATTTGAATGCTGCGAGCATTCGTGTTCAAGAGCTTGCATAATCATATTTAAAGAAAGGTTGTTACTATGATAACGATGATCAGAAAAAGTTTTAAGACCAAAATATACAAAGTGATCCTATGGATTACTTTATTGGCCACTGCCGGTGTATTCACGGTGCTTGAGATGGGCCGATCCTACTTTTTTGGCGGCGGCGTTTCTTCCGGATGGATTCTGCAAGTTAATAGTAGAACATTTACCGCTCCTGAATTTGCGCGCGCTGTTGCCGATCAAGAAGAACGCATGAGAATGCTGCGCGCCCAGTATGGCCAGTTTGCCGATGTGTATATGCAAATGTTGGGCATGTCTTCCAATCCGCAGTTTTTGGCGCTTAATGCATTGATGCGTCGAGCACTTCTTGATCAAGAAGCTGCACGATTGGCATTACATATTTCGGATGAAAAAGCGCAGGCGAGCTTGAGTGATATTATGTTTGTCTATCAAGAACTTTCTGATGTTGCGCCTCTCTTCACCTGGGATCA
Source organism: uncultured bacterium (assembly GCA_963836585.1). Lineage (GTDB taxonomy): Bacteria > Babelota > Babeliae > Babelales > Vermiphilaceae > BTUB01. The sequence continues at coordinate 428,269 of CAWIJV010000001.1, forward strand.
TTCCTTGGGGGGCATCAATCCCTTGGCGCTCACCGAGTATCATCGAAGAAGCGGTATTTCTACGGCAGAATTTGCTGCTCAAATAAAGGATGCTGTTCAGCGGGATATGCTTAAAAAGTTGGTTGAACACTCAATCTACCTTCCGAAGTTTGAACTCAAACAGAAATTTGAAAAAATATTTTTATCACATAAATTTTCTATCGCAACAATTTCAGAGGCTCAAATTCTCAATCGTGTAAAAAAAGAGCCGGTAAGCGACGATTCGTTAAAATCATATTATGAGCTTGCCAATGCTCAAGAAAAACGATATTACGTGCCTGAAAAACGCGCGGTAAAAATAGTGGCATTTGAGCCGTCTCAGTACGGTGTTTGGGTAACTTCTCAAGATATTGAGCAGTATTACAACAATAATAAGGCCCGTTATGTGGAACAGCCGGCCCAAGTGCAAGTGAGACACATTCTGCTTGCCGATAAAGATGCGAATAAAGCTGAAAAACTTCATGCTCAATTAATTGAGCATCCAGAAAAATTTACTGCGCTGGCAAAAGAGCATTCAGCTGATGCCAAAACTGCGGCGCAGGGCGGTCTGATGCCGTATTTTTCAAAGGGCACTCATGAAAAATCTTTTGAAAGAGCAGCTTTCACTTTGCCAAAAGAAGGTGATATTTCAGCAGTCATAAAAACAGATCAAGGTTATGAAATCGTGCAGCTGGTGCATAAAAAGGCGCAACTGTTTAAACCACTAACTCAAGTAAGCGCCGAGATCAAAACGCAACTGCTGAATAAAAAGTTCCAAGAACAATTTACTACTGACATGCGGGCTGCCATCGGTTCACCTGCTGCCTTGCAAAAGTTAGCAAAAGAAAAGCAAGGCAAAGATCAAGGGGCTGTAGAGGTAACTTCTAGCAATTCGGTGCTCTCAAAAACTGCTTTCAGATTGCAAAATCATGAAACATCTTATTATCATGAGGGCAATCAGGGAATGCTAGTAACGGTTCTGGGTATCAAAGAGAGCTTTGCGCCGCCATTGGAGCAGATCAAGGCGCGCGTAACGCAAGACTATTATGCCGATGCAGCAAAAAAAGAGTTGGCCAACATTCTTGATGCAATCCAAAAGACCGGCTCTATCAATGCATACAAAGATTTAGTTGTCTTTGAAAAAACCGGCTTTTTGCGACACAGCCAAGAGGCAAAAGATGAAGAACCGGTCAAACAGGCGCTGATAAAGCGAGGATTTGACCTTGGGAAAATGTTTCAATTAGAAAATAAGGGTGGTCTATCCACTTATGAGCGCAATGGCAGCGGCTACATTATCCGCCTGGATGAGATAGCGCCTTTTGATGCCACCTTGTTCGAACAAAAAAAGAAGGAGCTCATGGCAAATCTGCTGCAGGAGAAAAAGTCCCTGAGTATGGCCGGATTTGTTGCTTCTTTGTATAGAAATGCTAAAATTAACAAAAATGAATCTCTCATCCGCACTGAACAGTAAAGAAATACAATATGAAAATTAATCCCGCTAAAGAAGTGAAAGACACTGCGGCCAAAGCCAAATCGGTTGAGCCAAAAGAGTCAAATGAAAGAATTCTTAAGAAAAAGGCACTTGAGGTTACCTTCTCTCAGATAGATAAAGAGTATGGGAGCGGCGCGGTGATGCTTTTGGGGCAGGCCAGTAATTCACGGGTGGAAGCAATTTCAACCGGGTCTATTCTCATTGATCATGCGATTGGTATTGGTGGATTGCCGGTTGGGCGGATTGTTGAAATTTACGGGCCGGAAGCCTCAGGCAAGACCACACTGGCTATGCACGCAATTGTTCAGGCGCAACGCCGCGGCGGCATCTGCGCCTTCATTGATGCAGAGCATGCGATGGATCCTGCCTATGCCACCTCATTGGGTATCAACATTGATGATCTGATTATCTCTCAGCCCGATTATGGTGAGCAGGCGCTGGATATTGCCGAGATGCTGATTCGCTCAGGCGCCGTGGACATTGTGGTGATCGATTCAGTTGCGGCTCTGGTGCCAAAAGCTGAGCTTGAAGGAGATATGGGCGATTCTCATATGGGCCTCCAGGCGCGTTTGATGTCACAAGCGCTGCGTAAACTTACTGCGGTGGTTCATAAATCAAAAACGGTACTTATTTTCATCAATCAAGTACGTCAAAATATCGGTGCAATGCCGTTTGCGCCAAAAGAGACCACAACCGGTGGTAATGCGTTGAAATTTTATGCGTCATTGCGTCTTGATGTGCGTCGCATTGCTTCATTAAAGCGTGATGAGCGGCACATTGGCAATAGAATCTCAGTTAAGATTGTAAAAAATAAAGTAGCTCCTCCCTTTAAGCATGTTGAGCTTGATCTGCTCTTTAGCGAAGGGATCAGCAAAGAGCTGGAACTGCTCGATGCGGCTATTACGTATAAAGCGATTGTGCAAGCAGGAGCATGGTTCTCATTCGAAGGCGAGAATATTGCTCAAGGAAGAGATCAAGCATTGCAGTTTTTGAAGACTAATAAAGATGCATTTGATCAAGTGTTACACAAAGTGCTTGTTGCTATGAATAGTTCCAAAATTGTTCCTGGGTCAAAAGAAGCATAATTATTTGAGTGAATATGGATATACCGAACAAAGGAAATAATTTTAATAACAAAGAAAAACGGGACACGGGTCCGTCGCTGAATGAAAGAATTCGCGCGCCGCGTTTACAAATAATTGCCGAAGATGGAAGAAATCTGGGCACGGTGTCGCGCGGTGAAGCGCTTAGGCTTGCGCAAGAAGCGGGGCTTGATCTGGTGCTGATCTCGGATGAAGGTCGCGAGGGAGTGCCGGTTGCCAAGGTAATGGATTTTGGCAAGGCGCTCTATGAAAAAAAGAAGAAGCAGCATGAAGCGAAGAAACATCAGAAGGTGATTCAAGTCAAAGAGATTAAAATCGGCGCCAAGATTGGCGAGCATGATTTTCAGACCAAGTTGCGCCAAGCAATGGACTTCTTGAAAGAGGGTAAACGAGTTAAGTTTACGCTCTTTTTCAGAGGGCGTGAAAACGCAACCAGACTTGAGCGAGGGGCTGAAATCTTTGACAAGATTCATAAGACATTTGAAGAACATGATTTACTAAAGAATATAGGCCATGAAGGTGATTCCCGGTTAGGATCACTCTGGTCCCGTATCTACTTCTTAAAAAACGTTAAATAATGAATAGGATTTTGAGATTATGCCTAAAATGAAAACGCGCTCTTCAGCAAAAAAGCGCTTTAAAAAAATTAGCAAACGGTTGATTAAACGTGCTAAAGCGTTTCGTCGTCATTTGTTAACCAAAAAATCTGCAAAACGCAAAGATCAATTGCGTAAGCGTGCGTATGTAAATCCAGTGGATGTCAAGCGCATCGCGAGAATGTTACCTAACGATTAATACTGTTTATTTGGGGATTGATTATGTCACGCGTAAAACGTGGAACAGTTACAAAAAGACGTCATAAAAGACTATTAAAAAAAACGAAAGGCTTTTGGGGGCAACGAAAAAATGTCTTCATGCGCGCATCGGAAACCTTAAACCGCGCCATGGCATTTGCCTTCAAGGGTCGTAAGCTTAAAAAACGCGATATGCGTGGGCTTTTTATTTCTCGTATTAAAGCGGCAACGAATGCGAAAGGGCTTTCCTATAGCAAATTTATTTCCGGGCTAAAAAATGAGCAGGTAACGTTAAATCGTAAAATGCTCAGCCAATTGGCCATTTGTGAACCGGAAGCCTTTAATCAATTAGTTAATTTGGCACAAAAATAAGCTGAATGTTGACTTTGCTCAGTCATTTTTTTTAGAATAACCCTGATATTGAAATTGATTCAGATCAGGGGGAATTTATGGATGCACTAAAGATCCTAGAAGAAAAACTGGTGCGGCTTGGCCAAAGAGCCCGCGAGTTGATGATGGAAAATGTGGCGCTGGGCGAAGAAGCAAAAGAGTTAAAAACAGAAAATGCAAAAATAGCTGAAGACAATGCACAGCTTACTGCTAAGTTAGCAATGTTAGAGAATGCGTTGCACGATGATACCAAGCGTATCGATGAGCTCAAGCAAGAAAAGCAGCTTACCAAAATGGTGGTTGACGATCTGATTAAAAGTATCGATGCAATAGTTGAAAATCAAAGTTAATAGTATGAAGAATACCTATAAATTATTAATATTTGGTGATCACTATTCGATCGTAAGTGATGAATCGCAGGACAATATTGCCAAAGCTGCTGCCCAGGTGGATGCTCTGATGAAAGAGATTTCATTCAAAGCGTCTCAGGTGGATGAAACGCGGATCGCGGTGCTTGCGGCATTACAGTTGGCACATAAGATATTGGCATTAGAATCCAACAAAGAGTTTACTGATATTCGTCATAAAGAGCTTATTGATCGAATTGACCTGGACTGCCTGGCATTAGTGCGCCGCTAAAAGATCATTTTCGCTTAAGAGATTACTCTGTTTTTAACCATCCTTTTTTTAAAGGGTGGTTTTTAATTTTTTGACAATACCCGTTGCTCAGAGTGTATGGTACACTAAAGGTAGATATAGGAATAAACGTTTTCGAAATATTTAGTACCACTCGCCCCGCCGAAGCTCTAGCGGAGGATAGCTCGAACCACGAAGGGTGCGAGTGGTAGAAAAACGATTGGAATAGAATGTCATTACCCTTAATAATTAATAGTATTGGCGCGGTGGGAATTGCCTCGAGTATACTCCTGCTCATGTACGCCAAAAAGAAGATAGGTTATGCTCACGTTACGCTGGAAGAGTCTGAGGACAAACTTAAAAATGCCAAGCGTGAGATAGAGAATGAAAAGCGTGAGGCGCTGCTCAAGGTCAAAGACGAAATTTATAAAAAACGTAGTGATTTTGAGGCAGAAATTAAGCGTGATAGATCTGAGATTGATCGCGCCCAGGCAAAGCTGAATGGCCGCTATGAGGCGATTGAAAAAAAAGAGCAGGATAATGATGAGCTCAAGCGAGAGCTCCAGCAAAAAGAGCGCGCACTTTCTCGCACCGAGGATGTTTTGCGTGCCAACGAAGGGAAATTAAAAGTTGTTTACACCGACCTGGTCACCAAGCTTGAGCGGATTGCCTCCATGGGCAAAGACGAAGCAAAGCAGGCCTTAATGCACATGCTTGAGGATGAGGTGAAACTCTCCACGCAAAAGTGGGTGCAAAAGGTGGAAGAGGATGCCCGCCATAGCGCCAAGGAAAAATCGGTTCAGATTTTGGCAACCGCTATGCAGCGCTACACCGCCGATCAAGTGGCCTCCCATTCTTCTAGCGTGGTGCATCTGCCCAATGATGAGATGAAGGGGCGCATCATCGGCAAAGAAGGGCGCAATATCAAAGCGCTTGAAATGGCAACCGGTATGGAATTTGTGATTGGTGAGACCCCTGAAATTATCACCATCTCCGGCTTTAATCCAATCCGGCGTGAAATTGCCCGCCGCACCTTAGAAAAATTAATTCTGGATGGGCGTATCAACCCAACCCGCATCGAGGAGACAGTGGCTCAATGTGAGCGAGAGCTGGAGGATATGATCCAAGAGTATGGTCGGCATGTGGTGCTTGAGTTTAATCTCCAAGGCATCCACCCGGAAATTATCACCGCGCTGGGCAAACTCTATTTTAGAACTTCCTATTCTCAAAATGTGCTTGACCACTCCAAAGAAGTGGGCCTCTTTTCGCGTATGATTGCTGAAGAGCTGGGGCTTGATGGGGCTATCGCGTTGCGCGCGGGGCTGCTCCATGATATTGGTAAAGCGGTCAGCGCAGAGGTGGAAGGGCCTCATGCCAAAATTGGCGGAGAGATTGCAAAACGCTGTGGTGAAGATCCTATTATTGTGAATGCGATTGCGGCACACCATGAAGAGGTGCCCTTTGCTTCTATCTATGCGATCATTGTGGTGATTGCTGACACCATCTCCGCATCCCGTCCGGGCGCGCGGCGTGAAACCCTCACCGCATATATCAAGCGTCTTGAAAAATTAGAAGAGATCGCCGTCTCCTTTGAAGGGATCAAAAAAGCGTATGCGCTGCAGGCGGGCAGAGAAGTGCGCATTATTGTTGAAGAAGATATTATGGACGATGAAAAAGCAATGTTATTGGCGCGTAATATTGCGCGTAAAATTGAACAGGATATGAGCTTCCCGGGTCAGATTAAAGTGAATGTGATTCGCGAGAAACGGGCAATTGAATACGCACGGTAAAAAGATGGTTCGATACGATTGCTTCGCAATCACTCACCACGAGCGGACTCACTAACCCGTTCGTCCCGAGTAGCACTGAAAGTGCATATCGAGGGATAATTCAAGAGACTCAATATGAAAATAAGAATTTTATTTATTGGTGATGTGGTCGGCTCGCCCGGCCGCGCGATGCTGCAAAAGCATATTAATCGCCTGCGCGAGCAGTATGCCATTGATGCGACTATCGTCAACGGAGAAAATTCTGCTGATGGCCGCGGCATCACGCCCCGCATTATGGACTATTTTCGGCATCTGAAGGTGGATGTGGTCACCTCCGGCAATCATATCTGGGGCAAAAAAGATATTATTCCCTACTTTCATGAGCGGGATGATCTGCTGCGGCCAGCCAACTTTCCGGCTGCGTGTCCCGGGCTGGGGATAAAAATTATCACCGTTAAAGATGCACCGGTGGCGGTGGTGAATATTCAGGGAAGAGTATTCATGAAGGAGCAGCTTGCGTGCCCGTTTGCCACCATCGATTCTATCCTGGCCTATCTGCAGGATAAAACCAAAACTATTTTCATCGATTTTCATGCCGAGACCACGGCCGAAAAATCCTGCTTTGCCTATTATGTGGATGGCAGGGCGAGTGTGGTGGTCGGCACTCATACTCATGTGCAAACGGCTGATGAGCGGATTTTGCAAAATGGAACTGCCTATATTACTGATGTAGGCATGGTGGGCGCCCTCAACTCGAGCCTGGGCATGAAAAAAGATGCTATTATTCATCATTTTATCACTCAAATGCCGGTTAAATTTACGGTGGAAAAAGAGGGCCCCATTTTGCTCAATGGCATCTGGGTGGAGATCGATACGGCAACCGGCGCTGCGCTATCAATCGAGCGGATTCGGCTGATCGATGATCAGATTCATATAGAAGAAAAAGAGTAGAAAAAACAGGTATGCCTCCCCTGGGGGAAAAAGCCTTATAAAGTCGGCCTAAAACCCTTGTTTTTAACCTCCTGAAAATGCTACTATAAGAGTAGAAATGGGCCCATGGGGGGTCTATGAATAGTAAAAACAGGAGAGTTTATGAAGAATAAATTATTTTTAATAGCATTGGCAGCAGTCAGCGTATCGTTGCAAACTGCAGCAATGTTGAGAAACCCCAGAGATGTTGCACAAAACGTAGAAGCAAGTAAATTTACCGGCCAAACGGTGCAAGAAATTCGAGCGATTGGTCAAGTTGATAGATCAGCGGGGGAACTTAATCCATTTCCATTTTCAACCGTCGCAGGGGAAGTTGGCACAATGGTTTCCAGTAATTATCCGCTGAAACAGCCAGATGGTAAGAAAGTGTTTGAAGCAAAAGCTTCTATAGGAGGCGGAAAGATGAGATTACTCAAAACACGTTACAATGCTGATGGCACTCTTGATCGTACGTTTGGCGATAACGGGATAGAGTATGGCCCTGAAATTGATGGCTCTTATAGATTACCGAGTGTAACCAATCCACGCCCTTAAGCAGATTAGCGTTGCAATAATCTAGCATTGAGAATTAGAAGAAGTGCGCATATTGAAGAATATGCGCATTCTCTTTTTTAGGTAAACTTTATCCAAAGAATAGATTCATCTCTTTAGCTGGAAGTTTACCTATGTGGCTTATTTTTCTTATGTATCTAATACTGGCAAGCACCTTTACCCTGGCAAAGGCTGCCGTCTTTTATATGAAACCGATCTATTTTATTGCCTTTCGCATGATGATAGCAGGGGGGTTGCTCCTTGGGTATATCGGTTGGTATAAAAAGGGGCAAATTCGCATAAAAAGGGCCGATTTTTGGCTTTTTGCTCAGCTGATAGCCTTCCATATCTATGGGGCTTATCTGCTGGAATTTTGGGCCCTGCAGTATGTAAGCTCCTCCAAGGCTGCCTTATTCTATAATCTTTCCCCCTTTATTACCGCGCTTTTATGCGCGATACTCTTTGGCCAGCAGCTGAGTCGCCTCAAATGGGTGGCTATGGTGATGGGATTTGTGGGCATGCTGCCCATTGTGCATCCTATCTCACTCATCACTGATCGGCTCTATCCGGTGATGGCAGGGGCCGATCTTGCCCTATTGCTCGGAGTGGCCTGCGCAAGCTATGGTTGGCTTCTGGTAAAGGAGCTTGCGGTGATCAAGAGCTATAATTTTGTGACGGTGAATGGGATTGGAATGCTCGGGGGCGGGATTGCAGCTTTGCTTACTGCAGCAATTGTTGAAGGGACAGAGATCTTTATCTGGAACGGTCCGCATCCTGATCTGGCCGGCAGCTGGCTCTATGCTCATGGATTTGGCCAGGCGACTACCGTGATTATGGCGATTGGAACTATGGCAGGACTGATTATTTTAGCTAACCTGATTGGCTATAATCTCTATGCCTTTTTGCTAGCGCGCTACAGCCTTACCTTCTTATCATTTGCCGGATTTATTGCACCATTCTTAGTGGGAATATTAGGATCTCTCTTTTTAGGAGAACGATTGAGTGGCGCCTTCTTGATCTCATTTGTGATCACGATGTTTAGTTTATATCTGTTTTATGCGGCGGAACTGCAAAAAACACCCCCCGTGAAATAAATTTTCCACTTTATTATTATTAGTTGCGGAGTAACTAATAATAATAATAAATGAGGCCCCACGTTTTACCGCCTGAGCCTCATTTATTTATAAGCGACATTACGCCCAAAAGTTAAAACCCGTACTCCGAGCTTTGCGTTTTGCTTTTTTGGCGCGTTTTGCAGATTTTCTTTTGGTAGTTCTGCGAGCTGATTTACGTTTGGTAGCTCTTTTCATCGCTCTTTTTGCTGTTTTACGTTTAGCCATTGTGAATCTCCTTCTTTTTGGCCAACTAACTATATTACTTCCTACTTACAGCGTAAATTATTTGGCTCTTGAGAATCAATGGTTTTACAATAATTTTTCAAAGATGATTACTTTTCTTGGTGTGAATCGGTGTTTTTAGGCTTGAGTCCACAGGCGGTTTTCATTTTAGCAAGCAACTGGGCGGTAACAGTGTTTTCTGCGCGGCTTGAATAGTGCAACAGGCAGCAAAAAAGACCGCATGAAACGCAACCGCTGACAGTTGTTGCGCAGCAGCAGGAGGTGGCAGGGCAAAGATCCAGAATAGCGCACGTAGCCAATGAGCAAAAACTGCAGCTAATACCAAGATCGCCCCAGCATGGTTCGGCAGGATCTTGTATAATGTCTTGTATGAGCTCGCGGTAGCCTTTGTGTTGGTCGGCAAAAAGCACCTGTTTGGGCGGCATGGCAAAAAAATTGAGAGAGATGCAAAAAAGAATCATCAATCGCTTCATTACATTACTTTCATGCTATTAATCTCGCTTTGGATTTCTGAAAAATCTTTTTATATAGTTAATGAATTGAACCGAGTAATATTTGCCGGCCCATTCATCAGTATCTTCGCTGGCTAATGCCAAGCATGCGCAATCGCAGGCGCAGGTAAGGCCGCCGGCAGCACAAGCATAAGGATAAGGCAAATTGCACACCTTATAAGTGCAAAAGGTTACCACGGCAGTAGGCACGATCATTGGATCGGTGCATAATCTCATGCCGCAATCGGTATTCACCTGTTCGCGCGCATGCTGCAAAAGAGAAAGCTGTTGAGGTTGAGCTGGCGGCTGCATGGCAGCCAGTGGCAGGATGCAAAAAGTAGCGATAATAGTGATGCATGATTTCTGCACAGAAATTCCTTTAACACCTTGTTCAAAATGGTTCGACCAGCTCACCACGAACGGACTATGTATTTTTTCCCGCTCACCCTGAGCTTGTCGAAGGGTGCGGGATAATAAAAATACTATAACAATAATTGCACAAAACTCTAGATTCTGAGCGCTTTCTTTTGGTACGATAATAAAAAATGGTACTCATTAAGGAGAATGTATGAAGAAGTTGATAGCCTTAGCAGTAGTAGCTGCAAATATCGCGCTCGCCGATATGCAACCGATGCCGGAAAATATTATCACCAATGAGCCGGTGGTCACTGAAAGAGTAATAGTAAAAGAACGCGTAGTTCAGCCACGCCATCGCCGTGCGTATTATGATGATCGTCCGGTGGCAGCTACCGTGCGCCGTACTACTGAAATTGCCGCCGATGCCGTTGAAGATACCGGCGCAGCAGTGAGCGATATATTGCCATTTTAAATGTACATTTTGTTCCAGTCGTAGTACGCTAAGTGGCAAATTAATAAGCTATTTTTTCACCTTTAAGAAGGCCTGCGCCCATGAGCGAAAAACTTCCTGATATTTCTACTCATTTTGCCGACTGGTATCAAGAGATTGTGCACAAAGCAGAATTGGCTGATCATGCGCCCGTGCGTGGCTGCATGGTGATTCGCCCGTATGGCTACGCATTGTGGGAACATATTAAAGCGCGTCTTGATCAGCGCATCAAAGAGACCGGGCATCATAATGCTGCATTTCCGCTCTTGATTCCTGAAAGTTTTTTAAAACGGGAAGCAGACCATGTGGAAGGATTTGCCCCGGAATTGGCGGTGGTAACTCATGCAGGCGGCAAGCAGTTAGATGAGCCATTGGTGGTTCGCCCGACCTCAGAAACAATTATTCATTATATGTTTGCTCAATGGATAAAATCATGGCGCGATTTGCCGCTGCTTATTAATCAGTGGGCCAATGTGGTGCGCTGGGAGATGCGGCCGCGGCCATTTTTACGCACCACCGAATTTTTTTGGCAAGAAGGGCATACAGCTCATGAAACGCGTGAGCAAGCCCATGAAGAAGCGCTGCGCATGCTCAATGAGTATGTTGATCTGGCTCAAAACTGGCTCGCAATTCCGGTGATTAAGGGGGTAAAATCGGAAAAAGAAAAATTCCCCGGCGCCCAAAAAACATACACCTTTGAAGGGGTGATGCAGGATGGCAAGGCGCTGCAAATGGGTACTTCCCATCTTCTTTCACAAAGTTTTGCCAAATCATTTAACATGCAATTTCAAGATCGCCAAGAAAAACTTTCTTACCCGTATCTTACTAGCTGGGGGGCCACCACGCGTTTGATTGGCGCGGTGGTGATGGTGCATGGCGATCAAAAAGGATTGGTGCTGCCGCCAAAAATAGCTCCGATTCAGCTTGTGATTATCCCTATTCTAAAAAAAGGGCAGGAGGCGGAAATATTGCTGCGGCCCAAAAAATAAAAGATACCCTGAAAAATGTTCGGGTGCACATCGATGCTGATGATCAAAAAACGCCCGGCGCGAAATTCTATCAGTGGGAACTGAAGGGAGTGCCGCTGCGCTTAGAAATCGGCCCGCGTGACATTGCACAAAATGTTGCGATTATTACCAAACGTGCCGATGGGCAAAAACTTACCGTGGCCCTTGATCAAATTGCCACAGAAATTCCGCGCATTCTTGATGAAATTCAACAGCAGCTTTTTGCGAATGCACAACAAAAACAGCAATCACTGTGGCACAAAGCAGCCAAACTTGCTGAATTTGGTCCAAAGCTTGAGCAAGAGAATGGCATTTACCAAACCGGCTGGTGCCAAGATCGCGTCTGCGAAGAGGTGTTGCGCCAATACAAAGCAAGCACGCGCTGTTTGCTGGAAGAAAAAACCTTTGCAACTTGCTTTAATTGTGATAAACCAAGTGTAAGTGATGTGATAGTAGCAAAATCATACTAGTGTTAAAAAGAGAGAGTAGTTACCATGAACCATAGAGCTCTTATCTGGTTTGCCTTAATGGGCGCTGAACGAGGCGCCAATATTCCACCAATTGCTGCTGGTCAGCAGCCGGCAGCGCAGGAGCAAGGAGCGCTGCAGCCTCATCCGCATCTTTCTGATTATTCCTATCTCACTAAAAGACGAAATCAACCATCGCGCTGTATGGTGTCTCAGCATAAAATGCGACGATAATTCGAATAAAAAAAGAGAGAGCAATCATGAAATATTGTTATATGGTTTTTAGCAGCTTACTCGTATTAAACATGATGGCCATACCCGATCCAACTCTTCAAGAAAAAATTCATCTCGTGACACAGCATGTGCAAACTAATCAGACCAGTTGGTTTGGTCCCGGAAGCATTTTGTCATTCAGATTGCACTCACCCAGCACGCAGGTGCAATCGATACTTTCTTCGTTGGTAGCAGATGCTGAAGCAAAAGTGGAAGCAGAAGTTGCCGGTGAGCTGTCTACTATCCAAGTGCCACGCGTTGCTGGAGATATGGTGGGTGCTTTAGAGGTTGCTCAGGCGGTAGAAAACGTACTCAGAGATAATCCGAGCTCTAAAGCGCGGGTAATGCGCTTCATAATCGGGATTCTTCAAGCGGGTGGCGGTGTAGTTGATGCGTGTGTGAGATTTTCGTATACACGTGATCCCGATGCTACTACTTCCCAAAATGTGAGCGCCGCTGTGACGGCAGCAGCGCCCGATTTTGCGCTCATCAGCGGCGGCTTATATAATATATTTCTGGGAGTCACCAATTGGGATGCCAAAGCAAAACTAAAAGATGCGCATGCGACAGCAAAACATATTGAGAATCATCACCTGCTTCATGGCCCCGAGGGTTTTCTCAAGCGGATACTATAAAATGCGACAATAAAAAACAAATCTATTGAAATATAGTTTTGTGTAAGCGTACCCTTTTGTATGACATTTTAAATAAAGGGTCTGCTCATGAAAACTAATTATAATTGTCTTGCATTATGTGGATTGTTGTCACTCAAACTTATTGCCATGCAGCCTGCGCAGCAGCAATTAGCGCCACAGCATCAACAACTTACGAGCCTTATTCAAGCCAATAGCAATAATATTTTTGGTGCCGGCAGTATTTTATCATCAGCAACCGCGTTATTCTCACCGTCTCACAGCGCTCAGGTGCATAGCGTGTTAACCGATATAGCTCAAGTTGCTGGTGGTCAAGTTCCGGCGCTTCCCAATTTGCCGCAAGGCAATCCTGCTCAAGCAACGCTTGCCCAAGGCTTGCAATTGGCACAAACGGTGGAAAATGATGCAGCAACTTTTCCGAGTATGAAAGGCAGATTAATTCGTCTCGCGCTGGGAGTTTGCATAGCAGGAGCGGGCGCAGGCGATCTGTTGGTCAAGTATATTTATAATCCTAATCAAGATGCAAACACCGGTCAAAAGACAACACAAGGGGTATTTAGCGCCGGCATTGATTTGAGTATTATTTCTGCTGGCCTTTATCAAATGTATTTAGCTGCTGTAGATTGGGATACCACCACGAAGCAAAATGATGCCAAAGTTACTACTAAACTGGTTACACATCATGCGACCGTAGCGGGAGTTCAAGCACCGGCTGCTCCGGCACTAGCCAGTGCTTAATGGTTGCCTAACCTCGCCGGACGCTTTATGCTAAAGGCGAGGAATAGAAATAATGAAAGATCATATTGAACAGTTTTTCACCTATTTACTGACTGAAAAACGGGTAGCATCCAATACGTTTAGCGCTTATCGCACCGATATTTTGCAGTTTTCCCGCTTCTTAGAAAGCAAACAGGCACCACTGGCAGAATGTTCGCTTAAGCTGCTCAAGGAATTTTTGCATGTCTTAAAAAATGAACATCTTTGCGCGGCAAGTATGGCGCGTAAAATTTCTGCGCTCAAACAGTTTTTTTCTTACACTCATGATCGGCATCCGGCAATTGATAATCATGCTGAGCAGCTTACCTTTCCTAAGATTGAAAAAAAGCTGCCGCACTATTTATCTGAAGAGCAAGTCGAGCAGCTGCTGCACGCCAGCTGCGAGGATACCGGCCCGCTGGGCAAGCGCAACAAAGCAATGCTCTATCTGCTGTATGTCACCGGCTTGCGCATTTCTGAGCTCACTCAGCTGCAAACCGGCTCAATTCAATGGGACACCGGTTTTTTGCGCGTGGAAGGCAAGGGGGGCAAGCAGCGCATGGTGCCACTGCCTGAACCGATGCGCGTCTTATTAAAAGAATATTTAGAAACGGTGCATTATAATATTACTCATGCTAAAAAAACCGATCATCTGTTTCCGATCATCTATGCGGGCACCGTGCGGCCGATTACCCGCCAAGCTTTCTGGGGCATTTTAAAACAGCTGTGCCTGCGTGCGGGATTGCCAAAATCGATATCGCCGCATCAGCTGCGCCATTCACTCGCAACTCATCTGCTCAAGCGGGGCGCTGATCTGCGCTCGCTGCAGCTCCTGCTAGGGCATGAAAATTTATCAACGGTGCAGATTTATACGCACGTTGAAACAAGCCATCTACGCACCATTTATGATAAAAAACACCCGCGATCATAATATTGGAAATTAGAATTTTGAGTCTAAATCTATTTTAAATGAAGGAGCTTGATACCTAATGTAAGGGTCTTCAATGTTATTTTCGTGAAACGTTGATGCAATTATGGGTGCCTCATTTGTTTTATGGATAATAAGAGCAACTTCAGGATTATTAGGGTCAAAGTGTGAAGCTTTAACTGTTTTTATACTATAACCATATCGAGAGAATAGCTCTTTCATGTTTTGGTATTCTGCTGCGCTATTATGCCCATGATCTCTGTCAATTTTCATAGCTTTTTTGTTATTTTTCGCAAGATAAAGGCTTAATAATTTACTAGTTATTGGTAGCGGCATGTTTTGTTTGAATAATTGCTCAGCGGCAAGTGTGTCAGCTTTTTTTTCTCCGGATAAAGTACATAGATGCGCTGCGTAACTGCCTGCACGTTTTAATAAAAAATTACCGGTAGCAATACCCCCCAAAAGTGACCATCCAAATAAAAGCGCATTCGCGCCGAACTTTAGATAAGGCGTAGGGAAATAATATTCATATAATGGTAAATTTCTTTCTTTGAGCAATTGTCCTAAGCCCATCCCTAAACAAGCAATGCCCACTACCATAGAATGCCAAATTTTTTTGTAAGCCCCATAATAGCCTGTAGAATATGCAGTCTGGGTTTTCGTAAGTATTTCATCTTTGATGTGCCCTACTTCATGATAAATGGTAAATAGTAGTGAATTAGCACTGCCTTTTCCCTCATTTATAACAATGCGCGTAGGCTCCTCAGAATTAACATATCCTGCGACATAGTCGTTTGGATCATTAAATGCTTTAATAGTATAGTTATTTTCATTAAGACCATTATCACGTAACGCTTTTTTTACCCAAACTTGAACATCGGGGCTCGCTTCACGCAGCGCTTTTGGGCGTTGCATAGCCATCCCTTGAAAGGGCAGAGAAAGGGTTAAAAATAGTAAGAACTTATTCATAAGAAGCCTCCATTTATACTTCTATTTGTAATTATACGTTATTTGATGAATAAAGCAAGCCGGCGCCTTGTTAGAGGATCCTTTAATAAGACAGGGTATTTTGATCCGTTATTAAAGAGTTCTTTAATAAGAGGGCATAATTTGGTACGTTATTAAAGAGTCCTTTAATAAGACCATCTAAAACACAAGGAAATCCCATGGGCAGAAGTGGCAAGTATATATCTCAATTGAGCGGCTATAAGGCTTTTATACCCACGCAATTGCCCCCTGAGCCGCCCCTAAAAATAGATGAGAAGATGATGAAACTGGACGAGCAAGCTGCTCGATCTTTGGCTTTTTTGGATGGCCTGGGCCATTCTCTGCCCAATACGGATCTTTTTATCTCCATGTATGTAAAAAAGGAGGCATTGCTCAGCTCGCAAATTGAGGGGACTCAAGCATCATTAGAAGATATTTTTGAATATGAAAGCGGCATTGACATTGAAAATGTGAATGATGTAAAAGAGGTGGTGAATTATGTGAAGGCGCTTGATTATGGCATTAAGCGGCTTGCCAGCTTACCGATGAGCAATAGGCTGATCAAAGAATTGCATGAGATACTCTTAAAAAATTCTCGGGGGCATACCAAAACACCGGGCGAATTTAAACGTTCACAAAACTGGATCGGCGCAGGCAACTCAACATTAAAAGATGCGCTTTTTGTTCCGCCACCGCCTGAAGAAGCGCTTGATCAAATGTCTCGCCTCGAAAAATATATGCATTCTGCATCTAAATATCCGGAACTTATTAACTGCGCATTGCTTCATTATCAGTTTGAGACAATTCACCCATTTTTGGATGGCAATGGTAGGGTGGGCAGATTATTAATTACCCTATATTTGTACTGGAAAAAGATTATTGCAAAACCGCTAGTATATCCCAGCTACTACTTCAAAAAAAATCGGCAAGAATATTATGATCGGCTTACTATGGTGAGAAATACCGGTAATTATGAGCAGTGGGTAGAATTTTTTCTGAAGGCAATTGTTGAAGCATCTGAATCGGCAGTCGGAGATATGAGAAGAATTCTAGCACTCCAGAGCAAAGATGAAGAGCTGCTGTGGAAAAAGAAAATATCTTCACCATTTGCGCATGTTTTCTTAAAGCGGCTTTTTTACATGCCGGTGGTTACCATATCGGCTGTGCAAGAGCAGTTTGATGTGAGTTATCCAACAGCAGCTGCGCTTATTAAGCAGTTGGTGAAAATTGGTATATTACATGAAGTTACCGGTAAAAAACGGGCACGCCGTTTTGTTTATGCTGAATATCTTGCCATTCTTTCTGAAGGCGCATCGCCTTTAAGGTAAATGTATTTTTAAGATGTCTTTTGAGCATGAAGTTTGAGATAAGAATCCCATATTTCTGTTATCACTTTTTCTGTTTTGGTTGGCACCCAGTCATATATGCTTGCGATGATGCGAATAGGCTGAGCAATATCTTCTTTTTTTAAATTAGGCTTCTCATAAATTAATAAACAAAGATCTCTAAGAGAAGTTAAATATGATTTTTCTTTGTAAATGTCTGAGAGACATTTTGAATTCATCAAAGCTACTATTTGTGGTGTAAGCGCTTTTGATTCTTCAATCTTATCACGCCATTTTTGATCCAAAGCGCTTAGAGATAAAGAGCTAAGTATGAGTAATGTAGAAAAAAAAGATACAATTTTCATAGTTGTTCCTCGAAGGTTAATTTTTTACTGCTAAATTATAGCAAAAAAATGAGTGGTGGCTATACTATCTGATGAAAAAAGAATTTCTCAAAAAGTGACAAAGGTTTTTTCCATGGAAAATAAATTTATTGTAGAGCAAAAGCCATTTTTATCGCTGCTCGCTGCCATGCAGCCGATTTGCACCAAGCGGACCACGCTCGATGCCACCACCTATATCATGTTTGCAATGGGGCATAAAGAGCTGGTGCTTAAAAGTACCGATTTAGAAATCAGCTTGCAATCCAGCTATTTAATAAAAAATAGTACGATTGATCAGCCCTGTTCATTTTTAGTTTCGGGTAAACGCATTTTTGATCTGGTAAAAGAGCTCGAGGGCGATATCGCCTTTATTTTTGATGAGACTCAGCTCACGCTGCAAGCGGGCTCGGTAAATTTATCACTCAATATTAAAGATGCGCAAGAATTTCCACCATTCCCGGAACGCATTGAAAATTTGATGCAGCTGAGCGCCTCATTCTTGCTGGATATGCTGGATAAGGTTGCTTTCTTGATCCCACAAAATAATGCCAATCAAGCGCTCAATGGCCTGTATCTGGAAATTTCCGATGCAGAATTTAAGATGACCACCACCGATGGCCACTGTTTGGCGCAGGTGAGTACAAACAAGTATACGTTGCCTGAAAATAAAAAATGGCTGTTGCCGCGGCGTGCGATCTTTGAAGTTAAAAAATTACTTGAAAGCGCGCCGGATGGCACAATCTTCTTGGGCATCTGCGGCAATCAACTGGTATTTTCCGGCGAATCGTTTAACTTTTTCACCAAGCTGCTGGCTGATCCATTTCCGCAATACGGCCCGATTTTAAATAAAGAAGGATTCACCGGCGCCGTGGTTGATCGATCACAACTGATAAAAACATTGCGGCGCTCTGCCTGCCTGCTTTCGGGCCATTTCTTGGCTACCAATTTTGGTTTTGAGACCGATCGCTTGCATGTCTCTATGCAGAATAAGGAGGTAGGCAAATTGCAAGAGGAGTTGGCGCTCCATGAATTTGCCGGCGGAAAATTGGATGTGCGCTTTTATGCGCCTTACTTATTGAGCGGCTTGCAGGCGTTTTCTGATGATAAGGTGAAATTTTATCTTAAAAATTCTTCCCGGCCTATTATTTTTGAAACTGATACTGAGCAGAGCCATCTTACCTATTTGGTGATGCCGGTTTCTCCAACGGTAAACTAGTGTGCGCATTACTCAACTGCAACTCAAAAATTTTCGCTGCTTCACCTCATTCGATCTAGCGCTCGATCATCCCTTGATTCTCATTGAGGGATTAAATGGAACGGGCAAAACATCATTGCTCGAAGCGCTGCACTATTTATGCTACTTGCGCTCTTTTCGCACCTATTGGCCGCAAGAGCTGGTGCAGTTTGGGCAGGATACCTTTTTTATCAAGGCACGCATCGATGCTCAAGCGCGCGAATCATACGATCTGCAAGTAGGATTTAGCAATAAAAAGCGGCTGGTAAAAATTAATGATAAAGCGATCGCCACCTATAAAGAGTTGCTCGATTATTATCGGATTATCACGTTGACCGAGGATGATCTGATGCTCATCAAAGAGGGCCCTGATCTGCGCCGCCTTTTTATTGATCAGGCGATTACACTCTCGCATCCGGAGCATGCGCCGCTCAGCCGCCGCTGCCGCGATATTATTGATAATCGCAACGCGCTCCTTAAGAAAGGGGGTTCACAAGAATCATATCGGTTATGGACGCAACAGCTCTGGCAAGTGAGCACCGAGATTGCTCAGGCACGGTGCCATGCCCTCGAGCTTTTGGAGCAGGAAATTAAAAAGCTCGTGGCATCCTACTTTAATAGCGCCTTTGAAATCACCTTCAGCTACAGTTGCAAAAAAAAGTATGGCGATAGCCTGGAGCAGTTTTTGCAGCAGCATGCGGGATTGTATGCGGATGAGGTTCGCTTTGCCCGCTCGCTCTTTGGCGCTCATCTGGATGATTTTACCGTCCGCTTTAAGCAGATGAGCACCAAGAATTTTGCCTCTCGCGGCCAGCAAAAGCTGATTCTCATGTTGATCAAGGCGGCCCAGGTGAAGGCATTGCAAGCAACTCGAGGAAGCTGCGTTTTGCTTCTGGATGATTTTATGACTGATTTTGACCATGATAAAGCGCGGCAACTTTTACCCCTCCTATTGGACTTGCAGGTTCAGCTTATTTTTACTGCGCCAACTCAGGGGGGAATGCTCCATGCTGCGCTGAAAGAGCAGGGGGCACACCTGGTAAAAGTTACTGGCTGAATAGTTTGATGCCATCTAAGTCTTTTTTATTTTTTTAGTGTTGACAAGTATAAAGTATTACTATAATTTATTAGTAACTTAAGGTTAGATAAGGTTGAATTTAAAATAACTATTTAAATTATTAAATTTGACATTCTTGAAATTTATCCTAATCTTAAATTACTTAATCTAGGCTTCATTACTACTCTCCTTTTTTCCATCGCATTGATTTCGGTCAGTGCGATGGTTTTTTTTGGTCAATTTTTTCCCTTACTCGAATTCTTGACTTTCTATGGTCAAGCCCCCTAGGTTAGAGGGGTAATATTTTTATCTGTTTAACCATTACAAAAAAGGGTAATTACGATGGCTTACAGCGTAAAATCCAAAAAAAGCGGAAAAACCTACTATTTGCACTCAAAAGAAGTATTGCTGGCAGGCAAGAGAAAACAGCGTATTTTCTACTTTGCCGGGACTGAGGGTAAAAATACTCTTAATGCTCTTCCGGTAGGGTATGAGGTGATGGAAAACAAGAAAACCGGTCTTCCTATGCTTCGCAAGAAAAAATAGGGCCTACATTTACCATGCCCAGCCATATGGCTGGGCTTTTTTTGTGCGTTCTGGGTCAGCTTCAAAATGTTTCTATTTGAATAAATACAGGTTACATTGCCCTATAAAAGGGGTCTTCTGGGGGGATGGCCAGTATACAAAACCAGGCAAAAAGGTATACTGATAAGAGTAAATGGCAGGTTATTTTTTTCGCCGTCGCTAAATACCCGTTAACGTTAGTTGCGAGATGGAAGCGACAAGAACCACGCCGAAGCCTTGGCGAAGGCGGGTTGCTATGGCGGAATTTCATAGGGGAATTTATGAACATCCTTACTAAAATTCTTATTTTTACCCTGGGCCTTGGTGCCTCAGCGAGCTGTTCGGCCCTTTCATGGAATGGGTGTTCTGCCTTGTTTGAACGCTATGTGAGCCCCTGGGTGCCTTGTGTTACCAAATGGTTTGTAACCAATCAGCTTGAGCGGTTCAATCCTGAAATTGAAGATCTCAGGCGGACAAAAAATGGTCTAACCAAAACGGCCCAGCAGCTCGATGCTCGTCTAGGCGCCTTTCCAAAAAAACTGGATGACTATAATCGTACTTTTAGTGATTTTGAGCTCCATAGCGGCCAAAGATTTAATCAAGTAACGGCTGATGCGGCAGCTATTTTTGCGCGTCAAAAAGATATTAATGAAGCACTGGCTAAAGGCCGGGCGGCACAAAGTGAATGGAATGCAAAGCTTACCGTCGGCATTGAGCGCCTGAGGGAGCTTGATAAAGAGATGGATGAGTTTAAAGAAAAATCAGACGAGGCATTTGAGGTGATTAATAAGCAACAGGATAAGACATTTGCCCATTTGACTGCTTTTGTGAATGAAAATCATGAAGCTACGCAAAAACAGCTTGAAGGCTTTAGGCATACTCTCGGGGCCAATGGAAAAGATATTAAAGAATTACAAAAAACTATGGGCACTCTCACCCAAGAATTAATAAAATTACGCAGCACGCGCAAAAAACTTGAGCATGAAACCGATACAATATATGCGATGGCATCCCAACAAACTGAGCAGTTGGCACTCTTGAATGCTGTTGTCAAAAAGAAAAAAAATTAATGTAAATGGAGAACGGTTATGAACTATAAGAATCTTTTTATTCCTCTAATAATGATGGCTATGCCGCTCATGGGCATGGAACAAAGATGGATCCAAAAAAGCTTAAGCGTGGCGCCTGCGGCACTATGCCATCCGGGCGTTGCACGCATGGCAACTAATGCATGCATGATGGTAGCCCAACCCAAATCGGATAATGCGCGGCAGTATATGCAGGCTGCATTCATGATGGGTGGCGGATTGGCCACTGCCTATTTAGTAAATAGAAATATTTGTACGCCAGCCGCCGCATTGCAGTATGCTAAAAAAGCGGGCAGGAAACTGCGGCCGTATGCGTTCACTGCTCCGGCATTGGTTGCATTTAATTCAGAATTTTTCCGCGATATGATCATGCACCAGTTACCGGTGATGAGCCCATCGTTTGAAACGAGTGTTTCAGGCATGTTGAATAAAACATTGATTGTTGGCGGTGTGGCCGGAGCCGGATATTTATTCTTGACTCAAACATTGGATCTGGCAACTCAAAGTTATGTTACTCAGTGTGTGAGCGGTGTGGTGGAACGTCTTCAAGGTATACGAACCGGCTTTACGCGCGTACAAGAACTGTTGCACAAAGCAGGCGCTAAAATGAGCGGTTTATTTGCCGCTGCTGATGCACAACTTCAAGCGCTTTTGAAACTGAGCGCAGAAACTGATCGAAAGCTGAGTGTCCTTGAAACTCTTCATGCCGAGGTAAAAGATGAGTTACGGGTGACGCAGGGATTAGTGCAATTGTTACAGGAGCTGGCAGAGCAGGCCGATCTTGCGCAACTTGATGAGCAGACAGAAATAGTAGCGAAAAAATTAAGAAGGCTCAAAGAACATTATCGAGAAAAAATAGCAGCAATCCCGGTAAAGATGAATGGCGCAGAAACACAATTAGTTGAAACGCTCGCTCTGCACAAACAGCAAGTGGCCGGTGCTTTTAAGGCGCTCGCTATGATCTGCCAAGATCAATCGGGTGATATAGCTCAAATAAAAAATCAAGCGCTTGCGCTGGCTGCTCCCATACAAAAAAATGAACAGGCGTTAAGCAGAATGCTAGAGCGCCTTCAACAAGCGCAGCGAATGCTTAAGGATAATTCTGCTACTATTGCTGCCATGCAACAAGCTCTCACGGGCGAAACTCCCCAAGGCGCCGAGGATGATTCTTTTAGTTCCGATGAAATAGTTGGGTTTATTCCTCATGGCGAAGGCGGTAGCCGATGCCAGCCAATAGATAAGGTTTAATTCCTTTTTATATAGTATATTTGTTTACATAATATGCATTATCAGCTCCCTCTCTTCTCTGTAATTATGAATCAAGGGTTAAAATAATTATTGGCACCTTGCATACCCGGTGCAAGGTTGGCAATAATTCTGGATAGTGATTTTTCATCAACTCATCATATTCCACCCAGAGAAAATCCGCATCGAAATCCAAGGTAAAAAATGATTCAATCTGCCCCGGCGTAATATCATCGGCAATATTGGGTATGCCCAAATCACCGGCAGATAATGAGATGCAGGCAGGTTCATTGAAGCAGCGCAGAGCTTGTAAGTAGTCACTGATAATAGTCCTTCCCTCCTGAAAGGAGGAAACATGCAGATAATGAAGGCCCGGCTCTAAAAAGATGTCCTGAAGTTCGAGAATGTGCTGATCGGAAGAAACAAGATTCGATTTTTTTGACAAGAAGGTTGCTTGATTAATCTTGCATCCAAGATTAGTACCAATAGACGTCTTCATCCAGCCTCCCCTGGGGTCCCTATTTCCCTAGCCCTTAGCTGGATAATACATAATAATTATTTAATAAGGCAATCCTTTGGGCCTTTTGGGCCAAAAAGCCTGTTATCACCGCAGTGCGATCTTTGGGCGCCACAATCCGCATAAGCTAATCGCCAATGCATCGGTAGCATCATATTTATCCGGCTTGGCCAGTGTAGGAAACAGTTGAAACAGGACTCGTGAAACCTGCTCTTTACTCGCACCGCCAAATCCGGTCAGCGATTGCTTAATCTGAGTCGGCGCAAATTCATGCAATATCAGACTATGTTTATGCGCAAGCAGATATAAAATGCCGCGCAAATAGCCTAGTTTTAAGAAATTCTGCGCATTTTTTCCCAAGAATGGGGTTTCTATCGATAGATCAGTTATCTGAAATTGTACAATTTTTTTATCCAGTGCATCATGAAACAATGCAACCCGCTCTTGCAGCGATTTTGATTGCGGCAAACGCAAGTAGCCAAAATCCAGCAGCATGGTGCGATTGCCCTCTTTTGCCAAGACTGCGTAGCCGGTGAATGAAAATCCCGGATCGATTCCTAATACTCTCATTATTACATTCTCTCCTTTTAATCGAGGCGGGCTTCGCTCGCTTGATTAATCAACACTCTCAAACTTAGTTTGCTCTTTGGCAAAATGCAGATGCACCGTACCCGTGGGGCCGTTTCGCTGCTTGCCGATAATCAGCTCAGCAAGCGCCGGATTTTCTGTCTCCGGATTATAAACACTTTCGCGATACAAAAACATAATCAAGTCAGCATCTTGTTCGATCGCGCCCGATTCGCGCAGATCGGAGAGCATGGGCCGCTTATCCATACGGCTATCAACGGCACGAGAAAGCTGTGATAAGGCAATCACCGGCAGCTCTAATTCTTTGGCCAGCGCCTTTAGTGCACGGGAAATTTCTGAAACTTCTTGATGGCGATTCTCATGTTTTTTTGGCGAATGGAGCAGCTGCAAATAATCGATGACCAGCATCTGTACATTATGCTCAGCCTTAAGTTTACGCGCTTTGGCACGCAGCTCCATGATATCCAGCATTGCTGTATCATCAATAAACAGTTTTAAATCGCCCAAATGCCCGGCAACCTTAGTAAGCTCAAGCCATTCTTCTGAGGTGATCGTGGCATTGCGAATATTGTGGTGAGCAATTCCTGATTCGGCCGAAAGCAAACGCAGCGTTAACTGTTCTGCCGACATTTCTAAAGAAAAAAATCCAACCGACGGGCCTCCGGCGGCTGCCGTTGCGGCCATCGTGAGTGCAAGTGCCGTTTTTCCCATCGATGGGCGCGCGGCGAGTACAACAAAATCACCTTTTTGGAATCCAGAAGTCAACTGATCAAGCCGGCGATATCCTGAGGGAATTCCGGTGATCCCCTTGCTATGGCTCTTGAGTTCTGAAAGATGCTTAAACGTTTTTTTGAGCCATATATTCAGTTGCACAAAACTTTGAGTGGATCGCTTATTGGAAATCTGAAAAATAACTTTTTCAGCTTCATCGAGCACTGAATCGATGCCTTCATCATTTTGATCATAGCAGTTGGCAATAATGTGCGCGGCCGAACCGATCAGCTCACGAAGCATCGATTTTTGGCGAATAATTTTGGCATGCTGCTCCACAAAACCAATGGCCGGCAAATCTTCTTGGAGCGAAACAAGATAGACAATGCCTCCCACCGATTCTAGTTGCCCACGCTTGCTGAGCTCATCTTGCAAGGTGACCATATCAATGCGCTGTTGCGCCGATGATAAATCAAAAATTGCTTGATAAATCTGCTTATGCGCTATCTGATAAAAATCATTGGCAGTAATAATTTCTGAGGCAAGCGGAATATTTTCATCATTGAGCAGCAATGCGGCAAGCACCGATCGCTCAGCCTCAAGGCTAGAAGGTAAACTTCTGCCCAGAGTGCGTTCCGGGTCGATTGGACGAGGGGCAAAACGCTTTTCTTTTTGCATACCCTGCCCCTTTTTGAATTATAATGGGATGGATCTTTAGTATTATTCTGATACAACGGTAAGAGTCAGCTTTGGCTGCAAACGTGAAGAAAGCTTGATGGTCACTTCATAGGAACCTTTTGCTTTAATCGACTTATCAAAAATAATCTGATCAGCCTTCACACTTGCATGCGGAGCAAGCAGTGCAACCACTTCCGCTTCGCGTACTGCGGCATACAATTTGCCATCATCATGCAGCTTGCGTTTGAGGACAAGTTTGAGGCCTTGAATGCCGTTGGCCAGATCCGAACTATGTGTCTCAACTTTTTCTTGGCGTTTTACTTTTCCCGTTTCGCGCATTTTGAAAAATGCTTCGCGAGCGGGGGTCACTTCTTCAGCCAATTTGCGCGGAAACAGACTGTTGCGTGCGAACCCGTCGCTCACTCTAATAACGTCACCGGCATGGCCAACTTTTTCTACATCTTTGAGCAAATGTACTTTCATGATTTTTTTCCTTACACATAAAAACATGGTGAGTGATTGCGAAGCAATCGTATCGAACCACGATCCTTCGATATACCTCCTGCGGAGGTTACTCAGGATGTGTAGATCATTATAAAACAAAGATTTATCTTTGATAAGATCTATCTTTGAAAACCCTGAATCTGCACATGATTTTTCTGATCTTTGACCACCCGGGCACTCAACGATTCCATCAGGTTGCCTTCCCTGGTGAGCATGCAGGTGACCCGCATACTCCCGGCAACCGGTTCAACCTTCACCAACGCATGCCAGTCATCATGATCTATCTGCGCCTGCACCGTCTGTTGATTTGCCAAGAGCCGATCAAAATCCCGCTGCGCGCGCGCCACACCCGTCTGCAAGCAGCCATACGCCCACTGAAACCGTTTCTCTTTCTGATGCAGCCCTGTTCCAAAATCTGCCCACCATCCACTGCCCGTCAACAGTACCAAGCCCAGCGTGCTCACCACGCAGACAGCCATCATCACCACCAAGATTGCATTTCCCGGCACTGCTCTAGCCATTGCATACCCTCACGTTTGCGCAAAATTGCTGCTGCTCCCCTTCAAGAGTGATACTCACAGTGCGCACGCGTTCATCGTCGGCCGTGAGCGCACAATGCAGTTGATGCATCGGCATGGCAACAACTGAAGCCGATGCACCCTGTGAACGCAAGAGTGCCTTATTTTTTATCTTCCAGGAAATGGTTTGACCATTACTCTTAAATGAGAGCAACCCCGGTTCAGACCGCCATTGAGCAGCATCAGCGTCTGCCATTTGAATGTCCATGGCAAGCCTTTGCATCGCTGCCCATCCGCCCATATTCGCGCCGGCGCTGTTTTGTATTTTACCGCTGTTGCGGTAAAAATTGTGGAGCAAATTAAAAGTAAAGAAACAGAGCATGCAAAAAATAATTTGATAGATCATGCATTCAATTAAAGAAAATCCGGCCATTCTCATGAAACTCTCCGTTGCAAAATAGTCTCAAGCGCTAGCAGATTGCCGGCTGTAGTGTGCCGTGTGGCACGCGTGAGAAAAAATTGGTCAACGGCTCCATCATCCCACACCACCATCAGTGGTTCTTGACTGATGCTCACCAGCGGATCATGCTCTTGAGTAATATCATCACGCACCTTTTGCAGCGCATCGCATAATGAGATGCTTCCCTGGCCATATGCCTGCAGGCTCCGCGCACGCGCTCCGCTAGTTGCAAGAGTTAAAAAACAAAAATTGCCAATCAGAATCAAGAGCAGCAGGCTCACCATAATTTCTATGAGTAAAAAACCCTGTTTGGCAGTGCAAAATACCGATTTTTTTGACATGTTAAACTCAGATTTTTGTGGTATACTAAGAGTATACGGTATAGATAATTACACTCATCATTTCGTGAGGCGATTATATGAAAAATGGTAAACAAAGAGCAACACTTTTATCCCTTCTGTTGGGAATTGGGCTTGCTACTCCCTTCTGTTCACTCGTTGCGGCTCCATCGACACCCATGGGCGCATCTCCCACCGATCCAAAACTGCAACTTTCTGATGAAGACGTAAAATTTTTAGAAGAGTTAGGAAAACAGATTCAAAAAGAGGTAGAGCAGTTGCCAACGCGCGAACAGTTGCGCGCGCAAGGAATTCCTGAAGATCAAGTGATCAAAGCGCAAACTAAAGAAAAATTCAACGAAGACGTTGAAAAATATTCAAAGATGAGCGAAGAAGATCTGCTGGCCGAACTAGAAAAAACATTGGCAGAAGTAGAAAAAACAGGCACACCGGAAGCGCGCCCTGAATATCCGCCCGCAAATGTCTACCAAGGTGAACAAGAAGCTGAGCCATATGTTGCCCCAACGCCCGCTCCCGTCGCCAAACCAGCTATCCCTTCCAACAAACAGCAAGCAGCGCTTGAACTTATTGAAAAGCTGCTCAGCCATATCACCAACTTCTTAAGTAAAGCACAAATCATGGTGGAGCTGCCGGGCAAAATCACCGCATGGATCAAAGAAGGCAAACTCAAAAACTGGCCGGCCACACTCACCTGGAACAGCTTTAAATCCCAAGTGGAAGAGCTGCAAGCCAAGCTCAATAAAATCAAAGATAAAGATCCTAAATCATCCACCTATAAATATTTGGATGAACTGATCAAAGATGAACCTACTTACAACAATCTCATAAAAATTAAGGATAGCTTGGCCCGCTCGGAGCCAAAAATTGAGCTCGGTTCATTCGGCATTGATAAGATGACCACCGCCGGGCGTCAGGCCATTCGCGATACGCTGCTCAGCCTCCATGATGCAATCACCAGTGTAGGAATTTCTGCCAGCCTTGATCGCATCATTGAAAAATATGATCCGACGGCAAAAAAAATAAAAGAAACGGAAGAAGCTGCCCAACGCAGAGCGGTTGAAGAATCGCGCCGCGGCCGCACACCCGGATATGCCACCGTAGGCGGCTATCCAAAGACTGAAGAATATGGCAAGACTCGCTATGATTTTGATCGCGGTTATAATCCTTATTCTCCGGGAACTTTTGAAGCGCCAAAATCTGAAAAGCCTACTGAAGATAAAAAAGATGCCAAAGGTGCTTCTGCCGGCGGTGGCGCCGGAGGCGCTAAAAAAGGCGAAGATAAAAAAGATGAAAAGTCTGCGGATAAACCAAAACGGGAAGAGGATAAAACGGCTACCGATCTGGTAAAAGACTTTAATGGCGGCCTTTTCCAATTTGTTGATGCGGTTGAAAGCAATGAAAATCTGGCAAAACTGGAAGCCCACATGAAGGATGCTTCATTCGTAGATGAGGAAATGCACTAAAGAAACAATTCCTGCTGCAGTTGCAGGCATTCAAAAAGCTTTCAATTCTGCCAAATGGATGAAACGTCAGCTCAACAAAAAAATACTCACTGACGAGCAAAAGAAAGAGTTCAAAAAAGATCTTAAGGATGCGCTTACCAAAGATAAAGAGATCAAAGACAATCTCGAAAAAGATTACTAAACAGCTAGAAAATGTAACTAAAGCCGGAACCGCCGCACTGCTCCCCGGCGCTACGTCACAAAATCCTCGTTTCACGCAAGCAAAAAACTACGCTTACTTTGGTAAAAAAGGTGAGGACCAATTTAGGCTCGATGTAGCTGCCGATCGCGCAACGGTGGATGCTGCCAAGCAAGCTGCTACTACTGCTGGCACACCGGTGCCGCCAAACATTGTGGCACTCGATGCGCAAACCACTAAACTTGAAAACTTCCTCGCCGCAAACAAAGAGACGGCTGATTTAAATACCCTGCTAAGCAAAATTAAAGAATTACAGAAATTTGTGAATGAGCTATAAAAAGAATATCGTTTCAAACATATCTGGTCCCATTTTGGATAAGGTTAAGGTCAAGTGGCCCACCGATCTTGATAAAGCTCAGTATCCGTTTTGCTTGAGCATTATCAAGAATCTGCAGGAAATTGAATTCTCCACGCAGGTCACCTTTTTTGTGGGTGAAAATGGCACCGGGAAATCCACCATTTTGGAAGCAATCGCGGCCAAAGCAGGATTTGGCGCCGAAGGCGGCAGCAAAAATATCAGCTTTAAAACATCAAACACGAATGTCTATTCAGGCACGGAGAAGTTGGCAGACTGCTTTACCCTTTCCTGGCGCATGAAGCCGACCAACGGCTATTTTTTTAAGGCCGAAAGTTTTTATAACGTTGCCAATTTTATTGATACCATGGCGGCGCATGATGCAAGAATTTACGATTCTTATGGTGGCAAATCACTGCACGCGCAATCGCATGGAGAAAGTTTTTTATCTTTTTTCCAACATCGATTAGGCCGGGCCGGATTTTTTATATTCGATGAACCTGAAGCAGCACTTTCACCGCAGCGGCAGCTTGCCCTGCTGGCCATCATGCATCAAGTATGCCAAAATCCACAATCACAATTTATTATTGCCACTCATTCTCCATCTATTGCTGGCCTATCCCAATGCCACTATCTATTCATGCGACGGTGATCAGTTGGCGCCCATTAAATATGAACAGACCGAACATTATCAAATTACCAAGCATTTTTTGGATTCTCCGAATCGATATTTGCAACATCTGTTTCACGATAGGTAAAAAAAATGAACAAGCTATTTTTGCTGACACTCATCATTACCTACAGTTTAGTTGGCATGGAGCCTTATAATGCTGAAGCAACACAAAAATTAAAGCAGCTATTAAGGGATGCCTGTGAGCCTGAAGAAGTAAAATCGCTCATTCTAGAAGGTGCCGATCCTAATGCTAGAAATAGAAGACATTATCAACATTATCCTGCGCTATGGGTAGCCATTTTTGAAGGGATAGAAAGCGACCTTGCTCATTTTCTGCTTACGCATAATGCTGATCCCAATATAAAGCTCCCTGCAGGCTCTACGCCTTTAATGTGGGCCAGCTATATTGGGAGATCCGATATTGTTGAGGCGTTACTTGAGCATGGCGCAGATAAAACAATGCGTGATGAAGGAAGCAAAACAGCTTTAGATTGGGCAAGATCAGCAGATGAAGACGCTCCCGAAGTTGTTCAATTACTCAATATGCGAAAGTTACGATAATCTATTACTTGCCCAATACACCTTGGCAGCGATTGCATAGTTTAAACTCATTGGTAGTAATATCCCAGTTCCAGCAGCGGGGGCATTTGTCACCGACAGCTTTTTGCACGCCGACTGAGAGCCCTTGATATTCGGCCGGCACAAGATCGGTAGCATCTTGAGCAAGACTAAACTGCGAAATAATAAAGAATTCTTTAAAAAAGCTCGCGTCCAGCGCTTCAAATTCTAAAGCAAATGGCGCGCGTGGATCAACCGCTATGGTTACCTTCGCTTCTAGAGAATGTTTAATGATCCCCTTCTCGCGCAAGCCCTCAATGGCTTTTAAAACAGATGAGCGAATTTCGCGCAGCATATGCCAGCGAGCTCCATTAATACCGTGCGGTATCAAGTTTAATGATGAAAATTTCTGCAAGTGAATCGATTCTTTTTTATCTTTTTGATAATGATCACTCACCTGCTCTGCGCTGAAAGACATTACCGGCGCCAGCAATCGCGTGAGCGTATCAAGAATATACCAGCAAGCAGTTTGTGCCGATCTGCGCAACGGGCCATTTGCTTTCTCAACATACAAACGATCTTTGATGATATCTAAATAAAATGAGCTAAGCTCAGCAGCACAGTAATCACTCAAAAGATGGCTCACCGCAGTAAAATCATAGGCAGCGTAGGCTGTAATTACTGCTTTATTAAGCTCTGCTAACTTTTCCAGCGCATATTGATCAATCATCAAAAGCTTATCAAAGGGAACTGCATCTTTTTTGATATCAAAATCATACAAATTTGAGAGCAAAAAGCGCAGTGTGTTACGATTTTTGCGGAATATCTCTTTTACGTTATCAAGTAACAGTTTGGAAATAATCGCTTCGCCGGAAATATCGATTAATGATGCCCAGATGCGCAAACCATCGGTGCCCAATTGATCGATCATCTCTTGGGGGCTTACCACATTGCCAATCGATTTGGACATTTTTCTGCCCTGTGCATCCACGGTAAAGCCATGCGTCACAATTTCGCGCATCGGCGGCTTGCCCTCAAGCACCATGCCAGTGAGTAATGAGCTTTGAAACCATGCCCGATGCTGATCCTTGCCTTCCAAATAGATGTCGGCAGGAAAGCGCTGCTCGGGGCTTTTGTGTAAAACGGCAAAATGGCTCACGCCCGATTCAAACCAAACATCGAGAATATCGTATTCTTTTTTAAAATCAGTTTTTTTGCATGCGGGGCAAGAAAAATTTGCCGGCACCAGTTTTTCGACCGGCACATCATCCCAATATTCAATGCCATGTTTTGCAACCTCAGCGGCCACTTTATTAATCAGCTCCGGAGTGCTATAGGTGGCATCACAGGCGGCGCAAATTAAGGCCGGAATTGGCACGCCCCAGGTGCGCTGGCGAGAGAGCACCCACTCTAAACGCCCTTCCAGAGTTGCCTTGAGGCGGTTGATCGAGTTTTCCGGGAGCGCACGAATATCATCAGCTGCTTCAATGGCGCGCTCTTTGAGATTATCCTGCTCTAAGTTGCAAAACCATTGCTTGGTTGCGCGGAAAATGAGCGGCGTTTTTGAGCGCCAGCAATGCGGATATGAGTGCTTGATGCTTGTTTTGAAAAACAAAGTTCCTTTTTCGGCCTAATTGTTTGATCACCCAAATCTGGCCATCGGTGACTGCCATTCCGGCAAGCTCCTTGGGAATCACCTCATCAGTATATTTGCCATCGGGGCTGATCGGTGAAAAGATTTCTAAATTATTTTTAATAGCCACTTCATAATCTTCAGGGCCGCAACCGGGCGCGCAATGCACAAACGCCGTGCCATCCTCAAGGCTCACGGTATCAGAAGCGATGAGCGGAACCGTAACATCGATAAACGGATGGTGCACTTTTGTCCCCGTGGCTACCAGTTGCTCAGCCACAAATTCGGCAACAATGTGCTTAGGGACATTCATCATGGCGCATACTTTGTCCGCCAATGCTTTTGCTGTCACCACCAGCTGATCATTAATTTCTAGCACCACATACTCAGCATGCGGTTTGATGAGCACCGCACGATTAAGCGGAAGCGTCCAGGGCGTGGTGGTCCATACCAAAAGAGAAAGTTTGCGCCCGGCCAAATTAGGAAATAGTGCTTTTGTGGTTTCTTCGGGAAGCGCAAATTGCACAAATATCGAAGGATCTTTTTGATCCTGATATTCTATTTCTGCATGTGCAAGCACCGTTTGGCACGAAGGGCACCAGGGCACTGTTTTATTCTTGCGCTCAATAAATCCTTTGGCCACAAAATCGGCAAAAGCGCGCAAAATGGCCGATTCATATTCAAAGCTCATGGTGGCATAGGGATGATCCCAGCGCATTAAAACACCCAAACGCTTAAATTCTTGTCGCTGTGTATCGATCCATTTTTGCGCGTAGGCACGGCATGCTTTTTTGAGCGCGGAGCCTTTAATGCCCGGGTTTTCTTGCGTTACTTTGAGTTCGATAGGCAGTCCATGGCAATCCCATCCGGGAATTACCGGCACTTGCTTGCCCATCATGCGCTGCGATTTGCAGACGATATCTTTGAGAATCTTATTATACGCATGCCCGGCGTGAATGTGGCCATTGGCATAGGGCGGGCCATCATGGAGAATAAATTTTTGATCATTCTTATGCGCAAAAAAGGACTTTTCATAAAGCTCTTCTTTTTCCCAGCGGGCAATCATGCGCGGATCATCTTCGGCACTGTTGGCTCGAATTGGAAAATCGGTGGTGGGCAAATTAAGGGTATCTTTGAAACTTACTTTCTGTTCAGCGCTTGCGCTGCTATTTTCTGCCATGATATTTTAACCTACTAAGTATCCTTCGATACCTCGCTTCGCTCGTACTCAGGACGAACGGTTAGTAAGTCCGTTCGTGGTGAGTGGCGCCGAAGGCGTTGTATCGAACCATCCTTCGATACGCTCACTTCGTTCGCACTCAGGACGAACGGGAAGTACGACGGCTTGGTAATTCACAATTTATTGTCTTCAGTGTACCCTTGTTTTAGCAAATTGTCAGGAAGCAAATCGTGAAGATACCATTAGATAAAAAGATCGGCATATGGGGATTGGGCGTGGTGGGCGCAAGCGCCCTCAACTATTTTGTAAAAAATGGTTTTACAGTGCAGGCGATGGACCAAAAAAATCCTACTGCTACTCAAGCGCAGCTCCTTGAGCAGTTGCGCGTGCCTTTCTTTTTGCAAGACGAACATCTGCATAACTTCTTGACATACAACGATTATATACTTGCCAGCTGCGGCGTTGATTTGCGTCCTTTTAGCCCCTACGCACACAAATTTTTATCTGAAGTTGATCTTTTTGCTCAAGAATGCATAACGCCCATCATCGCCATCACCGGATCGGTGGGCAAAACCACCGTCACCCATTTATTATCTGAACTCCTCAAAGCTCAAGGCAAAAAAGTCTTTACCGGCGGCAATATTGGGGTGGGATTATTAGAAAGTATTGATGCGGCCAACGCGGCTGAATTTGTGGTGCTGGAAGTTTCCAGTTTCCAGTTAGAGCGCTGCAAAACCTTTGCGCCGGATCTGGCTGTCTGCACCAATCTATATCCCAATCATCTGGATCGGCATGGGGATATGGCCGGCTATGTGGCGGCAAAATTAAATATTATTGCTCGCCAAAAAGCGGGGCAAAAAAGCCTGTTGCCCATGGCGGTGTATGAAACGGTGATGCAAAGCAGCGGGGCCGGCACGCCTTCATTTTTTTTGATGCGGAGTTCCTTTGTTAATAATTGTGTTCATCCTTTTTATTTTTTGCATAATGCTAAAATGCATCTGCATTATCAGACAAACCAAACGCTTGTTGCCGATTTAAAAGAGCTTCCCTTAGTTTCTTATAAAGATAATAGCGTAATCTTGGCCAGTATTTTGCACATGCTCGCCTTGCCGCTGGATAATTTTACCACCGTACTCAATAAACAAGAGTTGCCGCAGCATCGCCTTGAAAAAGTTGGCTCATTTGCCGACATCGATTTTTATAACGATTCCAAAGCAACTATTCCCGCCTCTACCCTTGCGGCCATCGATAAAATTAATCATCGCCCTATCGTGCTCTTTTTGGGCGGCGTGAGCAAAGGAGTCGATCGCGCTAATTTTGTTGCACAGCTCAAGGAAAAGGTCCGCATGGTCTACTGTTTTGGTAAAGAGGCTGAGCAGCTCAAGCGCCTGTGCCAGTTGCACACCATTCCCGCCTACTCTTTTGAAAATCTTGAGCAGGCATTTGCCATTCTCACGCAACAACTATTGCCGCATGATCAAATTCTGTTTTCTCCCGCGGGAGCAAGCTATGATTTATACACCGATTACCGCGAACGCGGTGATCATTTTAAAAAATTAGTAGATGAAGCAATTTCAAAAAGGAACGCTGATGTTGTTACAAAAAAAGCAGATTAAACGGGATCTTATTATATTGGTTGCCACGGTGATCGGTTTAGTATGTATCGGCCTTCTTTTTATCTATTCCTCCAGCTCGGTGTTTGCCTTGGAAAAAATGGGCAGCGCGCACTACTACTTTAAAAAACAGGTATGGGCAGTTTTGCTTGGCCTTGGCGCTATTATAGGTATGCGCTGCATCCCGTTTGCGCTCATCAAACAGTGTGCGCCTTTTTTATTTTTTGCGTCGCTGGCGCTCACCGCACTCACTATTCTCACTCCGCTCGGGCAAGAAATTCACGGCTCATCCCGCTGGCTCTCGCTCCCCTTTATTTCATTCCAACCCAGTGAGCTGCTCAAAATTTTTATGGTTTTGTATGTGGCACATTTTATTGCCAAGAATGAGCATAAACATTTTTCTTTTTTGCATGGCTACCTGCCCTTATTGATTGTGCTGGGCGCCACGTCCGCAATTTTACTCAAACAGCCCGATTTTGGCCTCACCATCACCCTACTGCTGGCCGCCCTGCTTATTATGTCTGCTGCCGGCGCGTATCAAAAACTTTTGGCGATCAGCTTGATTGGATCTGTTCCCCTGGTGATCATACTGATTATCGCCAAATCATATCGCATAAAACGGATTCTGACCTTTCTCAATCCCTGGAACGATCCGCAAGGAGCAGGATTCCAAATTATTCAATCACTCATTGCCATCGGATCGGGCGGCATCTGGGGCACCGGCATCAGCCAATCCAAACAAAAATTTTTCTACCTACCCATGCAGCACACCGATTTTATCTTTTCCATCATCGCTGAAGAGACCGGTTTTCTGGGTTCAGCGACGGTGATTGCATTGTTTCTTGCATTTGCCTATTTTGGATTTAAAATAGCATTGCAACTTTCTGATCGCTTTGCATCGATAGCAACACTCGGATTTGTATTGGTAATCAGTTTACAAGCGTTGATTAATATTTTAGTCACCACCGGCTTGGCGCCTACCAAAGGAATCGGGTTACCCTTTATCAGTTACGGCAACACCGCGCTCATATGCCAAATCGCTATGATCGGATTGATTGCCTATATGGTTCATGACAATGAATAAGGAAAAAAAATCATGCTTGAAACGAACAAAAATTCCGCGCCGATTTTGGGCGCATCAATCACTACGCTTGATCCCCTTAATGACGGCATCAGTTCCGTGCAGCTGATCCGCCACTCAGGATCCGATGTGGATGTGGTAAACGCCGCGCGCGTTTCGTATGGAAAATTTGTGCAAGAAATGACTGATCGCGATGCAAAGCTCATCGAATTTTTAATGAAATATCACCACACCAGCCCTTTTGAACATAATCAACTGTCATTTCGGGTGAAATGCCCCCTGTTTGTGATGCGGCAATGGATTCGCCATCGCATGAATTCTTACAACGAGATTTCTTACCGCTACGTGAAAGCGCCGCTCGAATTTTATGTGCCGGCCCATTGGCGCTACCAAGATACTCAAAATCGCCAAGGCTCGATGGGCGCCTTTCAAGATGAAGAATTAAAAAAGATCTACCTGCATAGCATTGAAGTAGCCAAAACCAGTTATGAAAGATTATTAGAAAAAGGTGTGGCGCGCGAAATTGCCCGCGGTCTGCTACCCGTATGCACCTATACCGAATTTATTTTCACCTGCAATCTCCATTCATTGATGCATTTTTTAAAATTGCGCCTAGAACCGGGCGCGCAGTGGGAAATTCGCGTGTTTGCGCAAGCACTTTTAAAACTTTCATTGCCCTACTTTCCTGTTTCATTAGGAAGTTGGAAAAAGCTTTATATGCTGGATCTTTCATTAGAGTAAAAGGAAATTCACTATGAAAAAAGAAAAAAAATTCACAGACAATCTGTATCCAGAATGCCCCTATGATCATACCTTTAATGCCGAGACAATAAAGACGATAAAAGAAGCAAGAAAAGACATAGGCATTCATCATGCCAAAGATGCTAAAGATCTTTTTAGGCAATGCGGAATAACGTTGAAGAAGAGACAAAAATCACTCCTCATTTTGTTGCTCGCAACAATCTCCATCATGCACAGCATGGAAAATCCACCAACTGTTCAGTTGGATACCGTTGCGATTATCGATTTTAAACAAGCGCTGCGCACCAGTCTTTTAATACCAAAGCATGCACTTGATGTTGAAGGGAATAAACTTGTTGCCCATTATGAAAGCAAACAACGAGCTATCGAAGGGAAAACATCACATGCCACTATCTTTACACCCGACGAGCAAGGCAAAATAAATCTTCTCTATCGCGCAATCTCGCAACAACAATCTTATATCCAATCTTTGCGCGACGCGCTCAGCAGCAGCGGCGATTTGCAAAGGTGGACCGCCTTTAGAAAAGGAGCTGCACATCTTATCATGCATGAGCTACTCTCGCGCGGCGTAAAATATCCGGCCGATTACACTCCTACCAAATTTACCGAGTATTTAGCGCTCAACAAAGATATTACTCCCGAGCAGGCTGATTGGGTGATGCCCGGATTGGCACTGCTCTTTCATGCACGCCAAGTTGAGCGGCAGGTTACTCAAAAAACTCCGGCACTTCCTGAGCATAAGTAGCATATAATATTTTATCTTGTCTCCATTTGTTTTCTTTTTGCAGATTCTTCTGCTATAAGTTTGGCTATATCAGTATGGCCATTCTCTAAAGCAAGAGAATATGCGGTTTGCCCCGGCATATTTTTGGCATCTGGATTTGCATTAGCTCTTAAAAGCATTTTGACT
Source organism: uncultured bacterium (assembly GCA_963836585.1). GTDB lineage: Bacteria > Babelota > Babeliae > Babelales > Vermiphilaceae > BTUB01. Next base: position 465,396 of record CAWIJV010000001.1, read on the forward strand.
ATCAAGTCTGATCCTTTAACGACAGCAAACATAAGAGGAGTGTAGCCAGAAAGATTGGGAATATTTGGATCCGCACCGGCAGCTAGAAGACGTTCGACCATGGCTGACCGATCATAACGGCCACCTGAAATCATCGCAGTAACAAGAGGAGGTTCTTCACGTTCATTTAAAATATTCGGATTTACTCCGGCAGCCAGAAGACGTTTGACTGTTGCCCAATCATCTTTCCTAATCGCCTCGTGCAACATTTTACTATTTTCTATTTGCTCAGCAGTTGACGGTTTCAAAGGTGGTTGAGGTGCTGGATAAGCAGGTGGAGATGGCTTGTACGTTGAGGGGGCAGATGGCACAACTTTAAGCGCACTATCATAGATAGCTCGTTTTTCCTGGTCGCCTAAAATCTCATAAGCCTCACCTATTTCTTTAAAACGATTTTCAGCCTCTTTTTTAAATTGATCAAGCTGTTTCTGAGAAATTTCTCCGCTTTTTAATGCGGTAGAATATTTTTGAACAATCTTATCCGGATGTAATTGGAGCGCTAACCTTCTATACGCTTTGATTATATCATCTGATGTCGCCGACGGGGCTACTTCCAGAATCGAATAATAATTCTTTATAGGCGTTATGCTTAGTTGCATGGCAAAAAGTTGCCCACCGATAACCATGCTCAACATTATTAGTCTATTATTCAATTTTTTCAAGATCTTCCCCCTTTGAAGAACATTAAAAAATAGAAAGCTTTATCTCATGCTTGCAATTTTACCATGATTAAATAAGAAAAATCTCTAATTTTGTCGAAAACAATTAAAACTCCTGAGCTCAAATGGCTTTTTAGCAAAATGAATTTCGGCTTTAAAAATATCACGGCCTTTCCTTATAATTTAAATACAAAAAAAATGAGCTACAAAGGGCGCCCGAGCAGCCGAGAAAGTCTTGTGCGTTCTCCCGGGTGAAGCTGATTAATGTCTGCACCGTGTGAGAGTAGATATTCTGCTATATCTTCTAGCTCAAAGGTAATTGCTAATGTTAATGGTGTTGAATAATTGGCATCTCTTTCATTAACATCTTCATGCTCTGCCTCGACCAGTCTTTTTACTTCAGCAAGATTACCACTAGCAACTGCCTGGGTTAAATAGGTACGGACACCTCTAGAAGCACGCGGCCCGAACTCTCCATTCATAATATTTTTTATATTACCGGACATGGTATGATTGGTCGCCACAAAGCCTTTTTCTAGGAATAATTTTACATTGGCTCGCACTAGTTTTAATTCTTCAGGACTGCTGACGCCGGCATGCCATGTCCCGGCAAGATAGGTAGAAAATGTTTTTTCTTTTTGTTCAGGAGTGAAATTATTAAAGCTGTGAGATTTTAAATAGTTATATAAATCTTGGTAACTATCTGCCCCTAATTCTTTAACGGTGACAAAATCGGCAGGTGCTTCTTTGCCGGTGCTTATCGGTGCACTTGGTGCCGGCTTTTTTGCCGGAGCGGGTATTTCCACAGGTTTTGGTGCGGCAGCCGGAGCCGGTTTTGACGTTACCGGTGCAGGCTTGGCAGTTGGCATAAGAGATGGCACGGGCTTTGCGGCTGGCTTTGCAGTGCGGGCTTGCACCAGTTCTTGTTCACTTTTGGGGTGAAAACGCGCACCGTACTGCTGAAGGAGTTGTGCGATGTCTAAAGCCTTTTCTTGTTTGGCAGGATCTTTGGCTGCTATCATAGCGAAGCTGGTGTATGTGTAATATTCGCGAATATGTTGCTGCAGATTAGGATTAGCTTCCAGCAGCTGCTTGACGGTGCCATAATCGGCTTGCTTGATAGCGGCGCGAAACTGATCATCCAATCTTTCAGAAATCTTGGATTCCATGCCGTGCAGACTTGTCTGACTTGCGAGCGCCAGAACGATGGATAACGTAATTTTTTTCATACAGCTCCTTTGGATTTATAGTGATATTTTATTCAAGAGTAGTCTATGGATAAGATGAACTTCAATAGTATGAGAAAAATAACAGGAGCTCCCGCTAAGTAACGGTTTTTTTGAGAGATAAAGTTTGGTCAAAAATTCCCCAAAAAAGGAAATACGAGACCTATCTTCTCTCATACCCCCCCCCCGTAAATTACTAGTTTAATAAAAAACACGCTTCAAAACCCTAATATTCCCCGAGCTGTAAATAATTTAGCTGCTATTGGTGATCGATTTGAGATCAATTTTTTTGTGGCCATAGGCCAGGGCGCTCCACAGAACTTCCCAGGATTCTACCAGATAATCCAAAGCCAATGCTCGCATTCTTTCCCAGAGATATTTCTTTTTCTTTTGTTTGCAAAGCGCCTTCTGAAAAAGGGCATCGCAAAGCTCTTGCGCTTGATCAATTAAAAAAGCCAGCATCATGAGCATGCCAAAGATGGTACTCAAATTTTTTTTGCCATGCCCAAAATTGTGCTCGAAGTGATAATTTTGGTTTTTAAGCGTGTTCAAGGTTTCATTCTCAATCTTCCATCGACATCTTCCTCCTCGCATAATGTCATGAACCGTAGCTTCAGAAATTTTCAGATCGGTTACCCAGCTGAAGCACTGCTTTTTTCCTTTGGACCCAATTTCGATATAATCCAGAAAATTTACTTTCACGTCAGGATGAGTGTCATTGAGCGGCACCCCATTGCAAAAGCGATACTGATGAATGGCGCCGCCATCTTTGGCGCGATACTCAGATTCATTGCATATGCCACGGGTAAACTCAAATAATGCTTTATGATTACCCGGTTTGGCCCCCAGTATGTATGAAATACCGGCATCCTCAAGCATTTTGATAAATGGCGCATTGCTGGTGATGCCATCGCCCAAGAAAATTATTTTTAAATGCGGATGTTCTCTGCGAAGCCGCTCAATAAAACGCTTGGCAGCATTCAGCTCGCAGTCATTTTTGGTATCGCCGTCCGACTTCATGATTGGCTCAGGAGCCAAGGGGATCACCGTCTTCTGACCGGGATGGACCAGCGAACCGCATAACATTTGATGGTAGTAAGTTTTTGTGCCGTCTCGATGCTCTTTCACACAGCAATTTTCACAATGCACGGTGGAGGATGAAAAGAAACCGGTGCCATCGACTGAAAGCAGATAATAGCCATTGATAAATTGAAAGCCTTCCAGCGCTTTCCCTCGCTGAAGATGCGCAAAAATAGTTTTGAAAATAGGGCTAATTTCGTCCGGCTCAACTTCATCAACTCGCTCACGCATGTACGTATCACTGGGTACGTTTTGGATGTCATATAAATTTTTTAAATTGACATGCACCGTGTCCGGTTCATACATATGATTGTCAAATTGCAGGAGCGAAGGAAATTTGAGACTAAACATCGCAAATGCAGACATCAAGCAATCTTCGAGTGATATCGGATTGCTCCGATTACCTTTTATTTGGGGTGTTTTGGTCTTCTTGAATGCGCTACGGACAATGCGTATCATCCCCGTAGCAGAAAGATCTTTTCTTGGCTTTTCCATGGTCCACTTCCTATTCAAATTTTGATAGAGTGGCTACAGCATACCAAAAAAAGTTTACGAAAATAAATTTTTACGAATGCGATACTAAAGGGTTGTTTTTGTTAGCGGGAGTTCCTGGAAAAATAAAAACAAGTCGAATTGTGAAATTAAATTGTTAAACCTACGGTAAATTGGCTCAGATTTTTGAGCATGTAAGCCGCCAAGGCGGCTTTTACGTGCACTAAAAAGCTCTCAGCCGATCTTGCAAAGCTATGAAGCGCTTTTAGCCTATTTTTCAAATAGCTAAAAACCCCTTCAATCACCTGTCGCTGACTTAAATACTCCTCATAAAATTTGTTTAAATATGGGTCCATATTTTCCCGCTGTTTAAAGATACATTCCAAATCTTGTGCGCTTAATTTGTCTCGCAATTTTTGAGGACAGACATAGCCTTTATCCCCGATCAATTTGCCTTTGATATTCGCTATAAATGGCTCTATGGAAAGCAATTTTACATCATGAACATTGGCAGGAGTTATCATGCAAGAAACCACTTCCATGTTTCGATTAATGATGATGTGCAGCTTGAAGCCATAATAAAATCCGAAAATATTTTTGCCCATTTTTGCCCCAGATGCCCACTTTGGGCATTCGCTGGGATCAAAGTCACTCACGGGTAAGCACGTTGAATCAACAATATAAAGCCCCTTTTCCGGAGTCTGATTGAGTTGACACAAAATTCCTAACATGAGATCCAGGTACTCTGAAGTTGAGCGAATTCCTCGAGTAAACTGCTCATAGCATGGCACATTTTTGAAATAATCAGTCCAGTAAGAAGTTACGTATTCATAAAGCTTTTTGTCTGTCTCAATGGAATCAAAATGCCCAATTAGTGTCATGGTAATCAACTCACTTTTTCGTAGCTTATTTTTTCTGCCTCGGCAAAACTTTTTGCCCATTTTTTGCTCAACTTGCTTGACCACTTCATCAACTATGCAGTATAGTTCTACTATGTTTTTCAAGGATAACTCCCTCTTTTTGGTTTATTTTGGGAGTTATCCTACTTCTATTTTAAGCCTTTGTTAATTTCACAATTCGACTAAAAACAATAATCTATTGTTTTTTGCCAAGCTCTTTGTTACGTTCAATTTCGTAAAAAGAATCACATAAAGGAGTATCATGAAGTTTATGAAATTATCATTACTACTACTATTAGCCCTCACTATCAGCCCGGCACATCTTGCATCGGCAATGCAGCGGCCACTTCCTCAAGTAGCAGGATATCAAGCCGCAGGCATCGTGCCGTATGCAATTGATAAAGGCAAGGCATGGATATTAGTAGGTCTTGAACCGGCCCGCGCTAATGATGCCTTTGATTTTGGAGGCAAAAAAGATTCTCAAGATAATAATGACCCGCGATACACCGCAGCCCGCGAAGGCGCTGAAGAACTGCTGTTTATATATGATGAAACACCCGAATCTTTTGAACGTCTCTTAGCTATTCATCAAAAACATGGCAAAACTTTTAGTCCACATGCTGCCAAATCAAGAACCTATGAACGTATCCTTGGCAAAATTATAAAAGATGAAACCACCGGATTGCCGGCGCCATCAGTTTTGAACAATGGCTATTATATGAGCTATTTTGTAAGATTCAGCTATAGAGATGTCAATCAACTTTTTCAAGATAGAATTAAAAAATATGGTGGCCGCATCCCTCATGAATGGAAAGAAAAAGGCAAATTGGTGTGGCTTGCCGTTGATGATGTGAAGGCAGCGCTTAATAGCGCTCCAAATTCAAAAAACGTGGTAGTGCCAAGCGCTCAAGGCCCGGTCAAATTATGGTTTAGGGTTGCCGACTCGCTCAAAGATGCACTGAGAAATAATATATTTTCACAGCTAAAATAGTTCAAAACATAATAGCTGAATTATCAGACATAAAAAGCAAACTCTTGTATGCTTCATGATCCCTTTGTTATTTTGCATGTGACGAAAAAAATATAACAAAGGTATCGCCCTCCAAAATAACATACCTCACTCCTACCACATTTTGCGCCTACTCATCAAAGCAGGCGCAAAATCGAGCTATGAGCTTCAACAGCCATAAAAAAGATTTCTTACTTCCAGGTCATGGCAAGATCAACGAGCAAACGAACGCCATAGCCGGTTGCGCCATAGGGACGATAATAGGGCAAATCAGGCACATCAAAGGCGGTGCCGGCAATATCCAAGTGCGCCCAAGGAACCTCATCCACAAAATTCTGCAAGAATAATGCGGCCGTAATGGCGCCGGCCATATAGGTTTGGCTGCCAATATTGTTAATGTCAGCCACCGGTGTTCTAATTGCCGGCTTATAATCATCCGACAGTGGCAAGCGCCATACCCTATCGCCACTGCGATCGGCCGATTGATCAAGCTTTTCAACCAAATCATCATGATTGCTCATGAGCCCCGCATAAAACGGCCCGAGCGCTGCGCACAAGAACCGGTAAGGGTTGCCACATCAATAATCGCATCCGGCTTATAATGCTTTACCACATAGGCTAAAGCATCGGCTAAAATTAGGCGCCCTTCCGCATCGGTATTTTTAATTTCGGCAGTTTTGCCATTGTAAAAGCGTACAATGTCGCCCGGCTTGGCTGCTTTTCCACTCGGCAAATTTTCTGACAACGGCGTGATGCCCACCACATTAATATCCGGCTTCAGTTGCGCGATTGCTGCCATCGTAGCAATCACGGCCGCTGCGCCCGACATATCTTCTTTCATCGTCTCCATGCTGTTTGCCGGCTTGATGCTCAAGCCACCTGAATCGAAGGTGATTCCTTTGCCCACAAACGCGACAGTCGGCGCATTTTTTTTGCCCGATTTATATTCCATAATCACAAGCTTGCAATCTACATCCGATCCGCGCGAAACGGCTCCAACCCGCCCATGCCCATTTTGATAATCTGCTTTTTCATCAAATGCGGTATATTTAAGGCCAAATTCTTTGGCAATTTTTTGCGCTTTGGTTGCTAAATCGGTTGGATAAAGCACCGTTGGTGGTAAATCGATCCAGTGGCGGGCTTTATTTACTGATGTGGCAATAATGTGGCCATTTTTCACCCCTTCTTCCACCTCTTTTTTATTGAGATCGTCATACAGAAGCACAATGGTTCTATCTTCAATCACGTGGCGATTAGGATCGGTAATATATTCATCAAAATGATAGGAAGCAACATCCACCATCATGGCAGTTTGCCCGGCAACATAGGCAGTAGTCGCCTCAAATAGTGAAGGGCTTGGCAGATCAAATGCCACTGATTCAACCTTAATCTCTTCCATAATGCGCATCAATTTGCCCACCACGCGGCGATAATTTTCAAAATCAGATTTAGCGTGGGCACGTTTGCCCATGCCGATCAGAATTAAATAGGAGACTTCTTTGCCCTGGCTGTAGGGAATCACAATATGGGAAAGCAGACTGCCGGTAAATTTTCTTTCTGCAATCAGCTGATGCAATGCGGGGAACAGTTTTATAAACGGCGCAAGAAGCGTGGGATTAAAATCATGCTCCACAATGAGCGCCTTCGCGCTGGCGCCTGCTTGCGCAAGAGAAGCATTACTTACGGAAATGGAAACCATCAAAAATCCTTTGATTAAAATACTTTGTAGTATTTTATCAAATTTGCGCTAAAACTTCATCCGGATCTTCGATCATCTTTTGCAAATGAACATCATTAAGTGATCCTCATACTACCTTATCCATAAATCCGCGAATCTCTTTAATATATTTTTCCGGATTATAAAAGTAGGAATCAAAATGGCGGCGGCCATTGGTGAGCCATAGCTCTTTATAGGCGCAACCGGCGCTCTCATACACCGCTTTTATTGCGTAGACAGAAATTTTTTCATCATTTTTACAGTGAATAAAGAACAGGGACATGAATATTGTGCGCAGAAAGTGCGGGATTGATAGGATACATTCGAATATCAATATTTTTAACCTCGAGAGTGGCAACTGCTTTAAGAAGATTTTTAATCATCGACTGCACATACGGGTGAAATGCGTATTTTTGCAGCAACGAGCAGGCGGGCACACTAAAATCATATCCCAGAAAACTAAATTGAATATTCTTGTAAACTATGCTTTATGATATTTTCACTCGAATCAAACGGGCAATCCAAAACCATCGCGCTAAACAGTGAAGGATCTTTTGCTTGCGCCTCAATGGCCGCCACGGCTCCCATAGAAAATCCATACACCATAATCGGCGTTTCTTTTAAATGCTCATGATTTTTGAGAAAGTATGCGGCGGTGATCACATCCAGAGATTCGTCTCTGCCAAAGGTGCAGCGTTGGCCCTCGGAGTTTTCCCCATGGGCCCGAAAATCAAAGGTCATAAAATTGTATTTGCCCTGCGGGAACATGTGGCGCAAAAAACCCACATCAAATTTATCACACATAAAGCCATGGCAAATCAAGATGGTGGCTTGGGCATTGGGGTAACGCACAAGTCGGCCATAGCGGATAATCTTTTCGGCAGAATTGGCTTTTTTGGGAACATGCAAGGCAATATGCTCAACCGTTGCTTGAGGGATGGCTCGGGTATTTTGGGCAACCGTGGCCCCATACTCACTCACATTGGTGTAAACCGGGGTAAGCGCCGGGTTAAAAACATAGGTAAAATCGCTCTTTTTCTCGGCAATCAACGGCTGTTTTTTGCCAATAAGAACAATCACCCCCAAGGCGATAATCACAACGGTACTGGTAATGAGTTTGGCAATCTGCTGCGCGCGTGCCATGAGCTTCTCCCTAATTTCCTTTATATCTTCATTAGGAAGCATAGCACTCATATTTTCTATTTGCAATAATTTGAGAAAATATTGTCTTTTTACTCCGCCGGCGATTGGCCCACCAGTTGGGCCGCGATATCTTGCAGCTCTTTTTTGCCCATCTCAGTAGTGAATCTGCCGGCCAAGGAGCCATCTTTAAAGGTTAAAATGCACGGAATTTTGGTCACATGATATTTGGTGGCCAGATCAGGCACCGCGCTGATATCCACTGACGCAAAAAATGCCAAATCCTTAAATTCCTGCGAAACAGCCTTAAAATGGGGCAGCATCTGCATGCAGGTTGGGCAGTAATCAGCATAAAAATCAACCATTATCGGCAGCTTGGTCTCCTGCAAGATCTTTTCAAACTCATCCGCGCAGGCTACATGGGTAACTAGTGACGGAATAATCCGCACTGAGGCCACTTGGGTATCGCAAACGTGCCGGCAATCTCCTCATTAAATCCTAACTCATTGAGGAAAAAATCAGCATCAAGGGCTGCCTTAATGCCACTCCCGGCCGCTACTCCCGCCTGACGATAGCGATGATCCTCCACATCTCCGGCGGCAAATACACCCGGGATGCTGGTGGCATGGGTATGCCCCTGCAACAGGATGTAGCCATTGGCGTCAAGTTTTACGCTGTCTTTGAACAGCGCCGTGTTTGGTTTATGCCCGATGGCCAAGAAGACTCCGTCGATAGGCAATTAGTAGTTTCTTTGGTTTTAGTATTATAAAGCTTAATGCCTGTAACATGCTTTGCATCGCCCAGGATTTCTTTGGGCTCAATATTATAGATGATTGATACCTTTGGATACCCGATGAGCAACTCTTGATTGGTGGCGGCAGCGCGCATCTTATCTTTGCGGACCAGGATGGTAATTTTATTGGCATAGGCCGAAAGTTGAATTGCCTCAGCAATCGCCGAATCTCCCCCGCCGATCACCACCACATTTTTATTGGCGTAGAATGGCGCGTCGCAGATGGCGCAGGTGGTCACCCCTCTGCCCCAAAACTCTTTTTCACCGGGAATATTGAGGGGGCTTGGTGAAGCGCCGGTAGCAATGATAACGGTTAAGGCATAGATAATTTTGCCGTCTTCGGTATAAATTTCATAGGGCCACTTTGAAAAATCAACCTTCTCTACCGAATCTTCCAAGAATGATGCACCAAAATGAGCCGCCTGCTCTTTGAGCTCCTTCATCAATTCTCGGCCCAGAATTGCCTTAAACCCGGGCCAGTTTTCAACATAGGATGTTTCAGTGAGCAAGCCACCCGGCTTGGCGCCTTCAATGACCAGCGTCTTTTTCTTGGCACGGGCGCCATAGAGCCCGGCACTCAATCCGGCCGGCCCGGAACCGATGATCACGATCGGATAGACATTTTTTTTGCCCGCAAGCTGAGAAAAATCGTAGCGGGATTTGCCCTCAAAAAGGTTTGGGATGCATTGCGGAATTGAAAGCAGCACGATTGCCATAAACACCATGCCGCTCATCTTGATTAATGACTTTTGATTCATAGAAGATCCTCTAGTTTGTTTATTTAGAGCTGATCCGAACGTTAAATTTTACACCCCCGTTCGCTTCGAGTGAGGGCTTTAGCCTGAATCGAGAAGTCTTTAAAACTTGTTGATTCTTACAGCTTACAATCTCTCGACTCACCCTTCGGGTTCGCTCGAGACGAACGGTTGAGAGTTTTCGGATAAAGCTTCTTACTATTTACCAATCGACAAAATAACAATCATTTATTATAGTTAGATACATATTAAAAAAAAAGATTCATTACATTCGTAAGGAAACTTCATATGTTATTTTCAACTAAGATTAAAACAATTGCGCTCGCCGTATTACTTTCCGCTAGTATACCGCAGTTGCGTGCCGATACCAATCTTCCTGAATCAACTGAGCAACAAGAGGCCGCGCAGCCGCTCACACCCGCCATCCAAGTGCGCAATAAAGCCAATCTTCTCATGATGGCAACCGGCATGGTATTCGATACCCAAAGCAAACAAGGCCAGCCACTGGTGGATGCCCTTACTCCCCTTCTTTCTCATCTTTCACCACTCACCGAATTTCCTGAAACCGCTTCAGACCAACAGATTATTGAAGGTTTCTCCATTCTTAAGCAATCGGCAGTTTTTCTTGCGCGCCTACTTGAAAAAGGAGCAGAAAATGCCGAATCATTTGAACCGGACACAAAAACTGCTCAAGCAACTCCTACGCAAGCAGAGGCCGATTTGGAAGCTGCTTGCAACATTCTGGCCAAGAAGCTAGAAGAGTTGTATCAAGATTCCTGGAACACCATGCTCATGCATGTGCGTAATCAATTAAATCAGCTGGATGGCATTCTCCAAGTGATTTATAAAAATGTTAATGAAAAAAGCGCGATAGTAAACAAAGATGATGTGAAAATCGAGATTAAAGATCTGCGTAATACGCTCACCGAAATTCGCAAGGAGCTGGCAAGCGCACAAGCAAATCCCGAGATCTCCTTTAGTATTTTACAGGTAAACAAAGTAATTATTGGATACCTTCAAGATGCGCAAAAGCACAAATTCAGAGAATGGAAGATGATCGATTTGGCTGAGGCGCTTGTTCGATCAGGCCAAGAGCCGCTACCGGAATCTCTGGATGAAATGTTTGCACAGATTATGATCACCAATCAAGCGCTAAAGCAGCTTGAAAAAGAAGCAGAAAAGATTGATCTAACCTTGGTAAATAGAACAGCACGCTTTGTAGGCGATAATATTGTCGACCCCGTTTTGCGCCATGATCTTATCACCTGGGCATTGGCCGGTGGCGCCTCGATTGGCCTTGCCACCTATATTATGTATTATTTTGATAATACATTTTTTGCCAAAGAGGATTCATGGTTTCGTAAACTGTTTGGCTTTCCTGATCACACACGAAGCAAAATGATCAGCTTGTTGCCCGATCATATTTTTGCCGCAATGACCAAACGAGCAAATCTTGATCCGGCTACCATTAGCAAAGAAGAGCTGCAAGACATTGCTGCATCCTTAACAATGGGTGATAAGAGAAAAGCAGCGGTAATCGCAGGGCTTCTTGCTAATCAAGCAAATCGGGATGCACAACCAGGCTTGCTACCTATCGCTAAGCTTGATGAATTTCTCAGTGACAATAGAACCGGAAGCGCAGCAATCGGCATCACGCTCTTTGCGCTGGCAACCTATGAATATCATCAGATTCTCAAGCGCCATTCTCATGAGTGGGCAAAAAAAGTATATGTCTGGTTTGAAAAGCTCAAAGGCGGCTCATATGCAAAAAATGCAGAAAAATATGATGATATCCTGGGATCCTCCATCACCTTTGATGATATCATCGGCATGGAACATGAAAAGCAGGCGGTCTATCCCCATCTAAAATATATCAAAGATCCTGAAGTTTGGGATTCCAAAGAGCAGACGCCGCCTACCGGTATTATTCTCACCGGCCCAACGCGCACCGGCAAAACATTCTTTGCCAAAGCAATCTGCGGTGAACTGCATAAACAAAATCCGGATAAAGCGATTCGCTTTGTTGCCATTAATGCGCATGACATCAAAGAGATGGGCATTGAACGCATCATGCTCATGGCCAAACTGTGGGCGCCCTGCGTACTCTTTATTGATGAAATTGATCTTCTGGGCATTCAGCGGGATAAAAATAAAGAGCTTCTTGCTGATTTCTTGCAAGCGATGAGCGGTATTTCTGATAAAGATCCTAAGAAGCAGGTGATCGTAATCGGCACCACCAATAAGCCGGAAAATATCGACATGGCAATGCTCCAACCGGGCAGATTGTCACTTGAAATTCGATTTAAATATCCTTCACTCAATGAACGTATTGAATATATCAATAAACGATTTGAAAAATTCGGCATCGATCCAAAAATATTTGATATCGATGTGGAAAAATTGGCTCGTGAAACGCACGGCAAATCGTTTGAAGATCTCAAACTCATGCTAGATATGGCATTCATTCATATCGGCATTAGAGGATCAGTGATCTCCCAAGATATGCTCGAATGGTCATTAGATGCGCAGCTGCGAAAAATTATCGATATCGATTCTAAAGAAGTGGCCCTTGATGAACAGCAGCTGCTTGCCGCACATTACGCGGGCCAGGCACTCTGCCACATCTTGCTTGATCTTGATGAAAAGGTTGCCAAAGTGACCACCAAACAAGTGGTCACCAAAGTGAAAGAAGAAGGCGGTTTTGAGCAGTACTGGAATCCGGAACACAAAAAGCAGACCGGCCTTGATCATGGCGCACTGTTTACCTATTATGAACATGATCAGCTTGATATCAAAAATCAAAGCGTAAATGAGCTTGCCAAAAAAGCCAAAACGCTCTTGGCCGGCCGCATTGCCGAACGGATGCTCACGGGCAACGCCAGCAGCTTCTTTGGGTGGAAGAAAAATACCGCGTTTAATATTCTCAAAGCAATTATTGCCGATGGTATTGATCTCAAATCACTCTCAAAAGCCGGGCAAAATCAGCTGGGCGATGACACACAAGTCTTGCTCAAGAAATGCGAACAGGAAGTTGAACAGCTATTAACTGAGCACAAAGATCAGCTGGATGCACTGACCCAAGCACTCCAAGAAAAGCACACGCTTTCTATTGGCCAGATTATGAATATTATAAATCCGGCACCGGAAGTAGCGACTGGAATATAGGTCCGTTCGCTTCGAATGAGGCCGTAGGCCGAATCGAGAAGTTTTTTAAAGGCGAGCGGGTTTAAGGAGACTAGCATGAACGTAGTGTATCTCATCGGGTGGCGCTATTTGCAAGGCGCAGGCGCGCATAAATCGATCTCTGCCATGGTGATCATATGCTTTTGCGGCATTTTTATCGGCACGCTTGCACTCGCGCTAGTTGCCTCTATCATGAACGGTTTCGAAAAAATCACTCATCAAAAACTGCAAGGCATCCACGCACAAATTATTATGCGTTCTTATGGCAATGAACTTAATGCGCCCGCCATCGAAGTGGCGTTAAAAACAGTTCCGGAGATTGCTGCCTATAGCCCGGCCACTTTTAAACAGGTGATCATACAAAACACCAATTCAGATGATATTACCAACGCAGTGCTTTTAAAAGGGGTTGACCCACATCGTGAGGCCACCACCAGCACCATCGGTAATAAAATTATTGCACACCAAGGAACAGAAAAAAACTTCACCGCCCTTTTGCATCACAATCAGATTGCCATCGGCGCAAAACTGGCAGAATATTTGCATCTTGCCGTTGGCGATACGGTGAATCTTTTATATCTAGATCCTGAAGCGGCCCGCACTGCCCGCAGCCACAAAATTACTCTCGATTCACAAAAGGCTATTGTGAGTGCGATCTTTTCTACCGGCATTGAAGAATTTGATGCGGGTATGATTCTGTGCTCGCTGGAATTTTTGCAAAAAATCTATCCGGGCACCCTTGTGAGCCAGTTTAATATTCAACTGGCACCCGGAGCTGATGAGGCTCTGGTGATAAAGCAGTTGCAAAAGCAGTTTAATCTTGAAGTATTTTCTTGGAAAGAGCTGTATCCTGCCTTAGTTTCAGCGCTTAAGCTGGAGAAGTATGCGATGTTTTTTATTTTGGCACTGATCGCCTTAGTAGCCAGCATGAGCATTGTATCATTAATCTTCATGCAAATTATTCAAAAGCGCCCTGACATTGCAATTCTTACCTCGATGGGGATGCGATCCGGAACGATTGCCGCCCTTTTTATTATCATGGGCATGGTTTTGGCAATTTCTGCTGCGATCGCCGGGCTGTGTGGTGCATTTTTGATCGGGCTTCTTTTGGAAAAATATCCGTTTATCGCCCTGCCTGATACTTACTATGTGACTCACCTTCCCATTTACATGGAATGGCATATTTTTCTGGCCGTCTTAGGCCTCGTAATCTTGATGAGTTTTGTGGCCACGTGGCTGCCCACCCGCTCAATCAAAATGATGAATGTAGCTTCAGCGCTCCGCGCTGAGGGATAAAGTATCCTTCGATACCTCGCTTCGCTCGTACTCAGGATATTTAGACTTACACATGGTGAGTGCCGCCGAAAGCGGTGTATCGAACCATCTTCTAATTCACCGGGCAGAATCCTAAAAAGCAGGCGCCATTACGCAAAACATCTTGCGCCACCGGACATGAAAGTTGCGTTTCATAAACCAATATTCCATGATTATCATGCTTCATATCCCAAGCACAATAGCCCGGCTGAGCAATGCCTACAAAATCGGCAATTGTTTTACTCGCATAATCATCAGATTTTGAAGATCTGCGCATGCTGGGCTTCATAAATTCCCGCACTTTATTATTAAACGGAGACTTTTTCATCTGCTGGCTAAACTCTTCAGGATGTTCCCAGATCTGTTGCGCAGGGCACGCCTCGGCCACACAAAAGCCCGCCACCCCTTTAATGCAATCAAAATCGGGATTATCCACCACATATGCTGCCTTGGGAATATTAAAACAGTCGGCATTGCACAGTTCATGCAACACAAATTCACTCACATTTTCATTGCCATGCAACCGTAACAATTTTTGCGGCAAACCACTCAGACGTTCTAATATTTCATGCTTTTTGGCTCTATCTTTACGCTCCATAGTCCATCCTTTTTTTATAAGTTCCTCACTCTACTCTCTTACTAATGACCATACCTCGTTTAGAGACCAACATCAACAGCAGAAAAAAAATTGGGGGTTGACGAAGGTTATAAAACAGGACTAGTGTAGTTTGAGACTAAAACCATAAGGAGTCCTGTATGAATTACTGTATGTTAGTACTATTGCTCATCTTTTGCCCTGCTCATGCATTCTTTTTATCCTGTGTGCGTAAAACCCAAGAACATATTCCCCTCTATGACGATTCTCATCTGGATTCACCTACAAATTTGTCTCAACCGATTCTCACTTTGCTTAGCAGTAGTATTCCCTGCGAGATAGTTCGAACAATTCCCCAAACTCATCACAAATTCGCAACCTGGACTTTAGACGTGGTAGAAAATGGGCAGAATTGTATTGAAGTAAAGCCAGCAACAGTAATGCAACCGCGTGAATTGAAGGAACCACTCAGATATATCTGGGCAATAACGCGAAAAAGACCCGGAATGGCTAGACTCCGTACAACCTACACCTCCCCATTCAGTCCAAACCCGGTGGTTCAAGAGTTCATGGTAAAAGTTTCCTGAGCCCTCTCGATTCGGCCACAAGCCGAGTGAGGCCTGTCCGCCGTAGCTTCAATGCATCCTTCGACCCAGCCTTCGTCAAGGCTACGGCGGGATGCGCAAGCTACCTAATGGGCCTTTAGTCCTGAGCGAAGTCGAAGCGGTCAGGATGAATAAAAGCGAAGGCGGATTGACGAAAAACTCAATCTCGGTATAAACTGCTGCTGGAATTTAAGGAGAAATCTTATTTATCGGCAGCACTATGAAAAAAAGATTAGTAACGCAAGCGTTATGTTTGTTGCTGTGTGGCTCGGAAGTTTTACAGGCACGCAGCATTTATCGTCCGGAAGATCCCTATATACCACAAATCACTGTCCGTTGGGCCGGTGAGCAGGATGGGTACACCCTCAAAAAGTATCATCTGGAAGAATACCCATTATTTAAACTGTTTGACCGGGACTATTTTGAGAAGCATCTTTTACCAACAGCTCCCCTCAAATACCGTTACAATCCTGCCCAGACAGCAGAGCCAGCTATTTTAAAAAAGCTTATCCAAGAACTGCTGGCTGAAATTAAAGCAGGCAAGCGCGCATTTACTCATTTTACGGTGTTACAGTCCAAAGATTTTAACTTTAAAAAAGGCCGTGGCCTTTTGATTGTAAAATTCAAAGAGTATCCATTTGTGGTAAAGCTCTTTGTGGAAACACCCGATAGTTTTGTGAGCCCCTTTGATAAAGGGATGGAACCGATCTTCTTTTTCTTCATGGGCGGCGGCGTGAATCGCCACTTAACCGGCTTTACCCGCATAAAAAATAGAGCAATCATCAAGCACTGCTTGGCAACATCGCCGTGGGCATCACAAGTTGATATTCCCCGCAAATGGCACTGGGTGCCGCCGGACGCTCGCTGGATTGAGATTCAGGGCAAAAATATTGGGGCCAACACACAACAATCGGTCACATTTCCCGGCACTTATTGCATCATCGCCGACGCAATTGATGCTGAGCGAAATCTTTCATTGCTCGATGAGCAGGATAAGCGAACGGCGCTCCAGATTTGCAACTACCTCAATCTTTGGATCGATCCGCACATGAAAAATTTTATGTATGAAAAATATACGGGAAAATTTGTGATTGTTGATACGGAGCATTTCCCCTCAGCAGTTGGCCTGCATGAAAAGGTTGCCTTTGATAGCTATAGCACCTGGTATTTATATCTGGCGGGCAAATGTTGGCGCAACGCCTTTATGCAAACAAAATGGCAACGGAGAAATCCAAACCAGCCAAACCCACAAATGAGTTTACTGCATGCGCCGCTGATTCATGAAAAGCATGATCATCGGCCGTATGTTACGTGCCTTGATATGGAATAATTTATGGCAGCTGCTGCGCAGGCGCAAGTAGCTTGATGAGTTCCGGGTGACGAACTTCATTCGCATAATCTAATGCTGTTTTAGATTGCGCATCTTTGAGCGTCGGGTTTGCTCCGGCATCAAGCAATATTTTTGCGATTTTTGGATTAAAACGGAGCGTTGCTACCATGAGTGGCGTTTGGCCACCGGCACCGGCAGCATTTACCCGGGCTCCATTATCAAGAAGAAAACTCACCAGTTTCTTATCACCGAGCCTAATAGCAAAGATTAACGGTTGATCACCAACTCTATTTCTTATATTTGGGTTGGCACCCTTTTTGATCTGTGCAATAAACGATGAAGCCATGGGCCCACCGGTATGATTGCCATTCAAGATATCCAACAAGTCATTGGTGGCCCTTTGATCATATGTCTGCAGCAATTGCTGGGGCTGGGTTTCTTTTTTTGTGATGCCATACCAATCCATCCCCTTACCATAAGCAACAGATATCAGTGCCATCACAGCAATTCTTGTCATTCTCATCGTTTTAATCCTTCAGTTATATAATAATATATTATCGCTATTTTTATTTTATTACTATTAAAAGGACAATTGCAATATTATTATCAAACAGAAAATATTTCTTTTGAAAATATACAATTCCACCAACCAAGTCTCAAGGTTTTGGATCAATAGTGAAACCTCTGTCTACACTGATTTTAAAATATCGTCTTCAATTTTTTTAAGTTGGTTATAAAACTCAGCATTTTCCTGCGCATGCAGCTGCACCTTATCCAGCGCATACACCACAGTAGAATGATCGCGGCCACCCAAGAAAATGCCAATATCGCGCAGCGTGAAACTGTCCCCTGACATCACTGAGATCAGCTGCGGCGCCGGGCTGCGGGCCGGCCGGTCCGGCGCGCTGTGCCGGCGCGTGCAATCGCAGCAGCGCTTCTCCGGACAGGTGGTGGCAGACCTCCAGCAGATGCGACGCCCCGCGGACCGGTGTGCTCGCTGCGATCAGCGCCTCATCGGCATTGCCGGCGGGAACGATCAGCTCGTGGCCGTCGCGGCTGGCATGCGCGGCCGCGAGCAGGATGCCGCGCACCGATTTGATTTCTCCTCCGAGTCCGAGCTCACCGTAGAGCTCACAGGGCGGCGCGTCGCGGCGCCATGTCCGGCGAAGCTGTCCGGACGCAATCAGGATGCCGAGGGCGATGGGCAGCTCGAACCGGCCGCCCTCTTTCGGGATCTCGGCGGGCGCGAGATTGACGACGATGCGGCCGGCGGGATACTCGAAGCCGCTCGAGAGCAGCGCCGCCTGCACGCGGTCACGACTCTCCCGCACCACGGTTGCCGGCAGCCCGACCAGGTGAAAAGCGGGCAAGCCGCTCGTGACGGTGACCTCGACGTGCACCAGCGGCGCTTCCAGGCCAACCTGCGCCCGGCAGGGCAGCGTGGCAACCACTGGCGGCGGCATCATTCATCCCCATAAGGCAGCCGTTGCCGGCTCCATCAGTTGCCTTCGGGCGGCTCCGTGGACACGCCTGCGGTGGAGGCACCCTCCAGCGCCAGCAGACGCGCCTCGAGCTCCGCCAGGCGGGCGCGTGTACGCTCGAGCACGCGTGTCTGCGTGTCGAACTCATCCCGCGTCACCAGGTCGAGCTTGCCCAAGCTCGATCGCAGCACGGCGCGGAAGTTGGTTTCGAGGTCCTTCTGCACGGCGCGAAGCGCCGGCGGCACGCTGTCGAGCAGCCGGCGGGCGATCTCATCGATCCGGAAGCTGTCCATCAATCTCTCTCCTCCACGCGTGACGCCCCCCGAGGGGGCGAGGGCTCCGAAGCGCGGCACCAAAAAAGTGCGCGCGGGCGCCTGCAGCCGCGCAAGTTTTGGATATTACAGGCAAATGGCGATGGCATGGATTCTGCACCCTGACTGCCCGTTCCACTAGCTTACGCGCGCGAGGACTGGTCGGGCAGTCGCTATTTGCTGCCCGATTGCCGCGAAACGCGCCCAAAGACTCGAGAACCGCCCGGGAGACTACATGCGCACCGTACCGATCCTCTGCAAAGCGATCCGCCGAATGACGGGCGTCGCAGCCCTCGCGACCCTCGCACCCACGTTGGCCTGGGCGGCCGACGCGGCGCCGCCGACACCCGACAAGGGAGACATGGCCTGGATGCTGACCTCCACTGCCCTGGTGCTGCTGATGTCGGTGCCGGCGTTGGGCCTGTTCTACGGCGGCCTGGTCCGCACCAAGAACATGCTCTCGGTGCTGATGCAGGTATTCGTGGGCTTCTCGCTGATCACCGTGCTGTGGTGCATCTACGGCTACTCG
>CAWIJV010000002.1:0-27576 GCA_963836585.1 uncultured bacterium
CCTTATTTTTTATTTCGCGCAATGCAATATGCGATGATTAAACACAGTGCCTTTAAACTTCGCCAACTCATGGCCGGTAATTTCCAGCTCAAGCGGCGCCTGCCAGGATTTAGTAACACTCGCGCTAATATCTTTAAATTGCTTGCGCGCTTCTCTATTTTGCGCTGCATATTCAATCACGGTGATCGCTGAGCCATCAATGAGCGTATGCAATTTTTTCCAGGCACCATCCGGCATCACCAGCTGCAGCCCCAAAATCACCACCGCATAATTGTTGCTATCAAACTTGCCATCCCACTTTTCAAACGGTTTTGGCACGTGCGTAATATTGCCCTCTTCTTTGCGTCTGATTTCCGGATCGATCACAATTACTTTTTTATCTTTAGGTAAAAAACCGCTCATAGGAGCGCCGGCACCGCCAATTTCTATCACCGTATCGCATCCGGCAACCATTTCGACAACTTTTTTCTGTCGCTGCTCTTTAAATGCCGGAGAAGCAAGATACGGCCACTTTTGACAGGCTGCCGCATAATAAGGAACACAAACTAAAATCATTAATACTAAAAAACTCTTTTCCATTATCATCTCTTTTTTTTACCATTAAAAACAACAAGTGCTAGCATAGCAAAATCTTCAATAATATAAAGGTAAAAACTATGCCAAAAAAACAGACTGCCGTCTACACGATCGGCCACTCAACACGCCCCATTCAAGAATTTATAGAGGTTCTCAAACAGTATGGCATCACCGAATTGGTTGATATTCGCACCATCCCCAAATCGCGCCATAATCCTCAGTTTAATGAAGCAGAATTAGCGGATGCGTTACGCAACCATCATATTGGCTATTGTCATGAAAAAAATTTGGGTGGATTACGGCACACACATGCGGATTCGCCCAACATGGGCTGGCACAATGCATCATTTCGCGGCTATGCTGATTATATGCAAACGGAAGAATTTCAAGACGCATTACAAAAACTGATCGAGCAAGCGCATCATAAAAAAGTTGCAATCATGTGCGCTGAAGCGGTCCCCTGGCGCTGCCACAGATCACTGGTGGGTGATGCATTATTGGTTCATGATATCTTCGTTGAAGATATCTATTCACTCACCTCAGCCAAACCTCACACCTTAACTCCGTGGGCCAAAGTGCGCGGAACTCAGATCACCTATCCCGCCCCCAAAAAGGGCCCTGCTTCTTAATAATTTTGAAAACTCAGTTGTCGCCAAACTGTCGACAACTTGTCGACGGTTCAGTTCGTGAAGTTTTGTCACGAACTGAAATTTCACTCGCAACCCATGATATTTTGTCACGACTTCACTTTTAATGCTGCTGCTCTACCGTAGTTGTGAGGGTATCGCTACGCCCTGTGCATCATTTCAACCCGCGATAACATATGAACAATTTCTGTATAGTTCATCTCTTTTGCATAATCTAATGCCGTTTTATTATCCATGCTATTCACTACCGATGAATCAGCTCCTGATTGCAACAAAAGTATTACCGCTTCTTTATTCCCACGATATGAAGCTATCATGAGCGGACTCCAATCACACCATACTTTGGGAGTTCCATCAATATGAGCGCCATGATCTAACAGTACTTTAATAATAGCAATGGGCGCGCCACAATTAACTGCATGTGAAAGCAAAGAAAGATTGCGAACATTCGCATGGCAAGATTCATTATCGTAGATGAGAGGCGATTCAGTAAAATCATTAGGATTTGCTCCCGCTTCAAGCAAAATGCATACTGCTTCTAAACACCCACTATCAATTGCATACCTCAGAACAGGTTTTCCGCCATGTGGTTGATCCCTATATGCCACATCATTCACCTCTGCACCTACCAGAATAAGTTTTCTCATTTGTTGGATATCTGCTCGATAGGCAGCTTTCATAAGTGGGGTCTCTTCAGAGAAAAAATCGGTACTGTAGCATGAGATACTAAAAAGAGCACTGATCGCAAGCAAAGCGAGTCTTTTTCTTAAATGTAAGATCATAAAACCTCTATTTTTGGACATTCTAATCGTCAATGATGGCGTCCCTTAGTCGACTATTTTAGAACTACTGAGATTTTTTCAGAAGATTCTTCAATAGCGCAACAACCTCAGCAGAGCATCTGTTTCGGGCGAACGAATAAGCTGTGTTTAGGGTATCATGATCTATACTAGCACCCTCAACTATAAGAGCTTTCACCATTTCATTATCGCCTAGAAATACAGCTCTCACAAAAAGTTCTCCGAAATTCTTCTCGTTTTTAGCAGCACCATTAGCTATAAGAAGCTTTACAATTTCAGTATGGCCTTTGTCTGCGGCCTTAAAAAAAGCTGTGCAACCGAACCTATCCTTAGCATTAACATTAGCGCCTGCCTTTATGAGCTTGCTGGCGATATCAGTATAACCTTTTTTTGCAGCTATCATAAGAGCAGTCATATCCTCATTATCTCTAGCTTCAAGACCAGCGCTCGCGGCAATGAAAGTTTCAACATTTTTAAGATCGCCATTTTTCACGGCACTTATAAGTTTATCCTCCCGACTTCCTTTAGCAGCTAGGTTTTCGACTTTAGTAGCTGCCAGGATGTCTTCGGCAGTGGGACCTCTAAGCTCCCAATGATCAGCTGCAAAACTGACGCCAACTTCTAGAAATAGTCCTACAACCATTAATAATTTAATATTTTTTATAGATTTCATAGTATGAGGCCTTCTGCTTTTACTAAGTAATGATTCTAACTTTTAAAATAACATTTTATAACTGAATCCGCTCTAAATTTATAGGAAAATAAATGGTTAAAAAGAAAATAAAAAAAATAATTCATAAAGACTGGTTAGTAAATTAATTTTTTTATTTAAAGCGCTGCGGTTCTATTTGTCGCACAATTTTTATTCTGGTAACTCAACACCCAAGGATTCTAACTCTTCTTTACGAAAAGATCCTTCTGTACCTTTGCCAAGCCTTGCTCGGTAAAGCATTGTAGCACCTGAACCAGATTCGATATGCACATAGCCATCATAAGATCCCACAGCTCTAACAAAATATCTTGTATCGGAACCATTATTTGTCATCTTATAAAATTGTTCCAACCTTACAGCTACATCGCTAGGCCAATACCCTCTTTTAACGTTCTCTGCCTTCACTTGTTCTATTAACTTAGCCTTACTTGCGTCGTCTAAATCAATAGACATCGGGCAAGTAACATTTGAGATTAAACAAAAAATTATCATTAAAAAAAATTGATTCTTCATAAAAATACCTAATAAGATTTTAAAATTTTTTATTTTAAAGCTTATGCGAAAATTAAATAAATTAATTTTTTCATTTAAATAAAGTGCTGCGCCCGCCCCTTCGACTATGCTCAGGATAAACTCCGCTTGAAGAGAGCGAAGCCTGGATAGCCACTTTTTTAACAAGTAAAAAAGTGGCGTCCCCACAGGGAATCGAACCCGGATTTCCGCCGTGAAAGGGCGATGTCCTAACCGTTAGACGATGGGGACGAGAAATTTCCGCCGACGCATAAAGCTTTGGCGTGATTATTGGTGAAATGAATAAGCCTTTAATCTAGGCTGGCGTCAGCCAGGCGTAGCTCCGAAGGAGCGAAGACTGGTGAGCCGCGTTGGAATCGAACCAACGACCCACAGCTTAAAAGGCTGTTGCTCTACCGACTGAGCTAGCGGCTCAAAGACATTATTAGATAGTAGAGATTGAGGGCTTAATTGTCAAGAAAAAACAGATTTCAAACTGAAAAATGTCGATAAATAGTAGACTTTTACTCAGCAGCTTTTTTAAAAACTGCTCTAAACGGCTCAAAACAAAATCCAACGCGCCACGTAACAGTAAATTAAGATGCCCAAAATGTCCATGAGGGTCGCCAAAAAATGGCCCTGCTGAAAATGCCGGATCGATATTCAGCCGCTTAAGAATCAGGGGAATCAGGCTTCCTAAGATCACTGAAGCAAGCACGATGCCACTCAGTGAGATACTGATGGCAACACTCTCATGCAATGTAACGCCACATGCAAACGCGCGGATAAAGGCAACACCGCCCAGGATAATGGCTAGCATGCAGGCCATCAGAAATTCACGGCGCAAAAAGCGAAAAATGTTAAGTTGATGGAGCTCTCCGGTGATCAATCCTTGAATCACGAGCGCCGAAGTTTGGCTGCTGGTGTTACCGCCGGTTGAAATAAGCATGGTGGTAAAATAAAGGAGCATCCCATACCCCAAAGTATCTTGATATGATCTCATGATGGTAGTAGAAAAAGATTGCGCTAAAAGCAAGGCAACCAAAATATATCCCCGTTCAAAAAGCAGACGCAAAAAAGAGGTTTCAAAATAAGGATATTTCATCGGCGCAAGTGCCGACATCTTCTGCACGTCCTCAGAAGCTTCTTCGACCAGAACATCTACCAAGGTTTCATTGCTAATCACCCCCAAAAAGTGATTATCTTTGCCAACCACCGGCACCGTCATGAGCCCGTAATGCACCATCTTCTTTGCAATCGATTCGCGATCTTCTGCCGCTTGGGCCACCAGCTCCGGAGCCCGCATAAACGTTTGAATACGGGTTTGCGGTGGACGCAGCACCAAGTCTTCTAATTTGATAAAACCAACCAGCCGGTGATCCCGATCGGTAATATAAATCTGCTGATAAATATCTCGATTAGGCTGCAGCCGCTGAAGCACCTGAATCGCTTTTTCTACGGTGAAATCTTCCATGAAGACCATCACCTCCGCATCCATAATGCCGCCAGCAGATTCAGGGTCAAACTGCATCAAGGAAAGCACCTGTTCTCGAGCTTTTTTATGCAACAGTGAAAGATATACCTTCAACTCTTGATCAGACATATGATCAAAGAGATCGGTCAACTCATCTATGGGGAGGGCATTGAGCGCGTCAGCCTTTTCTTGCTCACTCATAAGCTCAAGGCTGCGCACCTTGGCACTATCAGAAAACTCCTCAAACACTTCCATTTTGAGGCGCTTGGGCAAGTTATTAAACAGTTTTTGAGCATTACCCCAATCGATATCAGTAAAAAAATCGGCAATATCGGCAGGATGAAGATCAATAAAATGGTTCCATAAGCCACGCGCAAGAGGGGTTTCTTGCGCTATCACGGCGTCAAGATGCTCTTGAATTTCGCCCAGTAGATGACGGCTATCCATAATATATTCTCCTATCAAGCGATGAAAAAAAGGGAGTAATTTTTTTATTCATAGTAAACCATTAAAAAAGGCTTGTCCACCCGATGAAACTACCGCTTGATTTTGCACCAATATTGGTTACAATTAGAAAATAAAAACTATTGATCATGTCCGCCCCTTCGACAAGCTCAGGATAAACTCCGCTTTAGCGAAGTTGGAGGGCCTTAAGGAGCCAAATGGAGACCACAACGGTTTTTTTACCTCAGATTCTTTCACTCATAATCGAGCCTACCCAGGCCGGTCAGCGTATTGATAAATGTTTGAGCCTGGCTCAGCCCTCTTATTCGCGCAGCTTTTTTCAGCAATTAATCGATGGCGGCCATGTGAGCCTCAATAATTCCCGTGCCAAATCAAGCGCACTGGTAAAGACCGGCGATCAGATTATGGTAAACCTCCCAGCAGCCCAACCCAAACCGCTTTTTAGCCCGGTGCAATCCGATTTGGGTATTGAGATCATAGCTACTCATGAGCATTTTTTAATAATCAATAAACCGGCTCCTTTGTTAGTTCACCAGACTGAAGGGGGCACCACCGAACCAACGGTAGTGGATTGGTTACTCACGCATCATTATGAGCTTCATGAAGTGGGCACCGCCGAACGCCCGGGCATCGTGCATCGGCTCGATAAAGAAACTTCCGGACTTTTAATTATACCCCGCACCAATTATGCCCATATGATTTTTGGCGATCTGTTTAAAAAGCGTGGCGTTCAAAAAACGTATGTGGCATTAGTCGAAGGGCACCCACCGGCTCAGGGCGGCATTGATCTGGCCATCGGCAGACATCCAACGCTGCGCAAAAAGATGATCGCAAAGGCGCAAAAAATAACTCTGCAGGAAAAATCGGTTCGCGATGCATTTACTCACTATAAAGTGCTGCAATACTTTGAACATCATGCCTTGGTAGAAGTAAAACCGGTTACCGGCCGCACCCATCAAATCCGCGTGCATATGAGCGCGATTGGCCATCCATTGGTAGGCGATTATCTGTATGGCACACCCTCAAAACTTATTAACCGCCATGCATTGCATGCGCAACAGATTTCATTTTCATTTAAAGGAGAGCTGTTTCAATTTCGCAGTGAGATTCCGCTCGATTTTCAAAACCTTATTGCTTTCTTGAAGAATACCTAATCAAAAAGTTCTTGCTTTTTTATCAAAAGACTAATAGCATGATGCTCGAGCTAGGAAGGAATTGTAGTAATGAAGCGTTTCTTCTTACTTACTCTTTCCTTCAAGCGCTCAAATTGCTGAGCAAACTTTTCAATCAAATGCCGTTCATCGCACACGATCACATTTTCTTGATTATTCATCGTCGCCGATTTAGTAAAATTATATGATCCGGTCCAGAGCAATGATTTGCCACCAATATTGTTGCCGAACAGCACAAATTTATTATGCATAATATCATTATAAATGGTAGTATTGCGCGGATCATAGACCATAACGGCGATGCCATTTTTTACCAGCAGATCAATTTTACTAAATTTATCCCGCTTACCACCCACGTCAGTGATAATCTCCACCAAAGCGCCACGCCGCTTGGCATCAATGAGCGCTTGTGCAATACGGCCATCGGTAAAAGAAAATACCGCGATGCGAATACTCGATTGCTCATGATTAATCAATTGCACCAACAGATCCTGAAGATCATCATCGGGCGAGAAAAATGCTTGCTTATAACAGCCATCGTGGCAAACTAAACGATCGCCAAGAAGCGTACTCTGCTGCGGCGTTGGTTGCCGCGGTGGCGCAATCTTTTCGGGCGGCAGGCCAACAATAAAGTGTGTTTTGCCCAAATTGGGCGCGTTAAAGGTTGGCGCTGCTGACGATGGCGTCACGCTAAAAATCAAAAGACAAATAAAAAATAGATGCTTCATAATGTACTACTCTCTGTAAAAATAGTGTGCTTTGAGTTTTACTCCAAAGTGAATAAAAACTCAAGGCAATGCTTCAATTCTTGAATTAATACCACAAAAAAAATTAGAATAAGAGCAACGCGTAACAAAGGATTTATCTATGAAACAATATATCATTCTGTTTTTTAGTGGTTGGTTTATCTGCGTGGCGAGCATGGAAGCTCCTCCGGGCGTAATTCCTCTGGCGGTGCGCGATAATTACGCGCGAGAGCAAAAAAAATTTGCCGGATATCATCTGGATCGTCCTGATTATTTTGTTCAACGAATGCAGAAAGATTTTAAAAAAGCAGAAGATATTAGCAGTTATGTTAAATTGGTGCATCTGTTTGCCAGCAACCTTCTGGTGCAGCATCTGGCTATATACCAGGTGAACATCAACAGCTACTTGCAAACACAGTGGGAAAAAGTAAGAGAGCACTATAATCTCCTTTTACGGAAAGTAAATGCCCACATCGATAAAGATGAAATGATACATTTAGTTCCCGAAAACGATTATCAGCTCAACAACCTCTTAACACACTCCCATCTGATTAACTCACATCGCGTTCTCTTGCCTGAAGAGCAGGCCGTACTCTTTTCCTGGATTGTGGACCCGGAAAAAGGAACATGGCTGAATAATATAGGCCGTCTGGGTAAAGTTGATCATGAGGGTGTTATTATTGAGCAGATGATTTCCAAAAATCGCGATACGCTGGGAAATCTTATTGTGCCATTTTCACACTCAAAAATGTTTGATACCGTAGATCTTATAGCAGAAAATGCGGATTATCTTTATGAGATCACTATGAATGTAAGGGTTTACGTAGAAAGATCAGCGAAAGTAACCTCAATAAAAGAAAGAGATACTCTCGCTAAACGATTTTTCAGTAATGATTTTAACACCGCTCAGCTGTATCGTCTGGCACAATCCTGGTATCAAACGCTCTATAAAATAGTGCGCAAAGAGCTCTATGATTCATTTGTCCAAGCCGCGCGTGTAGGCAAACAGAATCTTCGTGAATACTTAACCCCCATTCCTGCGCAAGCAGTAAAAGATGGCGCTCTGCCCGCAAAATTTCCTGAAACACTGGAACCCATTCTCGATCCTAGAACGTTCGTTGTTGTCCCCACTCTTGATAGTGAATTGGAAGCTGCGCGCGAGAAGTGGAAAAAGCATCAGACCGCTCCGGCAAAAATTAAAAAAAAGAAAATAAGAAAACGAAGATTTTATCCCACTGTAGCTCAAATGCAGGCGGAAGAGCCAAGCATACAAGCCAAAGAAGAATCAATAGAGAGTCCGATTGTTAAAAAGCGTCAGGCGCCTGATGGCAGCTATATTACCGAAGATGCAGAAGATGATCTGAGTATCGCCATCGAAGATCCGGTTCACGGAAGCACCGCAATTATTTTTAAAACACAGCCAACCGCTGAAGAGCGGCAAAAGCTCAACAATCTGCCTCCCATACATTACACCCCGTGGGTTAATCTCTGGTTCCAGGATCCTGAAAAAGCCCGGATCGATCAAGGATACACCAAACCCGGAAACCCTAAATATAAAGCGGGCGAGCCGTCCTGGCACCCGATAGTGGTACATGCCTTTGCACAGCTGGTGGATGAATATATAAAAAGATATGGAAGAGTAAGCACCACGCCAAGCCGGAAAGAAAAGGATAAAAAAGATATTTTAGTCACCATTCCGGGCAAAATGATCTTTCCCAATAATGAGGAAGTTACCGGCGTATTCACCTATGTGATCGATTCGACTAGCGGACAATGGTATCATCGCATGTTTACTCCTGAATCAGGAACCCAATTAGTTTCAGATCTGGTGAAGCAAGGATATTTTGCGCCCACGATGCAAGGATACTATGATGTATACTTTCCACCGTTACCCGGCAAGCAGTAATGCAAAATTATCATTAAACAATTATACTAATGCCCAGTAGACTTTTCACCATTTGTATAATAGAAACTGTATGAATACCATAAAAATAATTTTTCACTGCGTTGCGACTCTTTCTATCACATCTTTGATAAGCATGGAGCCATTAGAAAAAAAGGTACGCACGCTGATACCGGCAGATAATCATAAAATGATCGCCGCACAAACTATCGCGCGTACTATTGATCCTGAAATGTCTTTTGCACAAGGAGTTGACGCCTTTAGCAACCCGGCACTTTGCGATCATCCTCTTGCGCCATTTATTCATACCGCATTAGCAACGCGCGCATATTATCGCCTTACCAGAATGCTTGCACAGCAAATTCCGCATCAGATCACCATTGATCATATGGATCCTGATGAACCTTGGCCACCTGCATTTAATCCACAGAAACTCAATAAAACGGTTGCTCCTGGCAATCCCGGATTATATTTGCGCGCATTCGACGGCTGGCTGGGCGCTGCGCAGCCACTATTTATTGGCCAAGCAACATTTGATCCTGATCCATTAGCGGCCGAAGCTCCGAATCATTTTTTGCAAGTGTATCATTGTGGTACTATTGGATATCGCGATAAGACCAATGAATTTCGTATTTGGGATATTAAAACCGGTGCGTGCATCAATGATGGCAAAGCGGTACTGGCTAAACTGAGAAAAGAATTTGGCAATGGTAATTTTTTCGTGCTACAAGGCATCTCCCGCGATAATAGCATAGCATGGATCCGTGCTATAAATAGAGGTCATCACAAAACACTCCCCGATGAATGCGCCTATGCTTTTAATATTCACACGAATAAACTTCTGGGTTGTTTTGTAGATAATATTGCTGAGGTGAGTCACAGCGGGCAAAAGTGCTTGTTTTATTCCGGTGCTCTTCTTGAAGCAAACAGTCCATTAAAAACTCCTGCTGTTTCATGGCATATGCAAGGTGATCCACGCGCTCTTTGGATTGGCATAAGTCCAACTGACGAACATGCTTTAATTCGCATAATTGAAGGTGCAGAAAAGAGAACCTATCATAGCGTCAACCTTCAAACGGGCAACAGAGTTCGCTTATTTAGTGAGGCTGATGGTATTACGATTGCTGATGAGAATACTAATGCTCAGTGGAGCCCTGATGGCCGCTATTTTGCGGTGAGAATGTTGATGCAAGAAAGAGCGTATATTTATGATGTGGTTACCGGAGAACAAGTAGCAGAAATCGATTGCTCAGATCGAGATCCTGATGAAGATGAGTCTGATTCTGAAATCGTGTTTAGTCCTGATAGCAGCCAGCTCTATATTTTTATAGAAGGGCGCGAGCGTAACCTTCTGAGAATATTTGATCTTGCTCAAAATGCATGTATCGCAGAAGTTCCTATGAAAAAGGCAGCTCACCATCCTTATAATTTTATCTTTTGCAACAATGGCCGTTATCTCTTGCTCCCTTCAGGAGATCTTATCATTCAGCCAGCGGGGCTTGCCGCACATCTTTCACTCAAACAACTATTGGGCCTATTGCTATGGGAACATTCAAATAATTGTGATATATCTAAGTCTTTACACACAGCAATAATAAAAAACATGCGCGAAATTTCATCGCCTAAAATCAAAGAAATTATTAGCCACTATTTTAACACGTCTACAGGAGCTCCCGCTAAGTAACGGTTTTTTTGAGAGATAAAGTTTGGTCAAAAATTCCCCAAAAAAGGAAATACGAGACCTATCTTCTCTCATACCCCCCCCCCGTAAATTACTAGTTTAATAAAAAACACGCTTCAAAACCCTAATATTCCCCGAGCTGTAAATAATTTAGCTGCTATTGGTGATCGATTTGAGATCAATTTTTTTGTGGCCATAGGCCAGGGCGCTCCACAGAACTTCCCAGGATTCTACCAGATAATCCAAAGCCAATGCTCGCATTCTTTCCCAGAGATATTTCTTTTTCTTTTGTTTGCAAAGCGCCTTCTGAAAAAGGGCATCGCAAAGCTCTTGCGCTTGATCAATTAAAAAAGCCAGCATCATGAGCATGCCAAAGATGGTACTCAAATTTTTTTTGCCATGCCCAAAATTGTGCTCGAAGTGATAATTTTGGTTTTTAAGCGTGTTCAAGGTTTCATTCTCAATCTTCCATCGACATCTTCCTCCTCGCATAATGTCATGAACCGTAGCTTCAGAAATTTTCAGATCGGTTACCCAGCTGAAGCACTGCTTTTTTCCTTTGGACCCAATTTCGATATAATCCAGAAAATTTACTTTCACGTCAGGATGAGTGTCATTGAGCGGCACCCCATTGCAAAAGCGATACTGATGAATGGCGCCGCCATCTTTGGCGCGATACTCAGATTCATTGCATATGCCACGGGTAAACTCAAATAATGCTTTATGATTACCCGGTTTGGCCCCCAGTATGTATGAAATACCGGCATCCTCAAGCATTTTGATAAATGGCGCATTGCTGGTGATGCCATCGCCCAAGAAAATTATTTTTAAATGCGGATGTTCTCTGCGAAGCCGCTCAATAAAACGCTTGGCAGCATTCAGCTCGCAGTCATTTTTGGTATCGCCGTCCGACTTCATGATTGGCTCAGGAGCCAAGGGGATCACCGTCTTCTGACCGGGATGGACCAGCGAACCGCATAACATTTGATGGTAGTAAGTTTTTGTGCCGTCTCGATGCTCTTTCACACAGCAATTTTCACAATGCACGGTGGAGGATGAAAAGAAACCGGTGCCATCGACTGAAAGCAGATAATAGCCATTGATAAATTGAAAGCCTTCCAGCGCTTTCCCTCGCTGAAGATGCGCAAAAATAGTTTTGAAAATAGGGCTAATTTCGTCCGGCTCAACTTCATCAACTCGCTCACGCATGTACGTATCACTGGGTACGTTTTGGATGTCATATAAATTTTTTAAATTGACATGCACCGTGTCCGGTTCATACATATGATTGTCAAATTGCAGGAGCGAAGGAAATTTGAGACTAAACATCGCAAATGCAGACATCAAGCAATCTTCGAGTGATATCGGATTGCTCCGATTACCTTTTATTTGGGGTGTTTTGGTCTTCTTGAATGCGCTACGGACAATGCGTATCATCCCCGTAGCAGAAAGATCTTTTCTTGGCTTTTCCATGGTCCACTTCCTATTCAAATTTTGATAGAGTGGCTACAGCATACCAAAAAAAGTTTACGAAAATAAATTTTTACGAATGCGATACTAAAGGGTTGTTTTTGTTAGCGGGAGTTCCTGACACGTCTATTTAATGTTAGTGCATGCTATGCCACGCGCCATCATATGAATATTTTCGCAGTGAAACCACATGGCCCACGGCGCTGGAAATTGCATATAATGCATCGCGCCGATCATTGGTAATGCAGGCCATGCCGGCACTCATCATGCCTTCAGGGTAAAATATGATCGTATCTTGAGCAAAGGTAGTTGCATGAGTGAGGGGTTTATAGGGAGCCGATGGGGGGCCGTGCGCATTGAGCGCAACACCAAAGCAAACTCCGGGCGCAAGCCGATGCTCATGACCATTAAAGCGATAGGCATTCGCGGTAACATCCAATAATAATTCTTGCGTCCTATTAGTTGCGATCGCCTGCTGCTGTAAATAAACACAGGCAGCATATAATAGTTGCAGCTCAGCACGAAGGGTAGACTTGTGGAGCGAGCGCACACTCACCAGGCCAAATCCCAATAAAAGCGTGCACAATGCCATAACAATCATAAGCTCTATCAATGAAAATCCCTTAGCCAGTCTCATGCACTTCTCCTCTTTTAATAGTGGAGCACAAAATGCTTGCAACAATCAAGAATAGTGGGCAAACTAAACCACATCTTTACCCTTAACATAAACAGTAAGAATGGGCACTTATGAACTATAAAACATTTATTTTTTGCATAACAATTAGTATTATTTCTCGCACTCTGAGTATGGGAGAATACTATGATGATTTTCCTATGCCAGATTCTCCTCTAGGGACCGTACTAGCATCCGAAAGCTCCAGTGATGCTCATGCGGGCTCACATCACAGTGACGATGAAGACGCTTTTGCTTTTTTCAGCAAGCCGCAAACTATTAATCCTGCACTGCTGCAACCCGCATTACTGCAATACGTTACGGTTATCCCGGCCAGCCCCGATTATCCTATGATTGAAGCTGCCGCTATAGCACGAGCAGTAGCACCAGAAGAAGAGGTAGAAGTTTTACAAGAAAATCTCCCCGAAACCAAACCTAGTACCACCCGTCGGGTAAAAAGGCATAAAATTACCCGCTGGCGAGCAAAATTTCCCTGTGATTATGAAGGTTGCACCGTAACGCTTGCAACACTCGATAACTTAAAACGACACCAAGAACATTTCCATACTCGTTGCGCGCCTGAACGTTATGAATGCCCAAAGCCCAACTGTAATAAAACCTTTGCGTGGGACAACGGACTTGCTGAACATCTAAAATTTTTCCATGCTAAAAAACGTACTATTATATGTAGGAAGTGCTGCACGCAATTCAAACGAAACAGTGAGCTCACCCGGCATCTAAGAATTCCTCATACGGCCAAATTTGTGGCTGCTGCCAGAATACGAAAGCGTACCTACATTCCAAGCACTGTGACAAAACAAAAGCGGTCTCTGACAACATCCGCAGCTTTAATACAAAAATATTTGGCGGCACATCCTTATGAAACTCGATCTCGATCACGCGCTATTCAACCACCTCAGCCTCAATAGTGGCAACGGAAAGCACCTCTTCAATAGTGGTAACCCCTTCCTTAATTTTTCTGATGCCATCATCGATGAGTAATGTCATACCATCGGCAAGTGCCTGCTTGCGCAAAAGTGAAGTGTCAGATCGCTCCATGGTCAGCTTGGCCATGCCGGGAGTCATCGCCATAATTTCAAATAGCGCCAACCGGCCTTTGTATCCGGTTTGATTGCATTCATCACAACCGACCGCTTTATAAAAGGTGATTCCTTTCGCTGATTTTTCAGTAAGGCCAACACTCTTTAAAAGATCAGCATCCGGCGTATATTCTTTTTTGCAGTGCGGGCACAATCTGCGCACCAAACGCTGCGCCTCAATAAGAATTACTGATGAAGCGATCAAGAATGGCTCAACGCCCATATCAAGCAGACGCGTGATACTGGCAGGCGCATTATTGGTATGAAGCGTACTAAATACCAAGTGGCCCGTGAGCGCTGATTGCACCGCAATCTGAGCCGTTTCAAAATCTCGCGTTTCACCGATCATGATAATGTCAGGATCCTGGCGCAAAATAGAACGGAGCGCCGCGGCAAAGGTGAGTCCGATTTTATCTTTGACTGCCACCTGCCCAATGCCCTGCATCTGATATTCAACCGGATCTTCTACCGTGATGATATTCACATCCGGCGTGTTTAATTCACCCAACACACTATAGAGCGTACTGGTTTTACCCGAACCGGTGGGGCCGGTGATGTAAATAATGCCATTTGGCTTGCGGATATTATCTTCCATCAACTTATAATCGCGCTCGCTAAAGCCCAGATCTTTGAGCTTGCCAAAACTTCTACTCTTATCGAGCAAACGCATCACGATCCGCTCCCCAAAAATTACCGGCAACACCGAGACACGAATATCGATCGGGCGTCCGGCCACTTTGATATCGATTCTGCCATCTTGCGGCATCCGTTTTTCTGCAATGTTAAGATTTGCCATAATTTTAATACGCGATACCAGCGCTCCTTGAATCCGCTTGGGCGGCGTCATCACCGGATAGAGCACACCGTCGATGCGGTAGCGAACCTCCAACTCTTTTTCAAATGGTTCAATATGAATATCAGAAGCGCCGCGCTTGGCCGCCTGAAAGAGAATATTATTCACCAATTTAATGATCGGCGCCTCGGAGGCCATTGTCATAATATCTTTTTCTTCGATCGCGCCAAAATCAACCTCTTCCGGGCCCAGCTCCTCCTCTTTTTCAAAGGCGGCGATCATCTGCTTGCTCCCTTCAAGAGGATAATACCGATTGATGGCATCGATAATCGTCTTTTCAGTAGCCACTGCAATGCGAGCCGTGCCACCCAGGAGCATGTTAACCTCATCAAGCGGCTGGAAGTTGCTTGGATTTGGCGTGAGAAGGGTGAGCTGATTATCCACCATCAGTGGCACCACCACATTATCCCGCAAAAATTTGAGCGGGATCTTTGCCAACACCGTGAGATCGGCCATCGCATCGGTCACCTTTTCAACAAAAGGCATAGTATAGAGAGCGGCACTGGCCTGAGCAAGTTGCTCGGCACTCACATATCCTTTTTGCAGCAAGCACTCTGCAACCGTTTTGCCCGATTCTTCGGCAAGCGTCTTGCACTCTATGGCCTGCGCATCGGTAATAATTTTTTTCTCAAGGAGAATATCAACTATCGATTTAGTAATCATATAAAGCACTCTATGCAAATAATTTTTAAAAAGATCATCCTATTATTCTTAGCCTACTATAAAAGTTGATTTCGATAAAAGTTCCTTTTTGCCGCCATTCTTGTATTATAATTAAAAAACAGTTTTATGGTTCGATCCAGCCTACGCCAAGGCTCCGGCGGACAAGTACGATTAAAAGCGCGTGCCCGCCATAGCTCCAAGGGAGCGACGGCCGGGTATCGAAGGATCCAAGAAAGTGAATGTCCATGATTACAAAAAATTTCATCTTCAGCCTAATTCTCCTTCCCCTCGCCCTGAGCGCCACCGCTCCTTTTGGCCTTGGCCAGAATTCAAAGCAACCCAACTTTGCCATGCCGGATAAAAAGGGGAAAAAAGGCCCCCACAAAAACCCTTTTCTTAAAAAATCGCTCGAAGAACTCAAAAAAGAATTATCTCAAGCTCTTGCAGACAAAGATTATGAGACTGCCGCAAAATATCTGGATGCCATGCGCATGGTCTGCACCGATACTGAAGAGCTCAAAAATATCCTCCTTCAACTGGCCGATCTTTATTACAGGCAAGAAGACTGGGCCAAGGCAGAGCGTGTCTATAGTGAATTTGTGATGCTCTATCCGGGGGCCGCCAAATGCGATTATGCCCATTATCGTGCGGTTGCCTGCGGCTTCAAGTTAACCTTAACGCCCGATCGGGATCAAACTAAAACCCAAGAGGTGCTCAAGCTGGCGGATGAATTTATTGGCCAGTTTAAAACTTCAGACTATCTGGATCAGATCACCACAGTAGCCACTCAGTGCCGAGAAAAGCTTTTTGAGAGCGACACAAACGTCTTTACCTTCTATTTTAACAGCAAAAACTATAAAGCCGCACAAAAAAGATTGGATACGCTCTGCAAAGAGCACGTGCCTCATCTTCCTGCGGCCGAGCCAAAAACACTCGAGCTCACGATTCAATTGGCTCAGGCTCAAAATAATTCCCAAAGCTTGCTCGAGGCTCAATTTAAGCTGGTCAGCCAATTCCCCGCCAGTGATGTCACCAAACAGTTGGTAGCCTCTCCTGAAGAGGTGAAACTCGCGTGGGAAGGTAGATATAATCTTGATCTCAGTTGATAGCCCGTTCGTGGTGAGTGATTGCGAAGCAATCGTATCGAACCACAATAAAAAACCCTTCGATATGCCCTTATGGGCTACTCAGGGCGAACGGAAGTACCGTTCGTGGTGAGTGCGAGTGAAGCGAGCGTATCGAACCACATATTTAATAAAAGAAAATTCAAAATGCAGCCATTTTTTGTTTACATGCTTTTATGCTCTGACAGTTCATACTATATAGGCCATACTGATGATATAGAAAAAAGACTGTCAGAGCACACTTTATCAACAATCGAAAGTTACACTTCAACTCGATTACCAGTAAAACTGATATACTTACAAGACTTTATGACTCGGGCAGAGGCAATTGAGGCTGAGCAGCAAATAAAAAAATGGTCACGAAAGAAAAAAGAGGCTCTAGCAACTGGCCAATGGGAACAGCTAAAAAAATTATCAAAGAAGAATTTCAAAAAATAAGCTAAAATACCCTTCGATACGCCCCTATGGGGCTACTCAGGGCGAACGGTTAGGGGACTGAGTAACAAGAGGACATCATGCATTATCGCGCACAACTGGGTAAAGAGGCAGAGGAAAAGGTAGCGCAGCATCTTATCGCCCAAGGATTCACAATTCTTGAGCAAAACTACCGTAAACGCCGCGGAGAAATCGATCTTATTGCAAGCACACCATCATTAGTGGTATTTGTAGAAGTAAAGATGCGCTCACATCACTATTTTGATCTTTCGGATGTGATCACTCCCGGCAAACAGCGCAAAATAATCATGGTTGCCAAGGAGTATATCGGCCGAAAATTCGGCTTCTATGATCGCTCATACCGGTTTGATGTGGCACTCTTACACGGGACACCGCAAGGGCTGGAGCTCCAGTATCTGCCCAATGCGTTTACAGAAGGGGACTATTCATGGTAGGCCTGTTTAGCCAACACAGACTCACCATCTTTGCCAAACGATTATGCACCGGCTTTGTTTTGGGCCTGCTGTTTTGGACCTTATTTGCCTATTTACCGCCCATCTATTTCTCGGTTGTCTTAGGCATAATTCTCACGCTGATCATTGTCTATGAATGGAAAAATTTTTTTAATGTGACCCATCTCTCTTTTTGGCTCATTATGCCCTTTTATCCGATTTTGCCCTTTGCATTTCTGATTGCGATGAACCAAAATGCAGCCCATCATGCGCTCTTATTTGTACTATTTATCATCGTTTTTAGTTTTGATACCGGCTCCTATTTAATCGGCAGCATTCTTGGCTATCACAAAATTGCTCCCTCCATCAGTCCCAAAAAAAGTTGGGAGGGCGTGATAGGCGGCTGGCTTTTTGCTTGTGTGGGATTAGTGCTGGTACTCTGGGAACTCAATAAACACAAATCCCCTTTGTTTATCGCTATTTTTACCCTGTTTGTCTGCCTGCTATCACTCGTGGGGGATCTTTTTGAATCGTACCTCAAGCGCCGCGCGGGTATCAAAGATTCGGGCACCATGCTCCCCGGGCATGGCGGTTTTCTGGATCGCTTTGACGGCATTCTCTTCACGGTAATATTCTTTTACCTTTTTAAAGATTATTTGGTAAAATTGTTTGAACTGTAAAAATCTTTTTGCATCGAGGTATTTTCATGCATCACAAATTTCTCTTTTTGATTTTCATCTTTTCATATTTTTCTTCACATGCAATGCTGGCACCCAAAAGTATTGCAGAGTTACAGAGCGCTATCCCCGAATCTCAATTATCCGAAGAGCAGGTTAAGAGCTTTGCACAAAAAATGTGTGACAAAGCGCTTGAAGAAGATGACGCAGCAGCAGTATTTTCTATTGCCCGCTTACTCAAACCACCACTCGCCAGCGCATGGCTCACTGAACTTCTAGAAACAGAACAGGGCATGGAAACTGCCACTAAAGAATTAACTACTGCGATTGAAGACAATGATCAACCCACTGCTGAATTCCTTTTGAGCACCGGCAATGTGCAGCTGGCTAATGCCAATCTCTTCTATGCTTTTTCCCTTCCCGTCAGCGTCAGTTTGCTCTATCGGTGCATAGAGGGGAATAAACTCAAAATAGCCTCAGCATTACTTCGATCGGGCGCAGATCCTGATAAAGTTGGATATCATGGATTTACACCCTTACTTTTTACTGCTTGCATGCACACTGCAGCAACAGTAAGAGCAGCGCATCTTCTATTAACGCAGGGCGCAGATCCAAATAAGAGAGGAACAAAAAGGCAGAGTCATGATAGTCCTCTCATTGAATGTCTGCAAAACTCTTTCCCTGCTGGCGGCGCGCCCTTTGTGCCGACATTCGCCATGGTAGAACTTCTACTTGATTCTGGAGCCGATCGCACTGAAAAGTCTGTAGGTTCTGTGAACCAAATTTTATCTGAGCCATATTAAAGCTCCTACGAAATGCAGAAAAGATAAATAGGACTGGGCCGATTTATCAAATCTGGAAAAAATTCTACGAAAATGTTTAATTTTGCCGAAAAAGCACTCGATAAGATGCCGTTCTTTATAAAGATGTTCATCATAAGAACGTGGTTTTTTACGATTCTTTCGCGAAGGAATATTCGCCTCACATCCCTTCTTTCCAATGTTTTCAACAAAATCATCGCAATCGTACGCCTTGTCGGCAACTATGGGAATATCAAAAACACCCTCACATAAATGCTTTGCTTGAGTAATATCATTACGATTACCTGCCGTCAAAATGAATTTAAGAGGCAGACCTAATGCGTCCACGAAAGCATGTATCTTAGTTGTGAATCCCCCTTTACTACGACCCAACGCTTGCTGTTCTTGAAATCCATAGCCAGCTGAACATGCATGTGAACGAACAATCGTAGAGTCAATCATGCCAAGGTCCATATCTGGATCCTTCTGTACAAATTCAAATAATTTTTTCCAAATACCACGTTTACTCCATTGCTTAAACCGCTTATGAACGGCTCTCCAATTACCATAATAAAAAGGGAGTAATCGCCACTGGCAGCCAGTTCTAAGTGTGTAAACAACCGCTTCAAGAAATTTGCGCAGCCGCTCGGCATCATTTTTATGAATTCCCTTAATTTGACTTAAAAATTTCAATATTTCTGTAAATTCTGTATCTTTAAGCAAGTAATGCATTATGGCTTCCTTTTTTAGGTGTTTGATAGCTCTTTAAAAGGAAGCTTACTTTTTATTTATGCATTTTTTAAATTTGGTTCACAGAACCTAGACT
This sequence comes from uncultured bacterium, assembly GCA_963836585.1. Lineage (GTDB taxonomy): Bacteria > Babelota > Babeliae > Babelales > Vermiphilaceae > BTUB01. The sequence goes on from CAWIJV010000002.1 coordinate 19,760, forward strand.
CACAAGAAACCGCAGCAGATATCATCGCAGCTCGGGCACCTGAACATCAGACTATTAAAAAAAGAATGCTCAGCATGCTTACTGAGACATTAAAAATAGCGTGATTTTGCCAAACTGTTGCTTAAACCATCAATTTTTTATACTTTTTGATTATATAACCATCAAATTTTAATAAAAAGTGATGATATGTTTAACAGAATTCTCAAATTACCCCTCTCAGGCCAGAACAGTATCTTCCTGTTTGGCCCACGCGGAACCGGCAAAACTTCCTGGATTAAAGAGCATTTGTCCGATTATGTATACCTGGATCTGCTCGATTTTTCCCTTTTTAGCCAGCTTTCGGCCGACCCGAGCAGACTAGAAAACCTTATTCCTAAAGGCTATACCGATTGGATAGTGATCGATGAGGTGCAGCGAGTGCCGGAGCTCCTTAATGAGGTACATCGACTCATTGAAGGAAAAAAATTTAGATTTTTATTAACCGGATCCAGCGCTCGGTCTCTACGCCGGCGCGGCGTAAATCTTTTGGCCGGCAGGGCGCTCAGATATTATATGCACCCTCTGGTGATCCAAGAGATTGGTGCCGCTTTTAATTTGGCACATGCGGCACAATTTGGCCTTCTACCTATGGCCGTAACCCAAGAAGATCCCAAAAAATATTTAGAAACCTATGTGCAAACCTATGTGCGTGAAGAAGTATTGCAAGAGGGCCTCACCCGCAATGTGGGATCCTTCTACCGCTTTTTGGAAATTGCCAGTTTTTCTCAAGGCAACCTTTTAAATTTCTCTGAGATTTCTCGAGAATTGGCCATTGATCGATTGGTGGTAGCTAATTATTTCGACATCCTTGATGATCTTTTATTAGCTATTCGGCTCAACCCATTCACACAAAGAGCCAAACGTAAAATAGTTGCGCATCAAAAATTTTATTTTTTTGACACCGGCGTCTACCGCTTTTTACGGCCTTCCGGTCCTCTCGATACTCCTGAAGAAGCTGATGGCTCTGGATTAGAAACACTGTTTTTGCAGTCATTGCGCGCAATCAATGATTATTATGAGCTGGGATATACCATCTATTTTTGGCGCACATCCACCGGCACTGAAGTCGATTTCATTCTCTATGGCCCCAAAGGCTTGCATGCATTTGAAATTAAACGCTCATCCAAAACGCAAACTAAGGCATTGAAAGGCTTGCGAGAATTTAAAGAAGATTATCCTGAAGCACAATTGCATTTCATATTTTTAGGCAAGCATAAAGAATATCACGATGATATAAATGCGATCCCATTCGAAACAGCACTGCGCGATCTGCCAAAAATATTGGCATAACTACTTTTGCAAGTAGGTAACCACTGCTGCTTGGGCCATGCGTTCTTGCGCACCGGTGATCATATTTTTTACCGTCACCTCATTTTTTGCCTGCTCATCATCGCCCAGCAAGAGCGCGTAAGCCGCGCCCAATTTATTTGCCTTGGCAAGCATATTTTTGATTGAAGCACCTTCGAGTAGCACTTCAGCGCACAGGCCAACCGCTTGCAGTTCATCCGCGAGCATCAGCGCCAGTATTTGCTGCGCAGGCCCGAGAGGAACAATCACATGCAATTTGGGCGCTTGGGCAAGTGGCAATATATTTTGATACGGCTCAAGAATCATAAGTAAACGCTCGATGCCAATGGCAGCGCCAATCGATTGCTGATCCTGTTTGCCACCAATCTGAGTCACCAGCTGATCATAGCGCCCGCCACCGCAGAAGGTGTTTTGCGCGCCCAAGCCGCCACTCACAAATTCAAAGACCGTTTTATTATAATAATCCAGCCCACGCACCAATGCCGGCTGCACCTTAAAGGTGACCGAGAGCAACTCTAGATCATGCTGCAGCTTTTGCCATTCTTGCGCGCAAGCGGCACATAAGTGATCAGTAATGCGCGGCGCGTTTTGATAGATCACTTGGCAGGTGGCCACTTTGCAGTCAAAAATCCGCATAATATTTTTTTCTTTGCGCTCCATACAGTTGGCGCACAGCCCTATTTGCGCGTCTAAGAATTTCTTGAGCACGGCGCGATAAGCAACCCGATCTTGCGGGCAGCCCAGATAATTAATGAGCAGTGCATAATCGTTAAAGCGCAACACTTCATGGAACAGGCGATCAAGCATCTTGATCATCTGCACATCCTGCGCAAGCGCTTGCGAGCCGATCACCTCCATACTCACTTGATGGAATTCTCTGAATCTGCCTTTTTGCGGCCGCTCGTAGCGAAAGCAGGGGCCCACGGTGAACACTTTCCACGGCGTGGTTTGCACACCATTCTCCACAAAGGCGCGCACCATTGAAGCGGTAATTTCCGGGCGCAAACAGATGCTCTCTGCTTCTTGCGTCTCACCATGCGGCTGGATAATAAACATCTCTTTGTTTACCACATCGGTATGCAAGCCCAGGGTACGCTTGAACAGTTCCGTATGCTCAAGAATGGGGGTATCAATTTGGGCAAAAGCATAAATGCCCAGATGTTTTTTGATTGTGTCGATCACAAAATTAAACAGCGTGAGATCTAAAAAATCGTTAGTGCCTTTTACTCGTAACATAAGAAGAAGCCTTACTATTAGGGATTATAGTTCACATTCCAGTATAGCGTATCAAAATGTTGAATACTATTTGAACCTTGTGATACAGTCAAAAAAAATTAAGAAGAGGGTCCTATGAACTATATATTTATTTTTCTGATGTTGGGTGGTTTCTCGCTGTATGCTGATCTTAAAACGGTGCACCCGGAGCAAGTGCAGCAGCAGCTCAAGGAGCAGCTGGGGCAACAACCATCTGCCATTAATGTAAACTTTAGCCTCGGCAATGCGCAAGAAGCTCCCGCCAAAAATACCGCCACCACTACCAATACCACCCAGCATGTGGTGGTCGAGCATAAGGTGGATACACCTAAAGAAGAATCGATATTTAAATCGATGCTTCGGCAAGCGACAAGCGCGGCCAGCTATGTGGTAACCCATGTAGTCATCGAAAAAGTATGCACCAAAGAAAATATTGAAACGGCTGCTGAGATCATAAAAAAAGTTGTCTTTAGGAGCTAATCATGATGCTGCGCGCGCCATTTTTGGCATCTGTTTTGGCATGCGGCTTTTTGCATGCCACCGCAAATAGCCCCACCTTTCATTTCACGGTGAGCTTAAACAATGTGCAAGATGCCCGCGCCACCAACAGCTGGACACCCGTTGAGGAGACCAGCTCATCACGCCTGATTGATAAACTGAGCCAAGTCTGGATTGATCCGGCCACCAACACCAATTTGGCCCAGCGCTTAAAGATCACCGGCAGCTCGTGGCTGGCTGATCACAAATGGCATCTGCTGGGCGCCTCATTGGCTGGATCATATATCTATCTGTGCTCAATCATTATGCGCGGCAATAGTTACTTTGGAAAAAAAGAGTTGTGGTCATCATGGCGCCAAGATTTGCCGCTTGAGCAGCTGCTGGCAATTCCGCAACAACAATTTGCCGGCGATCTCTTGGCAGAAATTCAGCGCCGCTACACCGATCCGGCTGCCGTTACCGATCTGGTGCGGCCGCTAGGAACTTTTATGAGAACCGTTGATCAAGAGGAAGAGCTGCTCCTCTGGTATCAAGAAGCATTTTCCTGGATCTCATATCTTAAGCTCACCGCGATCATTCCGTTTAGCACGGTGCAATTTACAAAAATCACCGAGCGCTTGCAGCGGCTTGCCTATTACAAAAATGTGTTTCAAAGTTGGACGGCGCACTATCAATTGGAGCATGCATCACGCTCAGTGGCACATCTACTTCATGAACCGTTTCCTGATGTGAGTTGCGTGGCTCACTTATTGGCGTATCGCTATAAAATTGCATTACACGATTATTGGGATGCACACACCTGTCGCACTATTCCTCAATAAATAGGCGCATATAATCTTGCTGGGTTTCTTTTGCCGCTTTTGCAATAAAGAGCAAAAAATCTTCGTCATCAGTGTGTGCTTTTTCAAGCGCTTGAATATATTGAGTGCGCAGCATAGGCGGGATAAGCGCAATCTCATATCCTTCCTGCAGCAAAATAAGATTCATGAGCAAGCGCGCAACTCTTCCATTGCCATCCACAAACGGATGAATAAAGACAAACTCTTTGTGCGCAAGCGCTGCTGCTTCAACCGGATGCTTTTTCTTGCGATATTGTGCCAGGGAACTAATAAATTCTTTCATCAGATCATCAAGTTCAGTCGGCGCAGGTAATGCATATTTAGAACCGGTGATTCTCACTCGTTCTTTGCGATACACACCCGCATTATTTTCATCAATTCTAAAATAAAAAAGATGATGCAATCTTTTGATATCATTGAGTGTAATTTTTGTCTGCTTTATCAACTGATACAAATAATTATAGGCATCGCTATGGCCAATTGCTTCCAGATGATCAACAATACGCTTGCCGCCGATGGTGATGCCATCTTCGAGCACAATTTTTGTTTCTGTTTCTGTCAGTGAGTTACCCTCCATAGCATTGCTCGTGTAGGTAAGGCCGATGCGATAATATTCCCGAACTTCTTTTAAAAAACGCACCGACAAAGGCCGCTGCTTATCAATTTTCTTTTGCAACTCATCAATTTGAATATAAATATTTTTCATACCGAGCCCCTACACTATAGTTATTTTTCTAATCATCATCTTGATCGTGCCATCGGCAGCGCGCGCACGCTCAACTATTGCTAGCAAACGAATCGACACATCGCCCGCCATGCCTACAGAAATTACATTGAAGGTGCGTGGATCAAATGCCGCATTTAATAGTGCCGCCACGCCTTTGGGCAGCGCCGCATAATCGATGCCATAAAGTGGCTTGAATATTTTTGCCCACTCAGTTTTCCAATCGGCGCGATCCTTATAATTTTTAAGCAGATCATCGGCCGATTTTTCAGTCAATCGCTTGGCACCCGCAATTGCTAAGATACCATCAGACAATAGCCATGGCTCAAGCCCGCCGCGCAATGAAGAGACGGTAAACAGATTATTCAAAGTAAGCGGCTCGCTTGCATTTGCAAATGTCGCAAATCCTTTAATCGTGAGCAACTCACTCACATCATTGAGCGGATATTTGCGCTCTTTGAGATATTTTTCTAACTCAGGAAACAGATCGACATTCATGCGCTCTTTGATGAGCATGAAAATTTCTTGCATCGTTTTTTTCATGTCACCCTGAGCGCTTCCTTCGCCCACAAATTTGTGCTTATCAAAATCATAGGCCGCATTGAGATTAATTTTGCCATCTTCTGAACCGATGGTGATAATAATGGCACCGGTGATGCCTTCTATCGATTGTTTGAGCGCAAATGTTTGCGGTTTGCCAAAGATAGGCAGTAATTGTTTGAGCAGTTGCTTGCCATCACTGAGTGGCGGCTCTTGCTGTTTATCTTTGTCTTTTTGAGCGGCCTGCTCTTTTTCCGTGCCCGCCGTAGCCTTTGGCGTAGGCTGGGTTACCTCGCCTGCAAGTTGGCTCATGGCAAGCTGAATGCCGCCATAGGCCAATTGGCGTGCTTTTTCACGCGCAATCATCGTTTTGGTATACGCGCCAAACACCAAGCTTTTATTTACCAAATAGGCACCCATGAGCATGAGCATTGCCATGAATGCCAGCGTGGTTGCCAGAATATATCCCGGTTGGCCTTTCATCGTCTTCCTCCAAAATTAAAGTGCGGCTGCGTGCGCTGCGCCAGCTGTGTGGGAGGCTGCTGCTTTTGACTATTTTGTTGCACCGATTGGCCAAACAGATCTTTGAGGGTTCCCAGCATCCGCTCGGCAATCTGCTCATTCGCTTTCTTGAGCGGCAGATTAGCAGGAATTGCTATAGTAAACGGAAATGCCATGCTCCGCTTTTTTGCCTGATCCCAAAAATTAATTTCAAATGCCGCAATGGCCGGCACCAGCGGCAACTGCTTTTCATCTTTCTTTTGCGGTTCCTCTTTTTTGGCGCGGCCCCACTCATTAACCTGCACCACCTCCGGCTCTTTTTTCTCTTCTTTTTTTTCTTCAGTTTTTTGTCCGGGAGTCCCTTTGCGTTCCGGCTCTACCATAATCGCCGTGTAATCAACCGTGAGTGATTTAATACCGGTAGCAAGCACATATTCTGAACTATTTTCACGAATCTCATCAAAATCAAGGCGTGGGGACTCAGTGCGCACCAATGAATAGGACTTCTTGCCATCTTTAGTTTTATTGGGCTCTTCTTTGAGGGTATACAGCACCCGCACCATGCGCGGCTTGGCGCTGCCGCTTTTTGGCCCCCAATAGACTTGCAGTGAGCTGGTGGTAATAAATGTTAATTGATCAAGCATGCCACCTTTATTAACACTATAAAAAAGCTTTTCCAGTGGTTTTTTCTTTTTTTCATCTTTACCTTCCGGCTCTTCTTTTTGTTCCGGTTTCTTTTGATCCTGCTTTTCGCGCGGCTGCCGCGCATAAAATTCCGGCGGGGCGATCACGCCTGCAAGATCTTTTTCTAGCTGATCGTTGACCAGCGCAGCTTTTTCAATAATCTGCGTGCGCGCATCAATCACCGGCACAAACCTATTAATCTGAAAAAATGCTGCAAACAGAAGCATGCCCAGGATTGAGGCAATCATGGTGGCGATCAAGAGTTCCAGCAAGGTAAAACCGGGATTGCCCTTATTCATGTTTGCCCTCCGGTTTAAAGGCGAAGGTGACCAATTTCTCTCGCCGCTTTTTATTTCGCGCATCGGTCCATTCCATGGTGACACTCTCAACCATCACATTTTTTATTTTTTTAAGCGCGGAATTTTCAGGAATTTTTTGCGAATCAAATTTAAACGTAGTAGCCGGCGTTGTGATTTTTAGCTCAGCCTGGGCCGGAGCGCTCTCTTGGCTGTGCTCAAATTGTTGATCAATCAAAAAATCTTTTGCATACATCAGGCGGGTAAATAGATGCGCCGATGCTGAGCTGGTGCGCAGCACCGTTGACTCGATCGAAAAATAGGAGTGAGCACCAGGCCAATAATGGCAAGCGATAAGAGGACTTCAATGAGGGTGAAGCCGCGAGCACTTCTGAAATCCGAGTAACCGTTCGTGCTGAGCCCCGTCGAAGCATTTTTTTTATTTCTGAAATCCATCATACACTTTAAACTGCGCGCTAAAAGGATTAAGCACCAAGCCAAATTGCCGCGGTTTGCCGGCCGCATTACGATTGGCTGTATCCAAAAAATTGATCGTTACTGCTTGAGCAAGGCCATCGGGGACGATATAAAACCAACTTTCTTCTGTCTTTCTGCCGGCACCGTATCTACTCATCTCATCAAATCCTTCGATGATAAAATTTTTTATCTCAATCGATTGGGGAATTTTTAATGAGCTGGCAACATAGGCCCCCTTGGCACGTTTAAATTCCGGCTGGCCCTCTTTAAGCGAACCGGTAGCTGATTCAAGCCAAATCATTCTATTCTTTATATCCACCGCAATTTTTTGCAGCTTGTGCTCAACAATAGCGCGCTGCCATCCCAGGCGTGTTAAGCCATTGAGCCGTTCAATAAACAGCTTGCGCTCTTTGCCCGGCAGCAAATTTCTTATATTAGGAACCACAACGGCCATCATGATGCCAATGATGGCCAGGACAACTAAAAGTTCAAGAAGGGTGAAACCGTTACTACTTCCACGCATCTATCCACTCGCTCTTTGGAGCACCCTTGCCGCTTGGAGCCATATGAATAAAGCTCATACGGATGCTCAGCGCCCGGCGTGAGGGCATAGTGGAACGGATTACCAAAGGACCATCTTTTGGCGTGTCTTTGCTC